>NZ_JAIVFV010000002.1 GCF_020829445.1 Nostoc sp. CHAB 5836
TGGTTCGAGATTATGAGTTATTGCCCGAAACATCAGAGACTTTTATTTATCTTGCCATGATCCGTATCATGGTGAAGCGATTAGCATAGTTTTTTACTCCTAAAAACTTTTCAAACAACCTCTTAGACGACTTTCGCTACAAGAGAGGTGAATTCATTCTGAGGCGGGCTAGATGAGAATGAAATAGCCCTGCGTGTGGGGTGCAAAGACTGTGGGAATCACAATTAATTATGCGGACATGATACTTAGTACAGAATTGAATTAAGAGCGTTGACCGGTGACAATATATGCTACCCTTTGACCAATATTAGTGGCGTGATCTGCCATACGTTCCAGACAACGAATTGCCAGTGCTAGCAGTACAATTGGCTCGACTACACCAGGCACATCGCGTTGTTGGGCTAAAGTCTGATAAACGCGATCATAAGCATCGTCTACAGTATCATCTAAGTGCTTTAAACGGCGTCCGCCGGCTTCATCGAAATCTCCCAAAGCCTTTAAGCTAGTTGCTAGCATCGCCTGTGCGTGAAGGGACATAGCTTCAATCTCAGATAAACACGTATGAGGCGCATAAGGAAAAATTTTAATCGCAATCTCAGCTAAATCCTCAGCATAATCACCAATGCGCTCTAAGTCTCGCACCAACTGCATAAAGGCACTCAAGCAACGCAAATCTTGAGTTGTAGGCGCTTGCAGCGTCATAATTGCCGTACAGTCTGATTCGATTTGTCTATAAAAGCGATCAATCTTTTTATCTAATCGGGGAAGTTCGTCAGCAGCTGTCAAGTTACGAGCAAATAACGCTTGGTGGCTGAGGCGAAATGATTGTTCTACCAAAGCACCCATGCGCAATACATCACGTTCTAAGCGCCTAATGGCGCGTGCGAGTTGGGGTCTTTGCGGATTGGAACTGTAATGAACAGCTTTCACACTTGTTGTCTCAAACGTGAAGATATTACTAACTATAGTCTTGGCTTAAGGAGTTTGCCATAACTTCAGGAAATTGGAGTTGTATCCACGCACCTCCAGTTTCTGGATGATTCATAGCTTTGATTGAGCCACCGTGGGCGATTATAATTTGCTCAACGATCGCTAATCCTAACCCACTACCAACGATCGCCCCGATGGAGTTACCATCTTGGGGGGAATGGGTTCGGGCTTTATCTCCGCGATAAAATCGCTCAAAAACGTGGGGTAAATCTACCTCAGAAAACCCGACTCCCGAATCAATAAGATTTATTTCTAGGATTGGGGAAGCAGCATCATTATCCTTTGTGGATAAAATTTTCGCTTCAATGTAAATACTTGTACGAGGAGAACTGTACTTAATACTATTGTCTAGCAAGTTGAGAAAAACTTGGTAGATACGGGCTTGATCTGCCTTAATCCAGAGATTTTCTGGGCCAGAATAAGAAAGAGACAGATGTTGGCGCCCTGCCAAAGGTTCTAGTGTTTCCCAAACAGATGCAATCAGCGATCGCAATTCTACAGCTTTGGCTTGTAATTGCATATTTGGGTTTGCTTCCATTTGGGTGAGGTCTAGCCAGCTTTGCACTAAGTTAATCAGCCGATCAACTTCTTGCATTAGGCGGTTAACCCAGCGATTGAGAGGTGGTTCCAAGCGGATTTGTAAAGTTTCCGCAACCAAGCGAATCGAAGTTAGTGGGGTTCTGAGTTCGTGTGCTAGATCAGAAAAAGAGCGATCGCGTACTTTATTTATATCTAATAGGGGTTGACGATTTTCTAAAAACACCCCTACTTGTCCATTGGGTAAAGGCAAGCTAGACGCCCGCAAAGCCAAAGATTTTATTGTTGCCATCTCTGCCGCATCATCACAAGATGGATGAAATATCCATTCTCCCATCTGTGGTTTTTGAATATCACGAGTTTGCTCAATTAGATGGTCAAGTTCATAAGACCTTACCAACTCCAGTAACAAGCGCACCTGTCCTGGTTGCCACCTTTGCAAATCCAAAATTTCCTGCGCCTGTCGATTGCACCACAGCAGTTGACTTTCCTCATCCACCTGCAAATATCCCACTGGTGCAAAATCTAGCAGGTCTTGGTAAGTTTGCAACGACTGCTGCAAATCTTGCTCGTGCTGTTTCACCATCGCTATTTCCTGCCGCAACCCAGGAATCAGCAGCAGTCGCATCTTGTAAGAATGGGAGGTTAACGGTGGGAGTAAGCGCCCCAGGTAGCGGCTAAGTTGAACCTGTTGCCAAACCCAAAACCCAATGCCTACCGCTAAACCCAGAAAAAATCCCAATAAAAGCATTTGAGTTGTTAGTTTGTTGGTGACTACTAAAAACTAACAACTATCCCAACTAATTATCCAAATCTATAGCCAAAACCTCGTACAGTCACAATATATTCGGGATGACTGGGGTCTTGCTCTAATTTTTCGCGCAACCACCGAATGTGAACGTCTACAGTTTTACTATCGCCAACGAAATCTGGCCCCCAAATCTGATCTAGCAATTGTTCCCGTGACCATACCCTGCGGGCGTAACTCATAAACAGTTCCAGCAACCGGAACTCTTTGGGGGAAAGACTCACCTCGACATCACGAACCAGCACACGACATTCTTGGGGATTCAAGGTGATATCCTTGAATTTTAATACTGGTACTTGTGGTAAATTACTTAGGCGTTGGCGGCGGAGTAAAGCCCGACAACGAGCCACTAACTCCCGCATACTAAAGGGTTTGGTCAGGTAGTCATCTGCTCCCACCTCTAACCCCAGCACGCGGTCAGTTTCACTACCCTTAGCACTCAGCATTAAAATTGGTACTGGGTTTCCTTGATGACGCAGCAAACGGCAAATATCTAGCCCATTGATTTGAGGGAGCATTAAATCAAGAATGAGCAAATCAAAGGGAAGTTCCCCTGAATTGGTTTCAAAACTTTTGAGATACTCTATAGCAGATCGCCCATCGGGTGCAGTTACCACCCCATAACCTTCCTCTTCCAGAGCTACAGCTAGCATTTCCTGGATTAATTCTTCATCTTCTACTACTAGAATCCGGCTGGTTTGTCCAATGTCCGTTCTAGGAGAATATTTGGTCGATTCACTGGTATACATTGATATCACAAAAGTCTAGGACTGTGCTTGTATCAATTACGATGATTACATCTATTATCTCCCCTGACTGCAACCACGCTTCTACTAGGGTTAATTCTTTTAGATTTTCTTTATAAAAAGTAACATATGCCACAGCACTCTCATAAATCAAATATAACTTATGCAAAAAACTCTTAAACTCTTATCTTGACAAGAGCAGATTAATTTAGGTATATTTATCTTAGTACAAAAATACTATTACCAGAAAGGGAAAACTATACTTGAAAAACAGAAGGACATATATGTGGAAAATTCGTACCCAACTAAGTGTCCTACGTTGATTATTCTAGTATTTCCACGGTGCTAAAAAGCTTGAGTAAAAGGCTACTCTGATGTCTGCATAGGGTAGTCATTGGTATGGCTTGCTACCCAATAAATCATTGCCTATTGAAGGGAGTTGGAAGATGACTATAGTTGCAGTCAAGGACAGCAAACAACAACTAATGCAAGCATTTCAACAAATTATTATCCAAAGAAAAAAGCTGGAATCTAAAATAGCAACCAAACAAGAGGAAGCAGAAAAGGCAAAAAGTCAAGAAATTCTGCAAGCAGCTTCTACATATACGGTTGATAGTATTGTCAAAGGTTTAGCTGATTTACAATTAGAGTTTGGCAGTATTCTCAACGGACTATCTGAAAAACTAGCTCAGGAAAATTTGAAGTTAGATGAATTGAACCGAGCTATAGAAATTGAAACTCAACGCCTACAAGAGCTTCAGCAAATCAGAGTCGTTGCAGATACTCTAGATATTTTAAGTCAAGAACACCAAGAAAAGTTAAAAACCCTAGAACAAGATACTATCAGCAAAAGGGAAGCATTAGAGAAAGAAATTACAATCAGACGAAAAGAATGGCAAAAAGAGCAAGCAGAGTATGAAGAAAAGCTCCAAATATATAACAATTTATTAGCCAAAGATCGCCAGAAAGAGCAAGAAGAATTTCAGTATATATTAGAAAATACTCGGAAACTAAATACAGACAGCTACGAAGCTATAAAGCGTCAACAACAAAGGGAAATACAAGAAAACTCTCAAAATAAAGACAGAGATTGGGCACAACGAGAAAAGATATTGACTGAACGCCAACCACTCTTTGCAGATTATCAACAAAAAGTAACTACATTTCCTAATGAACTGGAAGAGGCTGTTAAAAAATCGAGAGAAGAATCCATTAAAGAAACAAGCCAGAAAGCTAAAATTGAGGCTGATTTATTTGAAAGAGAATGGGAATCGAGCAAACAGAGTTATGAACTAAAAATTCAATCTCTGGAAGAAACAATTAAGAAACAGTCTGAGCAAATAGAAGGTATTTCTGCTCAATTGCAAACTGCATTAAAACAAGCACAAGACTTAGCTATGAGGGCTTTTGGTAGTTCTACACCTAAATAGTTATGAATCTGTAAGTAGAGCGACGCAAATAAAGCTAACTGGCTAAGGCTGTCATTTGTCATTTGTCCTTACTCATTTATAAGGGTTTAAGGTATATTTACGTTTCGTAGTATAGTTTGATTTATTGTTGCCGACTTACTTAGCATCTTAATCATTTTTAATTCCTGAAGAGGAGGTTTGTTGTGGTGGGAAAGAAACCGACTGATAAGAATACTAAAGTAGAAATTCTTCAGGCGTATGAGGAGTTAGCTAAAGAAAAAGCAGTGTTGAAATCGCAACTAGAACAAATTGGTAAAGAAAACAAGTCTGGAACTCAAGAACAGCCTAAATTAGAACAAAAAACACCTATGAATCAGCTTTCTAGTGTCCAACAAAAGATGAATAATACAATTGAAAGCTTGGCAAAGATTCAATTAGGTTTTGGCAGTGCGGCTAATGAATTATCGGAACAACTAACCACAAAAGCCTCTAATTTAGAAGAAATCAGGCGAAATTTAGAAGAAGAAATCCAACAATTAACACAGTTGCACAATTTAGAGATTTCTGATGATATCTTGGATACTCTCATTGACGCCTATGAAGATAATACTAAAACTTATCAGGAAGAATATAGTCGGCGTTCTGAAGTTTTATTCCAAGAAATACTAGAGCAAAAGAATGCTTGGGGTAAAGAACAAGAGGAACAGCAACGGGCGATAAAAGAACGGAATGAAAACTTGAATAAAACTCGACAACGGGATACTTCCGAGTATAAGTATAATTTAGAACTCCAGAGGCAACTGCAAAATGACGAATACGAACAAGAGCAGAAAGCACTATATAAACAACTAGAAGAATTACTACAAAAAACAGAAAAACAGTGGGCTGAACGGGAGAAAGCAATTTCTGAGAGAGAGAAACAATTTGAAGAATTAAAAGCCAAGGTAGAGGCTTTTCCCAAAGATAAGGAAACAGCTATAAAAAAAGCTACAGAAGAAGGCAAAGGCATCGCCTACTACCAAGCTAAAGTAAAATCAGACTTATATTCTAAGGAAGTGGAAGGGCAAAAGCGTTTCTATGAACAAAGGCTGCAATCTCTAGAACAAACTATTACTAATCAAGAGACGCGGATTCAAAATCTTTCTAAACAACTTGAATCTGCTCTCAAACAAGTTCAGGATTTGGCAGTTAAAGCTATTGAAGGTACTTCAAATGTTAATTCATATCAGGCTATTAAAGAAATAGCTTTAGAACAGGCAAAGACTCAAGCGAAAAATAAATAAGCTAATTTATTTCTGATCACAATTGTAGAGACTTAATTTAAGTCTCTACAAGGAACTATAATGCTTTTTATCCAAACTTGATGTTATATCATGTCCGGTTGATTACTTAGTAAACCCGAAGAACCCCACCCCGCCAAAGCTATGCTTTGTCTCCCCTCCCCGCTTGCGGGGAGGGGATTAAGGGGTGGGGTGCAATGACTGTGGGAATCATAACTAATTATGCGGACATGATATTACTGCGCTAATGCCTCACGCACCCACTGCCTAAATGCTCGTCGCGCTGTACTAGATCCTTCTGTCAGGCTGAATTGTAAAAACTGCAATATTCCCTCAATCACAGGCAAATTGCCAAATGTGGGACTAGTTTCCATCTCAACGTATTCTGCTTGATTTAAGACAAATACTTGCAACTTGCCACCTCCGTAACACCAAAGTTCAGGTACACCCAATGCCACATAAGCACTAAGGTGGGTCTTTGAGGTAACATCGATTTCAATTGCTAAATCTGGTGGTGGATCAACTGACAAATCTAACCGTCGCTTGCCGATCATTTGGCGAGCATTTTGGATATAAAAGTAGGTATCCGGTTCTATACCTGCTGCCATTTGCGTAGGCGCAGCCCGCTGTAGGCATCGCTTAAATGTTGTTGAGCCGTAAGGTTCCCAGTCAAGCTCTAACTCATCCAGTACAATTTTAACCATGTCGCCAATTAATTCTTTGTCAACTTCATGTTCTGGTGAAGGCATCCGAATCTCTAACAGCCCTTGATAGTAAGCAACTCGTGCAGCGCGATGTTCTCCAAGTTCCTCTAGAATTGCTTCAAACTCTGCCCAACTGATCTCGCGCAATGCCAAGCACTGCCCTGGTTGAACGTCGATCTGGCGCAGTTGCAGTGTAACAACCATTTCATCCTCCGTACCGTTCACTCTTTAGCTAAAACAAATAGCCGGACTGGTTAAGAGAAGCCACTACTGTACTTGGTACTCCGAGTACAGTAGTGGCTTCACCAAAGACAGAAAATGTCAAGCAAAGGTGGAAAAACCTAGATTGGGGGGGATATCCTGAATCCGCCCAGGCCCGATCGCTCGTAATGCTTCTTTAAGTAAAATATCCCCAGTATACAAGGCACGTCCGACAATCACACCACTCACGCCTTGAGGTTCTAATGCCAATAAACTTAACAAGTCGGTAATAGAACTTACCCCGCCAGAAGCAATTATGGGGATGGAAATTACTGCTGCAAGTTCTCGCAAAGCTTCTAAATTGGGGCCGATAAGTGTACCGTCACGGTGGATATCTGTGTAAATTATGGCGGCTGCACCCAATTCTTGCATTTGTACAGCCAGTTGAGTTGCTAAAACTTCTGAGGTTTCTAACCAACCGCGAGTTGCGACGCGACCGTTACGGGCATCAATACCGATGATAATCTGTCCAGGAAATTCTTGGCAGAGTTCTTGCACTAGCTGGGGTTGTTCTACGGCGACGGTGCCGAGAATTGCCCACTGTATGCCCAGATTGAATACTTGTTGCACGCTGGTGCGATCGCGCAATCCTCCACCAATTTCAATGGGCACTGACACTGCATGAGCGATCGCTTCAATTGCCCCCAGGTTTACTACTTTACCTGCTTTGGCACCATCTAAATCAACTATATGCAATCTGGTAGCACCTTGATCTACCCACTGTTTGGCAACATCAGCCGGATTTTCGCTAAAAACTTGCGAGCGATCGTACTCTCCTTGATACAGTCGCACACAGCTACCTTCTAATAAATCAATTGCTGGAATTACGTCCATTTATTTTTTCCTCATAACTCAATGCAATCAAAACGCTACCTATAGTAGTTCTAAATCATTTGTAATAATAAATTAACCGCAGAGGCGCAGAGAGCGCAGAGAAAGTAATTGCAGATTTTCACGACTTATTGAGGATTGCTATAAGTACGTTGGTGCGAAAAAAACCAAGTATGTTACGAAACGTAAATAAGCTTAAAACCCTTACTAATGACAAATGACAAATGACCAATGACAAATGACAGCCTTAGCCAGAATTTACTATTTTTCATGTTTCATTTTTAATTGCCTTACAGCTTGCTCAAAACCCAGCACAAGCAAGATGTTAGAAAGGGTCAAAAATACTTCTGCACCACCGTGCAACCAATCTACATTGGCCAAAGACTCGCCATAATGCAATTGGGCATAAATTCCGGCTGGGATGGTGATGGCAACAAAGACGAGAGTACCGTAAAATCCATACAGCGCTAAACGCGGCATTTGTGGACTGCGGCTGATAAACCACAAGAAACCCAAATAGGGAAACAGTGAAAGTGCAAACAGGGTTTCTTTAGAAATCATTGCTCTGATTTAAGTAGGTCGGCACAATTAAAGCTAACTGGTTAAGGCTGTCATTGGTCATTTGTCATTTGTCATTTGTCATTTGTAAGGGTTTTAAGCTTATTTATGTTTTGTAACATACTTTAATTTTTTCGCGCTAACTTACTTAGTAGGTTTTGGTTCAACAGTGTTATTGGACTTGCTAGAACGCCAAATTAAAAACGCCGCCGCCCAAAGTGTAAAATTACCAACTAAGGTCATGGTAGCTTGAAGTGTTACCAGCCATTCTAGAGATTCGGCGTTGTCGAAATAATGCCAGGTACAAGCACACATGGCGCTGACTAAAGCTGGTAACATGGCAAGGGATAATCCCCACCAATTGCGATTACCAGTGAGTTCGCCATAAGTCCAAATTAACCAAATAGCTACAATCCACTCAATAACGCTAGAAATATGAATAATCCAGGTGGGAATCGATAGGGCGTGCATAAGAAAGTTAGGAGTTAGGAGTTGGGAGTTGGGAGTTGGGAGTTAGGAGTTGGGAGTCCTTTTTATCTTCCTCTGTTAGGAAGTTGGAAAATATCAACGACAGATATTCTGTATAAGTAAGTTGGCGCGAAAAAATCAAAGTATGTTACAAAACGTAAATAGCCTTAAAATCTTTACTAGTGACCAATGACAAAGGACAAATGACAGCCTTAGTCAGTTAGCTTTAATTGCGCCGACCTACTTAAAAAAAGTTGTTAATCTAAAATCCAAAATGGTTAAGATGCGGGCGTTATTGTCTGGATATTACGGTAAAGGTAATGGTGGTGACGAAGCTTTGTTGGCGACGCTTTTGCAAATGTTACCATCTCAGGTAACGCCTGTGGTGCTTTCTGGTAATCCAGACCAAACGCGCGATCGCTACAATGTAGAGACCTGTGATCGCATGGCTCTCTTCCCTGTGCTGCAAGCTTTACGCTCTTGTGATGCCTTGATTTGGGGCGGTGGGAGTCTCATTCAAGATGTCACCAGCACTATCAGCCCATTTTATTATGGGGGATTGATGGCATTGGCGCAGAAGATGGGTTTGAAAACCATTGCTTGGGCACAGGGTATTGGGCCGTTAGTGCGTCCGCAAACTCGTTGGCTGGCACGGCAAACCTTTAGTAATTGTACCAAAATCAGTGTCCGCGATGGCGCCAGTGCGGCTTTGTTATCTGATTGGCAAATCCCTTACATTATTGCTCCTGACCCGGTTTGGGCGTTGGAGTCGAAACCAGTACCAGGACTTTGGGATTTACCTGCGCCGAGAGTTGCGGTAACATTGCGATCGCATCCCCAACTTACAGAAACACGCCTAGCAAACTTAACTCGTGCTTTGGTGGATTTTCAAAAAGCCACACAGGCTTTTATTTTATTACTGCCATTTCAAAAAAGTGAAGATTTAAGTATTGCTGAAGCCATTCAACCCCAACTTCAAGATGTTAGCAAGATTTTATGTCTGGAAGATCCGCAACTTTTAAAAGGTGTGTTTCGTGGCGTTGAAATGGCAATTGGGATGCGTCTGCACAGCTTGATTATGGCTGCTGCTGAAGGTTGTCGCTGCTTTGCTCTCAGTTATGATCCCAAGGTAAATCGCCTCATGGAAGACTTGGAAATACCTGGGTGGGATTTGGCGAGTTTACCTGATGACCCCAATTTGATTAGTTTGACTTGGATGGAGCATTATGCTAACGGTGATCCTTTATCATCAGAGCAAATACAATCTTTAGTAGATAGGGCATTAATGCACCACGAGTTATTGAGCCAAGCTTTTTGTAATAAGTAGGTTGGCGCAATTAAAGTTAACTGGCTAAGGCTGTCATTTGTCATTCGTCATTTGTCATTAGTAAGGGTTTAAGCTTGTTTTCGTTTCGTAATATGCTTTGATTTTTTCGCGCCAACTTACTTAATAATTAAGTTTCAGGCGCTGAACAAAGCAAAATGTTGGGTTTCGTTCCTCAAACGCCACGTGCTACCCTGCGGGAACGCTAAAAGCGAACAAGTCGGGGAACCCGCAAGGGCGCTGTGGCTCCCCAACCTACCTACACATTTTTTATTTTTTTGCCAAAACCTACGCAGTATTGACATGGAAGCGGGGTTTTTGGTCAAAATTTTTTAAATTGATCACGCTCAAAAGTTAGTAATTTTTATCCCTGAATTTAACAGTAATTTTATGTAAAATATACATCAACAATTCTTGAGATTATTCCGATGATCAGCTTTGGCTTTTGGAACCTACTTATAGTAATTGTAGTTGCTTTAGTTCTCAAAAATAATTGGCGATTAGATGATGAAAAGGCAGCCTGGAAAAACTCTTTATTCTTAAAATCTTCTGTAATTCAACGGTTGATGCAATTTTTTCGTCAGCCAATTGTTAACTTTATTGTCCAAGCAAGTGTTGTATTAGTCGTTACAAGATTTCTCTGTTATACAGGTTGGCTAATTTATTTACTAAATCAACCAAATCCACCTTTATGGGATTTTAAGTGGTTTTATGTGGCGAGTAAATTGGCTCATCAGCATTTAAGCCCCTTTAATGTCGAGATTTTTAGCCAAAGTTTCTGTACCCTGACAAAGGTGTGTGGATTTATTCCACCCTTTGTCTATCCACCTAATATTATTCCTCTTATTTGGTTTCTGGCTGATTTTTCGATCAATACTGCATTTACAATCTGGATTGGAATGCATATATTAGCAATTTGTTTGATTTTATGGGGAGCGAATATTCTGCTGGAATCGAAGTCACGAGTTTTCAGAACTATTTGCACAATCTCCGTTGTCTTGATTTATGGTTTAGTTCGCGATCTTCAAGTTGGTAATATTGCCATTTTCGTTGCGATTCTCATTTTATGGATGTTTATCTGGGCTAGAAAAAATCAGGATATTCCAGCAGGAATTTGCTTAGGTATTGCTGTTTGTAAACCAACATTAGCTGCATTATTCATTCTGTATTTTCTACTTAAAAGACGGTTTTCTCTAGTTTTTGCATCTATTGTCACAGGAACTTCTCTAGTATTTTTAGGTCTAGCCTTGACGGACAATTCTTTGACACAATTTCTATCGGATGCAGATCGTGGATTTTCACTGTGGCTAAATGATCCGTCGAATAGTCCTTATCTTTCAATGAGTCGCCTCGATTTGATGGTCGTGGGGCCAAGATTCTTCCCCAATAATCCCTTTGTTGCCAAGCTTTTATCAGACTTCATTGTTCTAATACTTGTTGGTTTTGTGGGTTGGTATTGGTATCTCCAACAATCTCTCACCGCCTGGTCAAAAAAAATCTACTTAGAAGAAATGGTATTAGTTTCTTGCTTGAGTATTGCGGTCAA
This sequence comes from Nostoc sp. CHAB 5836, assembly GCF_020829445.1. Taxonomy (GTDB): domain Bacteria; phylum Cyanobacteriota; class Cyanobacteriia; order Cyanobacteriales; family Nostocaceae; genus Nostoc. Next base: position 11,463 of record NZ_JAIVFV010000002.1, read on the forward strand.
CTATTCACAGCAAACTAGTACTGTGATGTTAATACCTGCTGTTGTTTTTTTGCTAAATGATTTGCTATATCAGATTAGGTATTGTACATTCTCTATGAGAAGAATGTCTGTTTGGTTAGTAGGAGTTTGCTCTCTTGCAGTGCAAACAGGGGTGATTCATGGCTGGCTCATCGGTTATTTAGCAAATCGCTGGAATGTGAAAGCAGGGGAATTGCCATACATTTTGAAAGTAACTATCTTCGCCCTACCGAGTTATGCCATTTTAGCAATTACCCTGAGTGTTTTAGTTTTAGCAATTAGTTCCCTACCTCAAAAACAGGTTCTGAAATTTTGACTAATTTTGGGGGTTTAAGTAAAAAGTTTCTACAAGCAATTTGGTCAGCACAGGATACTCTAGAAGGAGATTAAAGAATTTTCCAAAAGATACATAATTATGGTAAATCTCAATCGTTACCATGCTGCCAGCAATCAACCTATGGGTGCAGTTCGAGTCCAAGTCAAGCTCACTAATGCCATTGATGAAGCGCTTGTTAGCCGAGGAATGCTCAATCCAAATATGCTGCGAGTGTATGAAACAGAAGCATTAGTGGACACAGGGGCAGTACGCACTGTACTACCCATGTCGATTGTCCTGCAACTTGGTTTGAGAATTCGAGGACAGCAGATTGCTCAATACGCTAACGGTAGTGAAGAATCTATAGGCGTTACTGAACCTGTAATTATTGAATTGACAGGACGAGAAACTACTGAAGCCACATTAGTTACAGGCGATATAGTTCTGATTGGACAAACGGTGCTTGAGACGCTGGATTTACTGGTGGACTGTAGAAATCAGCGACTTATCCCGAATCCTGAACATCCTAACTATCCTGTGATGAGAATATAGGCTAGTACTCGACCAACCCAAAATTGCTGGGTGAGGGTCGTCATTTGTGCTAAATCACCTATTTAGGGGTGCGATCGCAGCCAAATAACTGTTTTTATTGAGAATCTAGCTCTCTAACTGAGAATTAAAGTTCGATCTAACAAAATCGCATTGCTCCCCTCAAGCTTTTGGTGCGTTACGGCTTACGCCTAACACACCCTACAAGTACTTAGATTTTTTCAGAAATCAAATATGATTCCTATATGTCAGTTGCGTAAGTCCAAAAAAGTAACATAGTTTGGTTTATTGCCGTTTACGGCTAACAATCCCTGACCATTGAACTTTTTTCTCCTTCTCCCGGCGGTAAGAAAAGAAATGCTCTGGAGTTTGGAAAGTACAATAAGGTGCGATCGCAATTTGTTCTGCACTAATTCCCAAATTTTCCAGTTGTAAAATATTCACTCGCCTGACATCCACCCGTACTTTGCCAGCATTGGGATCTTCTAGTAAAGGTGAATTTGGTAGCTCATTTAATGCAGTTATAATCTTTTGTTCGTCCTTGTGTGGTATAATGCTAGCGCCGATTTCGCCAGCCACTTCCATAGAGACTTGGTAAACCTCACCAGCGATCGCAGGGCCCATTGCAATGCGTAAATCATCAAGTTTGCTACCTTGAGATTGTAATCGAGCGATGGCTAAGGGGACAATCTTCTTAGCAGTGCCCCGCCAACCCGCGTGTAATGCTGCCACCCGTCCAGTTTCCACATCGCCAATCAATACGGGTGTACAATCTGCACTAGCTACCCAAAGAGCTTGTAGAGGGCGATCGCTAACTAAACCATCCGCCGATGCTAAATCTTCCCCAACAGTGCTTAAGAGGCTTTCAACTTCTTGGGGGGTGAGAACAGTATTGCCATGAACCTGCTTTAAACGATAAACTGATGCCTCTGGTTGCAATACTTCGGTGATAACTTCTGGCGATCGCGGCCAAAACTGCTGGGTAAAAAAGCCGTGATGCCAACGTTCTAGAATACTACAAGTTAGATAGGGTAGTCCTTCCCAATTGCGCCAGTGCCAAGTGTGCATCTTCAACCAAACCTAAACGGAAAATCACTCATCAGCCAATCAATGCTAACTTGAACAACGGAATTTGGGTTAACTGCTGTGGAATTTAATCTGCAAAACTTGGAAGCAGCGTTGAAGGCAGCGCGTAAGTATACATATTTACCATTTTCCCTCCACTTTTTTGAAAGCGTCTCCTCAACAAATCAAACTCTCTGGAACTTACTCAACCAAGGCGCTATTTCCGGAACAGTAGTAATTGCAAGTGTCCAATCTGCTGGGCGGGGACAATGGGGCCGCCAGTGGATTTCTCCTGTTGGGGGATTATATGTTTCCGTAGGGATTTCTTTTGACCACAAAATAGAGGCTACAGACGGCTACCAGCTAACTTTCGCTACTGCTTGGGGAATTGCGTCTCAATTGCGCCAGTGCGGTGTAGATGTTGGGATAAAATGGCCCAATGATTTAGTTTTAAATGGTCGTAAACTAGGCGGCATATTGACAGAAACCAAAGTAAACAAAGGACAAATCACCCAAGCAGTAATTGGTGTTGGTATTAACTGGATAAACCCAGTACCCGAAACTGGAATCAATCTGGAATCGTGGCAAGCTTCCCAAAATTTCAGACCAATTTCTTGTCTGGAAATGCTAACCTCTAAAGTCTTACTGGGAATAGAATCCGGTATGGAGTGCCTTTGCCAAGAAGGAGTAAGCATACTCTTGTCTCGCTATCTAGATTTGCTTACAAACATGGGTGATCAGGTATATGTCAATAATCTTTCAGGTACTGTAGTTGGGGTGACATCTCAAGGAAACTTACGAGTTGATTTACAAACAGATCACACAAAAGAACTAATTACATCGGAAATTTATATTGAACCCGGTACAATCAGTTTGGGGTATCATAAATCTTCCGTTTAAATTTGAGGTTTGTTCAAAATTTCGCTCTTTGGGCAAGACAAACCACTAGCATCATCTCTTTAGGCTAATTACACACAACTGAGAGAACAAATGACGCAGCGCAATAATTCTGCCCATCATCCTTTGCATTACTTATGGCAGCAAGGTCTAACAAGAAAACGTTTTGCCTCAACGCTACCTGCTCAAAGCCTCTGCTGGCTGAGTAGCGTCAGCCTCCTGAGCGGCGGCTTTGTGTTTGCCCAAACGGAAACACAAATAGATAACATCGTTCCCACTGTTGAAAGTTCCCAACCAACAGCAGTTATAAACCCAGTTAACAAACAAGCCGTTGCGCCCGAAACAGTTCAAGCGCAACCAGAATTTTCCCAAAGACGAGCCAGACTCAAACAGAGACTACGCAAGCCAGAGGTTGCTCAATCAAAAGAACCAGTTAGGCAGTCTACACCGAAAATCGAAGCTGTCCAACCTGTTGTGATTATCAGACAGTCAAAGCCCAAGGTAGAAGCCTCCCAGGTTACTCCTGCAAGGGTGATACCGGAAAAACCCAATACCCCTGCCCACTCTTTACCTGAAAAACTCCCACAAGTTGCTCAACCATCAAATAACTCAAACAATACCGTCAGTGCAACGGCAGGGAAAACAAGGGATTATAATAACGCCTATATTGATCCTAATAGTTATGACAGTGGTGCCACAGGTACTTACCAAGCACCAAATTCCGTAATTCTCACAGAACGTTCCAGTGGTTGTCGAGCCATTTTGCCTTCAGGGCAGAGCGTATTAGGCGGCGCCTGCGCCAAAGTACCCCAAAGGAGCGTAGCTGATTCTAATGTTAAACCAGCACCTAATTGGCTCAGAAGAAGTCAAAATGCACAATTACCAGTAGTTCCACCCGTGCGGCAGATTGCAACTCCTGGCAACACCAGCAGATGGCGTACTGCTCAAAGTGGTTCTAGTGGTGACACCAAGAGTGCATTTCGCCCGAATCGGTTTATCCCGAATCCTAGCGAGTTCAGCCCCACAAGAGTGAGTGCAACTCCCATCGCGCCCAGTGGCGGTACTTTACCTCCACCAATGGCAGATGGCAACATTGCACCCCGCCCCAGCAACGTCGCTTATGACTTCTCATTGGCATCAGTATTGCCGCAAATCCCCTACGTGGGGAGAGTCGCCTATAGTGGTACGGGAATGATGTATCCATTGTCTATTCCGGCTTCTATTACTTCTGTGTTTGGTTGGCGAATTCATCCAATCACAGGTAATCAACGCTTCCATGCTGGTACAGACTTGGGTGCGCCTACGGGAACACCAGTTTTGGCAGCTGCTGCTGGTCAAGTAGAAACTGCTAACTGGATGGGTGGTTATGGTTTAACTGTTATTCTGAATCACAAATCGGCTGAACAAACTCTCTACGGTCATATGTCAGAAATCTTTGTTCAACCTGGTCAGTGGGTACAACCTGGAACTGTCATCGGGCGAGTTGGCAGCACCGGGGCTTCCACAGGCCCTCACCTGCACTTTGAAGTCCGTCACCTGTCACCGAATGGGTGGGTTGCTACTGACCCAGGTGTGGGATTACAAAGCGCCCTAAGCCAGTTAATACGAGGCTTACAAACTGCTCAAGTCAGCCAGGAACCAGGCAGTTAGAAGAAAGTTAGGAGTTAGGAGTTAGGAGTGAGCAGTTAGGAATTTAAAACTTCTAACTCCTAATAGACATCTGGTGAAATTAAATATGCGTTACCCCGAACCCTTGTAGAGACGTAGCAGTGCTACGTCAAAACAATTCTTTTTCACCAGACGTCTAAATCTCAGACCGACAGGGATGATACAGTAGATGTTGTTAATTAGCAGTGCTAGCTTTTTGCGGTAAAAGATAAATACCCCCAGAAATTAAAGTTAGAGCAACAGAAACCCAAAAGGCAATCAGAGAGGGAGTTTGCCAGACTTCAGGTAGGGGTGCGATCAGAAGTGCGATCGCAACTATTTGACTAACAGTTTTGAGTTTACCCCAAATATTCGCCCCGGTAATCGTTGTTTGATTCACCCGCCAACCAGCGATCGCTAATTCCCGCGCTAAAATCAAAAACACTCCCCAAGCTGGCACTTTTCCTAGTTCAATAAAAACCATTAACGGCGCAAGTACCAGAAATTTATCCACTAAGGGGTCAAGAAATTTACCCAAATCACTAATTTGGTTAAGTTTTCGCGCTAAATAACCATCTAACCAATCAGTCAACGCAGCAACGATAAAAATCGCCAAACATAACCACCTAGCCTGAGAGGTAGGGTTGTACAAACCATATAGCAAAAATGGTACACCCAGAAGACGAGAGAAGGTAATCCAGTTAGGTAAAGTCATGATTTGGGTTGAGGAATTATCTATAATTTTAACCAAGCAAATAATTGCCCTAATGTCAAATGTAAATCACTGACTAAATCCGGTACTGGCAATATATCTTGTTCGTTTTCTAAATATATTAGTTGCTGGTGAGGCGGATAAACTAAAACACAACATTCCTCTGGGTCAATTAACCAACCTAAGCGAGTACCATGATTTAAACAATGTAAAATATTTTTGGTAACTTTTGTGGTACTTTGTTCAGGCGAGAGGATTTCAATTGTCCAATCTGGATGTGTATTAAACGTATTGCCGATATTACCTTTTTCATCTACAGGAATTCGTTCCCAAGCGAATACTGCAACATCTGGAACAGTGGAACGTCCCCCAAAGGTACAGCGTAATTCTGGAAAAGCTAGGGCGATTTTTCTGGGTTCTGCTACACCATTAATTGTAGTCACTAATTTACCTTGAAGTCTGCTATGTTTACCTTGAGGCATAGGTTTTTGAATTATTTCCCCATCAACATATTCACTGGCTGGCTTAGTTTCTGGTAATTGTAAAAATTCCTCTAAAGATATACGGCGAGTTGGTGTTTTAATCATAATATTTTCCCTGCTCGTATTTAATGAATTCGCTAACGGTATCAGTATCTCGGCGGACACCCTTTTAGGGATTGAAAATTTCAAGGTTGACTGTTTTTGAACACAGTAAAACGCGCGTGAGTATCATTTGCATGGCATGATCTGTATTTTAAGATCATCCAAACAATACTATGACTGACAATATAGATTTTCGCATCGAAGCCGATTCGATGGGCGATCGCCAAATTACTAGTAGCGTTTATTACGGGATTCAAACGCTACGCGCTATCGAAAACTTCACCATTAGCGGCATAAAGCCTTTAAATACCTACGTAGATGCTGGGTTAATCATTAAAAAAGCTACAGCAATTGTGAATGGAGAACTCAATTGCATTCCTCAAGATATTAGTCAGGCGATTGTGCAAGCAAGTGATGAAATCTTAGCTGGGAAGTTCCGCGATCAATTTGTTGTGGATATTTATCAGGCGGGTGCTGGAACATCTCACCACATGAATATCAACGAAGTTCTAGCAAATCGCGCCTTAGAAATTCTTGGTGAAGAAAAGGGTAATTACAAACGTGTTAGTCCCAATGACCATGTTAATTATGGACAGTCTACCAATGATGTGATTCCTACCGCGATCAGAATTGGTGGATTATTGGCATTATCTAAGACATTACATCCAGCAATAGATGGGGCGATCGCATCTTTAGAAAACAAAGCTGTAGAATTTCAAGATATCGTCAAATCTGGCAGAACCCATTTACAAGACGCAGTACCCGTGCGTTTGGGTGAGAGTTTTCGGGCTTGGGCGCAAATCCTTACAGAACACCAAAACCGGATTTATACTGCCTCTGGGGATTTGATGGTGCTGGGTTTGGGAGGTAGCGCCGCCGGAACAGGATTAAATACTCATTCCCTCTATCGCGCCCGTGTGATAGAAGTTCTCTCAGAATTGATTAATACTCCCCTTGAACCTGCGCCCCATCTCATGGCAGCTATGCAAAGTATGGCACCATTTGTGAATGTTTCCGGTGCTTTACGCAATTTAGCCCAGGATTTAGTCAAAATATCTCACGACTTGCGGCTGATGGATTCGGGGCCAAAAACAGGCTTAAAAGAAATTCAACTGCCTCCAGTGCAACCCGGTTCCTCAATTATGCCAGGGAAATATAACCCAGTGATGGCAGAGATGACATCAATGGTGTGTTTTCAGGTGATGGGTTACGACAGTGCGATCGCTTTAGCGGCACAAGCCGGACAATTAGAATTAAATGTGATGATGCCACTAATTGCCTATAACTTGATTCACAGTATCGAAATTCTGGGTAATACCATCGCCGCACTCTGTGAACGTTGCATTGAGGGAATTACTGCTAACAAAGAACGTTGTTTAGCATACGCTGAAGGCAGTTTAGCTTTAGTAACCGCATTAAATACTCACATCGGTTATTTAAACGCCGCAGCTGTCGCCAAAGAATCTTTAGAAACTGGTAAATCCCTGCGCGAAATTGTTTTAGAACGAGGATTGATGAGTGAAACAGACTTAGCCACAGTGTTAAATCTAGAACAAATGAGTGCTATTTTACCTCTGAGTCGAGAATCAAAGCAGATCGATTAGTATCAATTTTTTTTTAACGAACCACAGAGGCGCAGAGTACCCAGAGAGAAAAATAAAAAGGAACGATTAACTGAACAAAAAATCTCTCATGACTCTGCGTTCTCTGTGTTCTCTGCGGTTCGTTTTTGGTTGTATTTAATTTGGCGGATCAAAACGATTTACCACCGTAGCCCACAAAATCATTGGTGAACCTACTGCTAAACACAACAACCACTGCTGTAAATTTAATGGTGCCGTTTCAAAGACTTCATTAATTAATGGCACATGAGCAAAGACAATTTGTAAAATAATTGCCCCGATAATCCCAAATCCAATTGCGGGTACATCGACATTCTCTTTAATTGTGCCATCCATCTTAGCAATCAAATTCGGGATTAATTGACTAATGCTCAATAAATAGAATATCCGTCCGGCAATCAAAGAGTTAATCGCCATTGTTCTCGCTAAATCTATATTGCCTGTGGTTTGGCGAATATATTCAAATACTCCAAATATCACAATCCAGTTAAACAGAGAAATTGCCAAAATTCTTTTTACACGACTGCCTGAAAGTAACGGTTCATTAGGATGACGCGGTGCTTGTTGCATGACATTTTGCGCTTTTGGCTCAAAGGCTAAAGGAACTGTCATGGTGATGGAATTGAGCATATTGAGCCACAGAACTTGTAAAGATAAAATTGGTAAATCTCTGGCTAATAATGTGCTAATTAAAATTGTCATTGATTCGCCACCGTTCACTGGCAAAATAAAACAAATCGCCTTCAGGAGATTTTTATATACCGCCCGTCCTTCTTCTATAGCAGCTTCAATGGAGGCAAAATTATCATCGGTAAGCAGCATATCGGCGGCTTCTTTGGCGACTTCTGTACCAGCGCCACCCATCGCAATTCCAATATCTGCTTGTTTTAAAGCCGGTGCATCGTTGACACCATCTCCTGTCATGGCGACGACTTCACCTTTTGATTGCAAGGCTTCAACTAAACGCAGTTTTTGTTCTGGGGCGACACGGGCAAAAACTACACCTTCTTCGGCAACTTGGGCGAGTTCTGTTTGATCCATTTTTGCGAGTTCTGCACCTGTAAAAGCCAGAACTGAACCATTTTTGTTGATGCCCATGCGGCGAGCGATCGCCTGTGCTGTGATCGCATGATCGCCAGTAATCATTTTGACTTGAATCCCAGCTTCCTGACACGCTTGCACCGCTTTAATGGCACTCTCACGCGGCGGATCGATCATTCCCTGCAAGCCGATGAAAATTAACCCAGTAGCAATATCTGGATGATCTACTGTATTTTGCCCATCGGCTACTGCTTTCTTTGCCAAAGCTAATACCCGCAAACCTTGGCGTGCCATAATATTGACTTCCCGTTCGATGCTAGTTTGTCGTAATGTTTCTACACAATCTAACGGGCGGGGTTCTCCCTCAGTGTTCAACATCCAGGTGCAGCGTTGAAGAATTGCCTCGACTGAACCCTTAATATAGATAGTCTTACCTTGGGGTGTGGCGTGCAAAGTCGCCATGTATTGAAAGTCCGATTCAAAGGGAATTGCATCTAACCTCGGCATTTGTTTGGCTAAGGTTGGCTGACTAAAACCTGCTTTGTTTCCGGATGTAATTAACGCCCCTTCTGTAGGATCTCCCATGACTACCCACCTACCATTCTTCTTCTCTAGCTGGGAGTCGTTACACAACAACCCGGCAATTAAGCATTCTTGCAAACCCTTATTGTTGTTGAGGTTCACAGGTTTGTCATCTATGAGGATTTCGCCGTCTGGTGTGTAACCAATACCACTGACAGTATATTGATGTCCCCCAGTATAAATTGCTTGTACTGTCATCTGGTTTTCTGTCAAAGTCCCGGTTTTATCAGAACAAATAACAGTTGCACTCCCTAATGTTTCTACGGCTGGCAATTTGCGGATAATCGCGTTGCGTCGTGCCATGCGGGAAACACCTATGGCTAACGTAACTGTAACTACTGCTGGTAATCCTTCCGGGATGGCACTGACTGTTAAAGTGACTGCTGCTTCTAAAGCCTCTTGGAAACCTCGAGAACTTAATCCGACTACGAAGCAGAGGGTTGCCAAACCTAAGACCATATACAGCCAATTCTGGCTAAATTTATCGAATTTTCTAGTTAATGGTGTAGAAATATCGGCGTGCTGTTCCATTAACTGGGAAATCCGCCCTGTTTCTGTGGTGTTACCTGTGGCAACTACAACACCAGTACCTTGCCCAAAGGTAACGAAGCCACCCGCATAAGCCATGTTTTTGCGTTCGGCTAAAGCAGTGTCCAGCTTGACAATTTGAGTATTTTTTTCTACCGCCACAGATTCACCAGTCAGGGCAGATTCATCTACCTGCAAATTTTTAACTTGAATTAACCGTAAATCTGCTGGGACTTTATCACCGGAAGTTAGTAAAACAATATCCCCAGGCACTAACTCACCGGAAGGGATGCGTATTTTTTGACCGTCACGGATGATGGTGGCTTCTGTGGTGATGGCTTTGGCAAGGGCGGCGATCGCACCTTCGGCTTTCGATTCCTGAATAAACCCAATGATGGCGTTGGTGGTAGTCACGCCCCAAATTACACCAGCATTCACCAAGCTGCCAGTCACAGCTTTGACTAAACCCGCACACAATAAAATAATCAGCAGCGGTTGGTTAAATTGTAGTAAAAATTTTAACCACCAAGGTTTACTTTTCTTACCTGTGAGTTCATTTGCCCCCACCTCAGACAATAGCTTTTTGGCTGCTACACTACTTAAACCATTCTCAGTATCAGCATTTAAACGGGCGATCGCTTCGCGAATCTCCAATGTATGCCAAACAGCGGACTGTTTCTCTTCGGGTGTGATGGTGAATACTGCCTGTGCCATAATCTGTAATTTAATAGTGTTAACTATTTAATAGCACTAAAAATAAGTGTTAAACTAAAATAAACACTAAGAATATTTGATACAAATCATAGTTAGCTTCAATGGTTGCTCAGGAACCATTGAAGTGAGTATGCTTGCCATGATGGTGGGGATTAAAACCAATTCGCTTTTTCGCCCATTCGCAATTACGTTTTGTGACGGGGATTTAGATTTAGGCATCAAAACGCGCTGCCATAAGAGAAGAGGCAGGGGACTTAAACCCCCAAAGTTCGTTAAAACCAAGGGCGAAAAGTAGTGAGTTTGGAACTGTCTACTTCTTTACAATTGATTGGGCGATCGCTGGAATTTCAGCGCATTGTCGAAGTGCTGGCGCAAGATGGAGACTTGCTGATTACTGGCGTACCGGGTAGTGGGCGGCGGACTTTAGTGCGAGTCGCTACCCAAGAAGTTGGGGCGATAGTTTTGGAGATAGATTGCATCCGGGCGATCGATGGGGAGAGATTTATTCAACTGCTAGCAGAAGCGATTAGTCAAAATTGGCAAGCAGCACAAATTCAAGACTGGGTAAACAACTTTGGCAATGAGTTTTTTGTCTTTCATCCAGAAGGTAAACTCAAGCTATTGCGTTCTTTGAATCAAAAACAGCTATGGCAAGCATTTGAAATTTTGCTCAACTTGCTACAAATTATGGCTGTTAATTTGAATCAGCGTGTGGTGCTGATTTTGCAGAGTTTTCCGCACATTCGGTCTTGGGATCGGAATCATTTGTGGGAAGCTAGATTTAGGCGAGAAATCAATGTGCAAACTCATGTCAGCTATATTTTAGTAGCAACGATCGCTGAGACAGGTCATCAAACAGATGAAACAAATTATCCCCTAGAAACTATACAACTAGCCCCCTTACCTAACGACGTTTTAGCATTATGGGCGAGAGAAATATTGCATACACAAAAACTGAAATTTGATCCTCGCTCACTTGCATTGCAATTATTTTTAGATGCTGTACAAGGACACATCGGCGACGCTATGGCCATAGTTCGTCGCCTGCAAATTTTCTCTTATCCTGATGGGTTAATTAGTGAAGCAGCAGTGCAGGAGGCAATAGAAGGATTGCTCAAAGATTTATCTTTAACATTTGAATCTTTATTGATGTTATTACCAGCAAATCAGTTGCATCTTTTGGAATCTTTAGCTTTAGATCCTATAGATAAGCCACAAAGTAAAGAATATATTCAAAAACATGGTCTTTCAAGAGGTGGTAGCCTTCAGGGTTCCCTGACTGGATTACAGCACAAAGGTTTAATCTATAGTGCTGAACAAGGTTATCAACTTGCATTACCTTTATTAGCTTTGTGGTTGCGGGAGAGGTTAAGTTAGTAGGTGACTGTTGAGTGTTGGCGCTATTCACTACTTGGAACTCAAATTATCCATGCAGACTAAAAAACCATCTGTCAGTTTAATTCGGGCTACATCTTACGAACGAGAGGCTTTACGGGAATATTTAGTGACACTGCTGGAACCTTTTGGAGGAATAGGAGCATTTGTAAAAAAAGGCGATCGCGTTTTACTCAAACCGAATCTACTTACAGGGTCGCGTCCTGGTAAAGAGTGTATCACCCGTGCCGAACTAGTTTACCAAGTTGCCCAGATGATAATTGAGGTTGGCGGTAAGCCATTTTTGGGCGATAGTCCGGCTTTTGGCAGTGCCAAAGGTGTAGCAGTGGCAAACGGCTATCTGCCTATTTTAGAAGAACTCAATCTTGGGATCATCGATTTTCACGGTCAGCGTTATCAAACCGTTAGCGACAATTTTAACCATCTGCGGCTTTCTAAAGAAGCAATGGAAGCAGACGTAGTGATTAACCTACCTAAAGTGAAATCACATATGCAGTTGACATTAACACTAGGCGTAAAAAACTTGTTTGGTTGCGTCCCTGGCAAAATGAAAGCTTGGTGGCACATGGAAGCTGGAAAAGATGCCAATAGATTTGGTGAAATGTTAGTAGAAACTGCCAGGGCAATTAACCCTAACTTAACCATATTAGATGGCATCATCGGTCATGAAGGTAATGGCCCCAGCAACGGTGAACCTCGCCACCTGGGCATTTTAGCAGCCGCATCAGATATATTTGCCTTAGATCGGGCAATGATAGAAATCCTCAATGTTCCTCCTGAACAAGTGCCCACAGTAGCAGCTTCCCAAAGATTAGGAGTTTGTCCAGAACTTGCGGACATAGAGTTTCCGCATTTAAATCCTGACTTATTAAAAATAGAAGATTGGCGACTACCAGACAAGTTAATGCCCATCGATTTTGGTATGCCCCGCGTAATTAAATCTACGTTTAAGCATCTTTACACCCGATTTATCAAAGAACCGATAACTGTTTATGGAAGGAAGTAGAGACACGATTAATCACCTCTCCACTGGGGTATGGGAGAGATTTATTCAATAATTCCCCCTCATCCCCCTCATCCCCCTCATCCCCCCCATCCCCCTCATCCCCCCCATCCCCCTCATCCCCCTCATCCCCCTCATCCCCCTCATCCCCCCCACCCCAATTCACGAGGCTGGAAAAAATAACCGCAGGTAGCTAGACAAAATGGCTTCGCCACTAAACAGAGTAATCACAGATCCTAAAGCCAGAAAAGGGCCGAAAGGCATCTTTTGTCCTAACCTTTGTCCTGATGTCTTTTGACTCAAAGTTTTGCGTCTACCCATAATAAGACCGCTACCAACTAACGCTCCCAGCGCACAAGCAATAAAACTAGCCAAGAGCAAATACTTCCAGCCCAACCAGGCTCCCATCATGGCTGCTAACTTCGCGTCACCTGCACCCATTGCAGCTTTACCAAAGGCAATTGAACCCAATAGAGCGATCGCATCAAATAGCCATAAACCTAATACTGCACCGACTATTGCCGTCATCAGGTGATTTACCAATGCCACGAAACTAGCTTCTGGTAAAAAACCAACAACCATTTGAAACAAAATCCCCACCACCAAACCCGACTGAGTAAGTGGATTGGGTAGGGTCATTGTATCTAGGTCTATAAGCGATAGCGCCAATAACCAACTGCAAAAAGCCCAATAACCTATCGTTAAAGTCGAAATCTTAAATACCAAAAAAATCACTAAAAAAATTATGCCCGTTATCCCTTCTACCACAGGATAACGGACAGAAATTTTGCTTTTGCAATATCGACACCGCCCTCTTAACGAAATCCAGCCGAATACTGGTACATTGTCGTAAGCTTTTAGCTGGTTTAAGCATTTAGGACAGCGAGAAGGCGGCCAAAGAATTGACAACCCAGCAGGTAGGCGATAAACAATAACATTGAGAAAACTGCCAATAGATGCACCCAAACCAAAGATCATTACACTCGCCGGAACGGCGAACAAAATGTCCATACAGTCATTTGTCCTTTGTCATTTGTCCTTTGTCATTTGTCCTTTATCTTTTGTCCTTTGTCGAGAACTAATGACCAATGACCAATGACCAATGACTAATAACTAATACATATGGGATTCAATTTGGCTCAAGGGCACAAAACATTCTTGAGGTAAGAGAACTGGTTGGTTAGTAAAAATAACCTTGCCTCGATGATTCATACGATTAATTGCTACACCGGAAGGTTGCCCAGCTATTTCGGGATGTACTTCACAGTGAGTGTAGTAAATCTGCCCAGCAGCTCTGATTATGGCGGGATCAATCAAAGGCGTCTGGTGCTTTGGGGCAGTAAAATTTGTTTGTCCTTGTCGTAATGCGTACACTATCGACTGTTATTTGATTGCTAGATTTCACTCTAGTCTACCCGAAACTTCTAGCAAAGGTTGCCAGATTGGCCAGGTTGTACTTTAAAATTCGCAATTCTTCGGATTGATGTAAGTAGAGCGACGCAAATAAAGCTAACTGGCTAAGGCTGTCATTTGTCATTTGTCCTTCGTCATTTATAAGGGTTTAAGGTGTGTTTACGTTTCGTAATATAGTTTGGTTTATTCTTGCCGATTAATGTACAGGACAATATAGCGGTTCCCAATACTGCGTAGGTTTTGGAAAATCGTAGGTTGGGTTGAGGCTCTGCGAAACCCAACAAAGCCCCCCCAAATGTTGGGTTTCGTTCCTCAACCCAACCTACACGGGTTAAGGTTTTTGGGCAAAACCTACGCAGTATTGTAGCGGTTCCTAGTTGAGTCTCATACAGCCTCTCTCCGAAAAGGAGAGAGGTCAGAGTGTATTAGGCGTCTAGTGAAATTAAATATGCCTTACCCAGAACCCTTGTAGAGACGTAGCACTGCTACGTCTCTTTTTCACCAGATGTTTATTGCATACAAACGGAATTTGCGTTAACGGCGGGAATCGTGATCTGCGGGGTCGCCGTAGGGGTCTTCACTGGCTGGGCGGACGTTACCAAATTCCCCTTGGTCTGCGGGGTCGCCGTAGGGGTCTTCACTAGCTGGACGAACATTGCCGTAAGACGCGATATCTGCGGGATCACCGTAGGGATCTTCGCTGGCTGGACGTACATTGCCGTAAGATGCCGGATCTGCGGGATCACCGTAGGGATCTTCGCTGGCTGGACGTACATTGCGATCGCCTACGCCGGGGCTACGCCCATCGCGCAATTTGGCATCTTGTTCAGCTTGATCGCTGTTTGACCCCAAAAGCAACTCCTTCGCCTTTCGGAAAAATTCATCTACCATAATCTGTCTCCTGATTTAAGTTCGTGTTTCCGACGTGCGCGATCGGCGTTATCCTCCGGGAAACCCGCTTTCTTATTTACACACGCTTCGCTGATCTAGAGAGCTGGAGCTGCGGATGAAGTTATACCAGCGAGATCGCGACCTGTGGTACTCCGGTTATAGCCTTGGAATTCTCGATATTTTTGTGCTTCAGATTCTGGTACTCGAATTCCTTCTGCTGGTGGAGTTACCCAATGAGCGCGATGTTCAGCATCGCGGTAATATACACGCCCATTCTTAGAAAGATAGTATTTACCTTGCGCTCCTTCTTCGGGAGCATTCTTATGTTGGTTGTACATATAGTAGAGTGCCGCAGCTCCCGCCAAAAGTGCCACTTTTTGACCCGTACCCAATCCTTTCTTAGCTTCAGTTTGGTTTGTGGTATTGCGATCGCTCACTGTTCTACTAATAGTATCATCAACTGGTGGTGGAACTGAAGCCTTTTGGGAACCGCCTCCGCAGCTACTCAGCAAGGGCACCATTAACAATGCCGAAAGCAGCACTGCAAATAAACGCGAAACTATCTTACGTTCTTTATATATTGTGTTCATTGGATTTCTTCATCACCTGTATTTGCTAAAAGCCTAGCTGTTGCAAAAACAAAGTTGGAATTCCTGTTATTTCCCAAGGAAATAGAAAAAACATATACCACTCAATTTACAACTGCCACAGCGTTTCTCTATCATCTTCATGGATTTTCTCAAGTATTCCATCCTGCCTTTGAGAGAAACTACATTCATCCCAAGGAAATATATTGTTGATTTTTCAAGAGTCTATTTAGCTGAAACGCCGAAATCTTCAGCAATTTCTCGGTTATTTTTTTTGGGTAAATAATTTAAAAAGATACAGTTAGTATCATGATTTTTGTCAAACAATATATGACATCACAAAACACAGCCCTAATTAGCACTCGTCTCCTTTTGGCTTTATGGGATTTGGGAGGAACGCAGCAGGAAGTTAAGAAGGGTCAACTAAGTGACCGAATGAAATCTAAGGGCAAAAATGTAGCGGGTTATCTAGACATATTAGAGGAATTACAGAAGCAGGGTGCGATCGCAATTTCCAAAAAAGGATATTCTCTGACATCTGGCAAGGGTTTAGAGGTATTGGGTGAGGGTTTGAGAAGTGGCAATTTTAAGTTTGAAACTAATGTTGGATATTGGCTAGCAAATGCGCTAGTGAAATGGATCAGTCAGATAGATGTTGCCGTAAGTAGTGCAGATGTAGCAGTTAAGGGGAAGAGTAGGGCGATCGCATCTTACGACGAGTTTAAATCAGTGGCGTTGGAAGTTTATGACAAGTTGAACCAAAACTACAACCTAGATGATCTAGTGCCAATTTATCGTATCAGGAGAGAAATAGGCGATCGCGTTAGTCGTGAAGATTTTAATGAGTGGCTAATGGAAATGCAAGAGAAGGATATTTTGCAACTCCAAGGCGGTAGCTTATCAGACAGTGATCCAGACAAACTGGAAGACTCCATAACTACCCCAGTAAGTGGGTTACGTTGCTACGCCAAGCTTTTAAACTCATAAACCTATTCTTAGGTTGCTCTTCAGACTCACTGAAACGCCAGTTTAGATGTCGTGCAGCTACAAATACTGAGCAATCCAAAATCTACCATCCAAAATTAACCTCACTCTAGATCCATGTCTAACGACAACGACCTAATTAATACCATCAAAAGTCACAACCCATTTGACAGACCTTTAGTAGTTAGAAGTCAAGATATTTGGGTAACAGGTTTTCCTGACGTTCCCTCCTTAAATGCCCATGCCTCAGATGTTGTTTTTGATGCCATTGAGAGAGTTCGCACCAAGCAACAGACAGTCATAGGCATTACCATCAAGGCTGAAAGAGGACTAGGTAAAAGCCATCTGATCAGTCGAATTCGCCGCCGACTTCAGAATGATGGTAGTGCTTTATTTGTCTATACAAGTGAGATTAACGATTTAAATCGAATTAAAGCTGAATTTTTACGAAATTTAGCCAATAGCCTCAAACAAATCGGTAGCCAAGGAATGAGCCAATGGCGGGAATTAGCCACTGCTATTTTCAATGAAGCTTACAACAAAGCCTTCACACTTGATGAGATGGTTTCTCACTTTTCCGAAGTCTTAAAAGTAAATTCCAGGGTGGTTGAGCATTGGACGGATAGAGTCCTGGGAATTAAGCATGACATTGAAAATCCTGACATTATTGCTGCAATTTTATGGACACTCTCCTCTAATCCATCTGAGGAGCGCTACGCTATAAACTGGCTTGCTGGTCAAGAATTACCACAGTCAAGAGCTGATGCACTAGGTTTAGCAAATTCCAGCGTCCAGGATAGAGAAGCCCAAGCTTTCAGTACAGTTCGTCAAATTCTGGACTTAATTAGTCATTACAAACCAATAGTCATTTGTTTTGACGAATTGGAAAGTATCCTAATGTGTAATGATGCAGGATTCACGGCATCACAAGTTACAGCTATTTTAGCCAAAGACTTATACGACAAGATTAAACGGGGTGTTTTTGTAACAGCTATGTTTCCTCAAACCTGGACTGATCAAATAAGAGCTTTAAGAGAGGCTGAATCAGTCACAGATCGGATAGCTCAAAGAAGTATTGAGTTAACTTATCTCAAAGCTGAAGATGTTATTGCTTTAGTTTCCCAGTGGTTGAAAGACTTTTATGACCAACAGGAAGTAACACCACCTCATTCAGTTTATCCTTTTGATGAAGCAAAACTGAAGGAACTAGGAAGGGAGAAACCAATGGTTAGAAAGGTTTTACAATGGTGTGCAGAAAACTGGATTATTCCTACTGAAATAATACTACCACCACCGTTAAAGCACCCAGTAGAATCTGCTTACAATAAGGAAATAACAGCCATTGAAAGTAAGATAAAAGATGATATTGAGGATAATAATAAACTCGCTAATGCTCTAAAATTTAGCTTTTCTACCCTAGTTGGACAAATTTTGGGAAAAGTCCAAATTACAGAAATTACAGACATTAAAGCTCGTAGTATAGACCAAGGATATATTAATTTTAAAATTGTTGGTCAGGAAAACGGCAATGTTATAAAAATCGGAGTGGCTGTTCTTGAAGGAATTAGCGGTAGGTTTCTACAGGCTGGATTGAAACGCTTAATAGAATACAAAAAATTTGATTTAACTCGTGGCTGTTTAGTTCGTTCTAAAAACGTTAGTAGTGGTACTAAAGCCAAAGAGTATTTAGATATACTCTTATCACATCATCTAGGTGGAGAATGGGTATTATTAAAAGCTGAACAAATTAAGCCACTTTTAGCAATTTATTCTGTTATGAAAGCCCGAAATGATTATGAATTAACTGAAGCACAAATCATTGATTTTGTCCTACAGAATCGAATAGTACTCGACAATAATCTCATACGTGAAATTATCAGTGCCCCATCTGGGCAAATTCCTAAAGATGCTATTGATGAAGATATTTAAAACGAGTATATGGTATATGTTGTTGTAATAAATGTTCTTCAAGCTACCTGCGCGGGCTAAAAAAACCAAGCCCGCGCAGGTAGTCTCGATTTCTTTAGCCGCAATGTTTGAATTTTTCAGCAATAATGAATAATTCTCTTGTAATTAATACTGCTATTTGCTTGCCTGCACCTGATATTGAGGCATTAATTCAAGGACGAGTGATTGTTGCTATGTGCAAAAATTATATCGTTCCAGAGCGTCAATTTGCCCTTTATCCAACAGATGTTTCAATTAATATACTGCCAGTTGAGCAGTACTATAACTCAAATTTCTTAGCTAATGCCAAAACTGCTCTTGCCCAAGTAAGTGCTGAAACTATATCAGTTAAAGCCTGGGTGAGGTGTGAAAAGTGTGAACCTCTACATAATACTGAATTATTGTCTGCTTTATCACCGCTAACAATTTGGACTACAGAAGCATTACAAGAAATATTAACGCAACGACATAATATTTTTTTGTT
Organism: Nostoc sp. CHAB 5836; assembly: GCF_020829445.1. Taxonomy (GTDB): domain Bacteria; phylum Cyanobacteriota; class Cyanobacteriia; order Cyanobacteriales; family Nostocaceae; genus Nostoc. The sequence goes on from NZ_JAIVFV010000002.1 coordinate 30,442, forward strand.
ATACTTGCGCGTCTATCAGTTACCCAAACTAATTACACTCTCTATAAAGGCAAACAGCCAATTTATTTATTTAAATGAGCCTTTAACTATTTCTGAAGCCAACCCAGTATTAAACGATCGCACCTTCGCCCAACGCAAACGCCAATTAGAAAAGCTAGAACCCCGGCTACATCCTGAATTGGAAGAATTGCAGAGTGCGATCGCATCCTTAACCATTAGCCAACCAGCAGCTAAACAATTAGACGACGATATCAAAATATTTTTAGGTTGGAGTAGTGATAAACCAACCAATTCATTAGATTTAGACTTACCTTGGATTCATCAAATTGCTGACATTGGGAACTCTAGCGACGGACATACATTTGAAAAATTGGTTCGTAGAGGATTACTAAAATTAGGCTTTACAGGTTCAGGCTTGAATCCAGATGCAACTGGTGGCACAGGAGGTATGGATTTTTATGCTGAACAACCTTATCCAATTATAGGAGAGTGCAAGGCAACTAAAACTGAAAAAGTTACTGATGGAACGCCTGCACAGTTACTAAAAATAGGTATGAACCATCTTGGTAAATTTCAGTATGACAATTCTATTAAATTAATTGTAGCTGCCGGAGAACTAAATTTTTACGCCCTGAGAACAGCAACCGAAAATCAAATGAATGTTATTAGCCCGGAAACTCTACAAAAACTAGTTGAACTGCAAGCACACTACAGAAATTCTATCAACTTGTTAGAACTAAAAGAGTGTTTGCAACAAGCTCCTTTTGGTTTAGCTGAAGATAAAATTAATAATTATATAGATAAAGTTGAACAATCAATAAGGTTGCGATCGCACATTACACAGCTTGTCAAAAATTATTTAGAAAACTCAGGTATAGAATCTACTGGTGTTGAAGCTCTACATGGCGCATATTTCGGCTCACATCCGCCACAGCCAATAAAACCAGCAGAAATGCACGAAATTCTGATAGAACTTTCCTCACCTTTAACAGGCTACTTGGGGCGAATTAAAGGTAGTGATTCTAAGAGCGATCGCTTTTACTTTCTCCGCGATTTACTTATTAACTAAAAATAATACAATATATCTCTTTTCTTACCTTCGCGCTCTTTGCGTCCTTCTCCCAGGGGGAGACGCACTCGCGAATGCGGTTCGTTTCAAAATAACTCTAAAATAGCTAGGAGATAATTATAAATAAACTAAAACACCAACTTACTCATCTGATTCTGCAAATAAAGATTCCAAATTTTGATAACCACTAACTACACGGACAATTTCAATTCCACTATTTATAACTCGATAAAGAATAATGTAATTATCTAAAGGAACACCACGCAAATCAGGTTTAATATTTCCGTAGCTGCGTCCCATATTTGGGAAATTAGCTAAATTTTTACACTTTTTATCAAACTTCTCAACAAAATGTTCCCCAGTATCAATATTTATCCTGACAAAATAATCAATAATTTCTGATAAATCCTGACTAGCTTTTGGAGAGATAATATGTTGTTTCATCCTTGTATTTCTCTCGCTTTACGCAGTTTTTCTCGCAATTGTTCAACTACAACTTCCCCATCAATACCTTCCCCTCTATCCAGTTGCTCAATAGCAACCTCAACTTTTTCTCGCGTTTTTTCAACCCACTGCTGATAACCTTTTTCCCACTCTAATAACAACTTCAATGCTTTACTAATAACTTCTTCAGGATTCGCATATCTACCTGTAGCAATTTGCGCTTGGATAATTTGCTCTAGTTCAGGTTTAATTTGGATATTCATGATTGATATTGCAGTTTATTGACAGCTTTAACCTTATTGTAACAACATTTAAAGTCAGATAATTTGAATAGCGATCGCTTTTACTTTCTGCGTGATTTACCTATTAATTAAAGATAGTAAAATATATCTCTTTTCTTACCTCTGCGTTCTCTGCGTCTTTGTGGTTCGTTTCCAAATAACCGAAGTTTGTAGGCGTAGCCAGCACTTCTCTACGAGAGGCTGCGCCAACGACTGCGCGGTTCCTGAGCGTAGTCGAACGCGAGTGCGTCTCGCAGAGAAGAGCAGTACAAGTCAGTAACCATCCTAGGCATCAAAGTTATCCCAAAGTTAATATATCAGCCTGATAATTAACTACCAATGGGAGAATTTTTAGCCACTCTGAACCTAACAAAACCTCAGTAATTTCATCCCCTGCATAAACAGGAATTTCATACTCTTGTTCGTTTAATATCAACTTGCCGGAATATATTTTAAATAAGGTTTCACCCTGTGCAGTTCGCAAAGTTTCCTTACCAATATAAGCCCAGTCCAGACTCTCTAAATCTTGTTTGTTAATAGCCAGAAAGCCTGTGAAACCCGTATCTAACATGGCATCCACAGGCAAATTTAATCCATCATAAGTTATTAACTCAATTTCAAAAAATAGTTGCCCTTTTTCCCAAAATTTACCCTGAATCATATTGTGCCAGTTGTTCCAGTTTCATTTAGACAAAAAACACAGTGGTCAGTATTTGGGTATTTTTCAAGGGCTTTTTTATGAGCCTGCATTTTATCCACATCAATCAAATAATCTCCACTATTAGGTTCCACAGCAATATACCAGCCATAGTGTTCCTGAATAAAATCGGGACGTACACGCTCAAAAATTTCCCGACAGCGATGATAAAATACCTCATCTTCAGCTTTGCGTCTAGCAAGTTCTTCTGGTGGTAAAATGCGTTCTGGAAAAATTCTGCCTCGACGTGCAGGTTGTTTTGCAGTGGATTCAGTCATAGTAAACCCATTTATTGATGCTGTCTTAACTTTATTTTACGGGAAGCAACAACAAGCGTAGGCATAGCCCGCCCCAGCGATCGCAATCCTTCCTCTTTTTCTCAGTAACTGCTATTTATCGTGACAAACTTTACAGAAAATTCATACTCAGCCACTATGTAACTTCATTTACATGATATAAGAGATTTTATACGGTCGAAGAAACACATTATACTTACTACACTGGTGTTCATTAATCACAAACCTCTGCCAAGTTTAAAACTGAGGCGAAATGACCCATGTATTATCAAATTTGGAATTTCTTTCTTAAAGAAGATAAATACATTTATTGGAAACAAAAAATAAAAATTAACAAAAATTTTGACAAAGTTACATGGCAAAAGATTATTGATTTTTTGTTACTAGTAGAGCAAACTTTCCAGTTAAAAAGTCAACTAGCACGAACCGATAGTCTTGAGCCGTTTCTCAAGTTAGCAACAGAAAATGATTACAATTTAACCGCAGAAGAACTTGCCTGGTTTCTAGTTACGAGAAGACAGATTTGGGATCTTTTTGATTTTGCACAAAAAACACCATCTCTCAAAGAAGAATTGCTAATAGCTAAACATCCGCAGCAGTTCGTCAATATAGCTGCCGATAATGGTTATTACTTTTCTGTAGATGAATTAGCTTGGCTGTTAATTGAAATCAAATCATCGTCAGAATTAGTATCTATTCACAACAGCGTTGGGGAGATTCTTACGGTATCAAGTTACGGCAGAATTGAAATAGGATATTGGATTTGGCTAGCAGAACACTGGGGAATTGTGCCACCATTCTGTCATCGGAATAAGCCAGGTACTTTTTTGTCTGAAAATAACAACAATCCTTTTTTACTTGATCGGTGTTTCTTACCCAAGAGTTACTTTAGTCAACGCCTCATGCTAACTAGTAATTAGTAATTACTTAGATCCAGCCCTTTCAAGGTGACTCGTAAAATTTCTTGTTTTTTCGCTATGTTCTCTGTGGTTCTGTGGTTAAATAAATTACTTTCAAACAGCAGAGGCACAGAGAACACAGACAATAGGGTTCGGTTAAGGTTTTTTGATGAAAATTCTAGATCAAATTTGACCTCTCTCCAAACCTCTCTCCTAAGAGGAGAGAGGCTTTGAATCTCAATACTGCGTAGGTTTTTAATATTTGTAGGTTGGGTTGAGCAAAGCGTTACCCAACAAACCCCGCTCTTAGGTTGGGTTTCGTTCCTCAACCCAACCTACACATTTTTTATTTTTTTGCCAAAACCTACGCAGTATTGCTTTGAATCTTACTCCCCAACGCTAGAAGGGAAGGGGCTGTTCTTGTTAGGTCTGTATTCCATGCAATTGGGAACCGCTATATATCTTCTATAGACCAATACAGTTCAGTTAAGCCCCAAATCCTTTGTAGAGACGTTGCAATGCAACGTCTCTACATACCTAAAATCAATACCAAAAATCCTTAACTGAAGCGTATTGTTCTATAGACCTCTTGCATAAATCAAACAATTTAAACCCCAAAGAGCCAAAGCTACGCTTTGTCTCCCCTCCCGAAGAGCGGGGAGGGGTGTTAGGGACTTTTGCAAGAGGTCTTATCTAGGATGCTTCACAAAAAAATTGTTGTTGATACAACAATTATGGACAATATGTGATATCTAGACTAGAGCTATCAGCTAGCAGAAACGGTCAAACTACCCGGTTTCTGAAGATCACCTTGCAAAACTACACCTCGCTGATTAGCGTGGATATGACGCAAAATCTTGTAAATTGCCTCAACTTGATCTGATGCGCCTGCTTTCTCGGCGAGTTCGTCAAGAGAAAGGGGAGTCTTTTCTTTTTGTAGCACTGCGACCACTCGTGTTTGCAAATCGAGAATAGAGGCAGCAGCTTTTTTGCCAGCTTCTACACCTGGTTGATGGTAGGCGTTGACGTTGACTAAACTAGCGTATAAACCAACAGCACGCTCATACAAAGCAATTAATGCCCCTACAGTTCGGGGATTAACTTGAGGAATCGTAACTGTAATCGAATCGCGGTGATTTTCATAAAGCGCTTGTCGGGTTCCCTGGAGAAAACCGGAAAGATAATCGCCTGATGTAACTCCCGGATCTATTTCAGTGGATGGGCCCTGACGATCTTCTAACACTTCAATGAAGGTAGCAAAGAAATTCGCTACGCCCTCGCGTAACTGCTGGACGTAAGCGTGTTGATCTGTTGAGCCTTTGTTGCCATAAACGGCGATGCCTTGATAGACAATGTTGCCGTCTAAGTCTTTTTCCTTGCCCAAGGATTCCATCACCAGCTGTTGCAAATAGCGACTGAATAAAAATAAGCTGTCCTTGTAAGGTAGGACAACCATATCTTTTTCGCCCTTGCCATTGCCTGCAAAGTACCAAGACAAAGCGAGCAAGGCTGCTGGGTTGTTTTTCACATCTGGGACGCGGGTGGCGTCATCCATTTCTTTTGCACCATCTAGCATGGCACGAACATCAATGCCCTGTAATGCTGCTGGTACTAGCCCCACAGCAGACATTTCTGAGGTGCGTCCTCCTACCCAGTCATACATGGGAAATCTGGCCAGCCAGCCTTCATCTTTGGCTAGTTTATCGAGGTTACTATCAACACTGGTAATAGCTACCGCATACTGGGCAAATTCCAAATTGTGTCCGGCGTAGGCTTTTTTAACTTCAATCATGCCGTTACGAGGTTCTGGTGTTCCCCCAGATTTGGAGATTACCAATACCAAAGTGCTAGCGAGGCTATTTCGGAGATGATTGATAACGCGATCGATACCTGCGGGATCGTTGTTATCGATAAAGTGAAGTTTCAGGGGCGGGAAATCAGGAGCGAGAGCTTCTGCGACAAATTGGGGGCCGAGAGCGGAACCACCAATGCCAATGGAGATAATATCCGTAAAGCGGCTTGCTCTGGGAGGATGAATAGCACCTGTTTGGACTTTCTCCGCAAAGGCTTCGATTTGTTCTAGGGTTTGGACTATTTCTTGTGTAAGTTCTGGATCTGGCGCTAAATCAGGATTTCGCAGCCAGTAGTGTCCAACCATGCGCTTCTCGTCGGGATTTGCGATCGCACCCTTCTCTAGTTGAGCCATATCCGCAAACGCCTTGTCAAACTTCGGCTGCAACGATTCCACAAAGGCATCATCGAACCGTATGCGACTTACGTCTAAGTACAGCCCCAATCCCTCGTGGAAATATAACCAGTTTTGGTATCGTTGCCAAAGTGCCCTAGCATCCATAGGGAAATCTCAAATAAAGTGTTTTTCAAAAACCAGTTTAATGGAAGGTTATAGCGATCCCTGCCTAGCCTTATACAGTTTACAGTTTTAAGTGTTCCCTTGACTCCTGACTTTAAACATCTGGCATAGGGATGACACGCAGAAATTTCACAATTTCGCCCCTGATTTCTATACCAATCAGATAATTATCCAGGGTGAAGCGGTGAAAAATGCCTTCGTTATCAAGCTGTCGTAGTTCTTGTAAATCACTCAACTGCCACTTTTGGGCCAATTCAATAAAGACAAAATCATGCACCCGCTCGTAGGCGGCAGGTTCTAAATTTTTCAGGTCTAGCAAAAAAGACCTTGCATAGCGCATTTCTAGACTCACTAGGCGTTACCTTAACCAAAACTTGAGGGGCCACTGGCACAAGAGAGGGGCCACTGGCACAAGAAAAGAAAGCGCTGCTGAATTAAAAAAACATCAACAGTCTTACCGCTTCTTCATGGGTTAAAATATCCCACGGTTGCTGCGATCGCTTTACTTGTTGTATCGCTTTGAGCATATAAAAGTCATAATGTAAAGCTTCGAGAACGTTCCAAATCTCTTGCAAGTCGTCATCGCCTAACTGCTCGATTAAATGATGCATTCTAAGACGTAGCAAATTCATACGTCAATTATTCCCTACAACCCAACACCAACAATAAATAGTATTCCCATAAAATTAGCTCCGCTCAAGCTACGCTAAAATTTATTCGCCAAGCGTTGAGGGGTAGGGGGATGAGGGAGATGAGGGAGATGAGGGAGATGAGGGAGATGAGGGAGATGAGGGAGATGAGGGAGTTTTGAGCGGGGAATCTCGCTTTTTTACTCGGAACTGTTTTGCCTAACTCCTAACTCCTAACTCCTAACTCCTAACTCCTAACTCCTAACTCCTAACTCCTAACTCCTAACTCCTAACTCCTAACTCCTAACTCCCTAAACATGGTTGACTATCTAATTTTCTTAGCAATTTCTACAGCAATTTTCGCTCTATTCGCACTAGGACTCAATTTACAGTGGGGCTTTACGGGGTTAATTAACTTTGGTCATATTGCTTTCATGACTCTGGGAGCATATACAACCGTATTGTTAAGCCTAAAGGGTTTGCCCCTACTGATATCGGCTGTAGCTGGGGCAATTGTCGCCGCCTTGTTGGGTTTGATAATTGGTTTTGCAACTCTCCGCTTGCGGGAAGATTATCTGTCGATTGTCACTATTGGCACAGGAGAATTAATTCGTTTGGTGGTAAATAACCAGGAATTACCTGTGGGTGATACCTGGATTTCTGGGGCGTTTGGTGTGCAAAGTTATCCCATACCCCTATCAACAGAGCCGAATTTGTTTGTCAGATTAGCGATGATTGGGTTGTTAACGCTACTAACTGCTGTAACTTTATTTACATTATGGCGATGGATTCGCACCACCCAAATATCTCGGACTACTGATTTAGGTAAAAGGACAACTAGCAAGCAAGAATTCGCATCCCGTTTGGGTGTAGGAATTGTATTAGCAATTTTGGCAGCAGCAATTTATATTTCTGGGGTAATCGGACTGTATAACTACAATCCAAAAGCGGGTTTAATGCTAGTATTACTGCTGGTTTTAGCATTTGTATACTGGCGGTTAGAAATTTTGGTGCGATCGCCTTGGGGTAGAATTCTCAAAGCCATCCGCGAAGATGAAGAAATTCCCAAGGCGCTGGGAAAAAATGTTTTTTGGTATAAATTACAATCTCTCATGCTGGGAGGTGCGATCGCGGGTATCGCTGGTGCTTTCTTTGCTTGGCAATTGGGCGCTATTTACCCTGATAATTTTCAACCCCAAATCACCTTTGATACTTGGATTATGGTGATTTTAGGCGGTTCTGGGAACAATGTTGGCACAATCTTAGGTGCGGTAATTTTCTTTGCTTACGATGCACTAACGCGGGAAGTCTTACCTAGAATCGTTCCCCTTGATGAAGCCCGTTTGGGTGCATTTCGGATCATGGTAATCGGACTAATTTTGATGGTACTCATGATTTGGCGTCCTCAAGGTATCTTAGGGAAAAAGGAGGAACTCACCCTTGGTAAATAACTATTCATCCCCACTTCCCCTTTTGGTAGCCACTGGACTTTCTAAAAGCTTTGGTGGTGTCAAAGCAGTCAATGAAGCGAAAATCGAAGTTGCCAAAGGCAGCATTACGGGCTTGATTGGCCCCAATGGTGCTGGTAAAACCACTTTATTTAACTTACTCTCAAACTTCATCCGCCCAGATAAGGGACGAGTGATTTTTGATGGCGAACCGATTCACAATTTGCAACCATATCAAATCGCCCAGCAGGGAGTAATCCGCACTTTTCAGGTTGCACGCACCCTTTCGCGGTTGTCTGTTTTAGAAAATATGCTGCTGGCGGCGCAAAAACAAACGGGTGAAAATTTTTGGCAAGTGCAGTTGCAACCGCACATTGTCGCTAAGGAAGAAACGCAACTCCAAGAACGGGCAATGTTCCTATTAGAATCAGTGGGTTTAGCAAAAAAAGCACACGATTATGCTGGTTGCTTGTCTGGTGGGCAACGTAAGCTGCTGGAAATGGGACGGGCGCTGATGACTAATCCCAAATTAATTTTGTTGGATGAACCGGCGGCTGGGGTGAATCCGAGATTGATTGATGATATTTGCGATCGCATTATCACTTGGAACCGCCAAGAAGGCATGACCTTTCTGATTATCGAACACAATATGGATGTGGTTATGTCCTTGTGCGATCGCGTTTGGGTACTTGCGGAAGGGCAAAATTTGGCTGACGGTACACCCGCAGAAATTCAAACCAATCCCAAAGTTTTAGAAGCTTATTTGGGAAAATAAACTCAATGCCAAAATAATTTGGCTAAGAACCAGAAGCATGAAATATACAATATTAATTCAATGGTCAAATGAAGATCAATGTTATGTAGTTTCATTACCTGATTTACCGGATATTATGCAGCCTTGTACTCATGGAGACACTTATGAGGAGGCTTTGAAAAATGCTCAGGAAGTCTTAGAAATGTTAATCGAATCTTACTTAGAAGATGGTCAGCCTTTACCAGAACCACAAACATTAGATAAGGCTCGTGTTAAACCAATTCGCAATTCGCTTTTTCGCCCATGACGCTACGCACAGTCGCTAACGCTGCGAAGAGAGCAATTACGTTTTGTGTTAGCGAAGCGTTAGCGAGTCTGCGAGCGTCCGGGGATTTAGCTTAGGCTTCAATTCGCGCTGCCTATATTGCTGGGGACTTAAACCCCCAAAGTTCGTTAAAATCGAGTCAAAATATTAATGGAAAAAGCTTTTTATGTCAATGATGACAGTCAGAGATTTAGAGCAAGTCCAAACCGCTTTTACCGAAGCGGGTTTAGATTACCAGCTGGAACTCGAAAATGGGAAAATTTCAATCATGGGCCCGTCAGATATTGTATCCAGCGAAATTAGTAGTCGTCTCATCGCTTTTCTGTTTGCTTGGATAAATCCTCGTCGCTGGGGAAGAGTATTTGATTCCGCAGGCGGTTTCATTATGCCAGATACAAACCTCAAAGCACCCGATGTTTCCTTTGTTCGTGCTTCCCGACTTCTCCAAAGTCCTCGTTACTTTGGAGAACTTGTCCCTGACTTGGTGGTAGAAATTAAATCTCAGAGCGATAAAATTAAACTTATAGCAGCCAAAATACTTAAATTTATAGAACTAGGAGCGATCGTCGGCATTCTGATTGATCCTGATGAAGAGACAGTTACAATTTATCGCTCTACAGGCGAACCTACAGTTTTAGAAAATGGCCATATTTTAACGATACCAGAACTGTTTCCCGGTTGGGAATTGCCCATTACTGAATTGTGGCCTCCGATCTTTACCGAGGGAGAAACACAAATTTAGTGAAGAACTTTGGTCACGACTGAACCGTATTATCACTTTGAACCACCAAGACGGGATGACCTTTCTGATTCGCTGCTAGAAAAAGGGTTTGTGCTTAGTACAACATTTCATTAATTCGTAGCAAATTCTCTGCAAACCTTTGCGCTTCCCTTTGCGTTCCTACCCTGCGGGAAGGCGAGGCGCCTATGCGTTTAAATTTCTCAGTCGTCTAAAGACGACTTTCGCTATTAGACTGGTGAATTCATTCTGAGGCGGACTAGATGAGAATGGAATAGCCCTGGGGGGTTAGGGGGGATCTAAATAAAAGTGCCTAAAGTCACAGCGAAACAGTTTTAAAACATCCTCTTACTCTAGCAAAATAATTTTATTCTTCGTTATTCGCTGCAAAACTTACTTGCTCATAAAGGTCGCGCAATTCAATTTGAAAATCAACTGTTTGCAGTGATAAAGTTGCAGATTCATGCTCAAGTTCAGTAAATGACCATTGATTTTCCGCAATTTTTAGATACTGCATCACATGATATTGATATTGGTCAATTAAAATATATTCCTTGAATTCCGCAATAGAGCGATAATAAAGAAACTTGTCGCCTTGATCATAATTGTTAGTAGATTTAGATAAAACTTCAGCAATTAACATCGGGTTCATAACCGTTATTGTCCTGGTTCCTGTATAAATAGGTTGTCCCTCAATCACCATTACATCGGGATACGTATGCTGGCGATAACGAGGTATCCACATACGTACATCAACCATATAAACATTATAATTTTGACGCCTTAAAGCAATTTTTAAGGATGCAGCTAAATTCAAAGCAATTTTATGATGATTTTTAGTGCCACCCGTCATCGGTATAATTTCTCCATCACGGTATTCGCTTTTATATTCCGCTTTCTCCTCCATTTCTAAATACTCTTCAGGCGTGTAATAGAATTTTTGTGTTTCTAACTGCATAAAAATACAACCTATGATTGTGCGGCTAAAACTTATGGTTATATCACCATTTTAAAGTGCGATCTGAAGTTAGTCCGCACACGGCATCAAATCCAATTATGTAGAACTCGTATTTTTTTTTTAAAATTAGTACGCCCCCAAAAGACTTCTTCCCGGATTTCTCACCAGATCTCTCAAAGCCTACCCTTGTGTTCTTGAGTAGGGGAGAGTTCTTTCCCCTCTGCTCCTCTACCCCTTCTTCTCCTCAAGCTTGTGAGAAATAGGGATTCTTCCCCACTCCCCAGTACAGACGCGATGTTTCTCGCCTCTTTTCCTACTCTCTGTCTACAGGGCTATTTCATTCTAGACATAAACCACCCGGAACTGAAGTTCCTCTCTTATAGCTAAACTCCGTTAAAACGGACTTAGGACTTACGCAATAACTCTCTGAAACTCCTATTTCTTGGCGTACTTGGCGTACTTGGCGGTTCGTTTTTTCATGATTTTGCGTAAGTCCTAGAACTAAAACTTTTTCTCAGTCGTCTTGAGACGACTTTCGCTATTAGACTCAGAATTCATTCTGAGGCCGGCTAGATGAGAATGAAATAGCTCTGCTTTGTCTATGGCGCTTGCGCACCACGGAAATAATTTCAAGAATCAAAGCGGACTGCTATAGATTTTATGAGTATTTGGGAATACTAAGCCATGAAAGCTCACACCAGATATCAGATTTAGGATATCTTAAAGGCTCACTTATGAAAAATATTGCTGACTCAATAATCATCGGAATCATCCTCCTTGGACTTTGCAGTTGCACCTCAGCCAAACCGACTGATTTGACAAATTCTAATCAAGTTGTTAGCCAATCTGATTCTCAACCCAAAACAGTTATCAAAATTAGTAGTTCTAGTTCAACGATAACTGTTTTAAAACTTTTAGCACAAGCATATCAATCCCAAAATAAAACTGTCAAAATTGAGTTTATTTCCAATAGCCAATCTGAAGGAGCGATCGCAGCCCTAAAAAACGATATCATTGATATCGCTGGTAGCAGTAAAAAACTCAAACCAGAAGAAGATAACGGTAAAATTCAATATCGTGAAATTGCACAAGATTTGTTAATTGTCGCCACTAATAATAGTGTTAAAGGTGTTACCAACTTATCAACCAAGCAATTAAAAGCAATTTACAAAGGTGACATTACAAATTGGCGAGAATTAGGCGGTGCTGATGCAGACATTGTAGTGTTGGATAGACCCGAAGATGAGTCAGCGAAAAAGTTATTGCGAAAATATTATTTAGGAGAAGAGAAGACTACAGCTAAAGCCGTGGTTTTAAACAAAGAAGGAGAATTGATGGAAGCTTTACAAAATACTCCTAATTCCATCGGCACTTTTTCTTTAGCATCTTCCCTCATAAATAAATTGCCTGTCAATCGTCTCAGTCTCAATGGTGTTGCTCCCGAAAGACAAAACTTCGCCAGTGGTCAATACCAAATGGTGCGTCACATAGGTATTATCTGGAACAAAACACCTTCAGCACCTACTAAGAATTTTATTGATTTTATCTTTAGCAATGAAGGTAAAAAACTACTACAAAATAATGGCTTAGTTCCTGGTAAATAAATTGAATCTGCCATGCAAAAATTTTTCAGGAAGCTGAAACTTAGCCAAAAGATTGTTCTCCCACTGCTTGCAGTTTGTTTGAGCGTATTCATGCTGGGCTTAGTGGTGCTAGGAAATTGGTTTACCAATAGTTTGCAGCAGAATCTTCGCCAAGAAATCGGAATGTTTGCTGAACGAGTTTCTGAAGATATTCAGTACGAACAGCAAACCTTAGAAACTGAAATCGAACTGATCGCTAATCGAGAGATGCTGAATCAGGCTGTGAAACAGGGTGATCAAAGTTTGCTTTTGCAAATATTACTACCACTTAAATCTATTTTGAAATTGGATTGGATTAAGGTAATTGATACTCAGAGTAATGTACTCGTAGATTTACGAAATAACTCCTTGAGCCAAGCCAAATTATTAGACAGAGTAGTTACTAATACAGCTAGTAAAGGGGCAAATTTAGGCGATTTGGTAGATGTAGAAGGCCAGCAACAAGTTCTCCAAGTGGTAACAAATGGGATCAAATCATCAGCAGGACTTTTAGGAGGAATCATCATCGGCAAATTAGTAGACAATGCCCTACTGCAAAAAATTGCTGCGGGTTCCTCTAAACACCTGATTATCCACAGAGAAAATCGTGTATTTGCAGCAACTTTGTTGATAGCAGCCAAGGAGAGAAATTGGCAATTTCCTGCTCCTGATTTGCCTCCTACACGAATCTCTATTGACAACAAAAACTATTTAGGCAAAACTATCGTATTTCCAGGAGCAAGTCATTCTTTAAAAACTACAGTTTTGTATCCTATCTCGCTGCTAGAGCTTGAACAATGGAAGTTATGGAAGCATTTAGGACTGCTGTTTTTGTTGGGAAGCAGTATTGTGGCAGTTATTGGATTTTTAATTGCGCGAACAATTACTCGTTACCTCAAAGTTGTCACACAGGTTGCACAACGAGTCACCCAAGAATCTAATTTTGATCTCCAAGCTCCCGTAATCACTGAAGATGAGGTTGGAATCTTAGCTATTTCTTTTAACCAGTTAATTCAACAGGTAAAGCAACTGCTAGCAGAACAATATGAAGCGAACCAAAAGCTAGAGTTTTACAGCGAAACACTAGAAGGAAAAATAGAAGAGCGAACCCAAGCACTGCGACAAAAAAATATCGCTCTCAAGGATACTTTAGAGGAACTCAGACGTACCCAATCCCAATTAATCCACAACGAAAAAATGTCTTCTTTGGGGCAATTGGTTGCTGGTATTGCTCATGAAATCAACAACCCAGTGAATTTCATCTACGGTAATCTCAAGTACACTGATGATTATACTCAAGAGTTGCTGTCGTTACTTCAACTTTATCAAAAGTATTACCCCTACCCAGAACCAGAAATTCAAAATGCTCAACAACAAGCCGATATTGAATATTTAACAGATGATTTGCCGAAAATGTTGGCTTCCATGAAGATTGGAGCCAATCGCATCCGGGAAATTGTGCTTAGTTTAAGAATTTTTTCTCGTTTGGATGAAGCCGAGTTTAAAACTGCTGATATACATGAAGGGATTGACAGCACCCTGTTAATTTTACAACACCGTCTCAAATCCCAAAAGGTAGACGCAAAGCGGGTTGTCGATAGACATCGCCCTCAAATCACAGTGATTAAAGATTATTGTGAAATACCTAAAATTCAGTGCTTTGCAGGACAATTGAATCAGGTATTTATGAATATCTTGGCAAATGCTATCGATGCTTTAGAAGAGGCTTTTGAAAAGGGCCTTTGTCCAGAACCGATAATTCGTATTTTTTCAGATCAGGTGAATGAAAATGTCGTTGTTCGTATTGCTGATAATGGCACAGGAATTCCAGAAACAATCCAGTCACATCTATTTGACCCCTTTTTCACCACAAAACCTGTTGGCAAAGGTACGGGCATGGGATTGTCAATTAGCTACCAAATAATTACTGAAAAACACGGTGGCTCCTTACGCTGCATTTCATCACCGGGACAGGGTGCAGAGTTTGTAATTACAATCCCCATTCGATAGATGATTTTGCACAATAGTTCGATAAAACTTCTTTTTCTAATCTTCATTATTTTCTGCAAAATTGACTTGCTCATAAAGGTTGTGCAATCCAATTTGAAAATCAATCGTTTGCAGTGATAAAGTTGCAGATTCATCTTCAAGTTCAGTAAATGACCATTGATTTTCCGCAGTTTTGACATACTGCATCACATGATACTCATATTGGTTAATTAAAATATATTCCCTGAATTCGGGAATAGAGCGATAATAAAGAAACTTATCGCCTTGGTCATAATTTTTAGTCGATTTAGATAAAACTTCAGCAATTAATATCGGGTTCATAACTGTTGTTGTACTGGTTCCTGTATAAATAGGTTCTCCCTCAATCACCATCACATCGGGATACGTGTGCTGCCGATAACGGGGTATCCATAAACGTACATCACCAATATAAACATCATAATTATTGCCTCTCAAACCAAACTTCAAATAAGCATAAAAGTTGCCTGAAATTTTATTATGATTTGTAGTGCCACCCGTCATCGGTACAATTTCTCCATTACGATATTCGCTTTTATATTCTGCCTTTTCTTCAATTTCTAAATACTCTTCAGGTGTGTAGTAAAATTTTTGTGTTTCTAACGGCATAAAATACAACCTATGATGTGCTGTTATTGTGCGGCTGATTTTTTTTTATTTATTATAGCGTTTCCTAGTCTGCTGAGGTACAAATCTCTGCGTACCTCTGCGCTTTACTTTGCGTCCATTTGCGTTTAAAAATATTATTTGTACCTCACGTAACTGGGAATTGCTATACCATTTTAAAGTGCTATCTAAAGTTAGTCAGCTACAAGTTTTATGTGAATTGTCCTAAACTATGAGAATATCGAAGAGTGGAGGCGTAGCATTATGGTAATCACTCCTAATACCGCATCTGAGGTCATCTACCCCGAAAGCGACGGACAACCAATGGCGGAGAATACCAAGCAATTTCGCTGGATAGTAACTATTAAAGAAAATTTAGAAATTTTATTTGCATCCCAACTAGATGTATTCATCGCTGGAGATTTATTTTGGTATCCAGTTGCAGGCAACCCTAACATCAAACAAGCACCTGATACTCTGGTAGTGTTTGGTAGACCCAAAGTAGATAGGGGTTCTTACAAGCAATTTGAAGAAGATAATATTCCGCCACAAGTGGTGTTTGAAATATTATCTCCTGGTAATACAACTAAAGAAATGGCACATAAACTCCTGTTTTATCAACGTTATGGAGTTGAAGAATATTACATTTACGACCCAGACCGAAATGAATTAACAGGGTTTGTGCGCTCAGAAGATTGGTTGCAAGAAATCAACCAGATTCATGGTTGGATAAGTCCCCGTTTGGGAATCCGCTTTGAACTCACCCCACAAACTCTAGAAATATATCGCCTTGATGGATATAAATTTCTTACACCCGTTGAGCTTGACCAAGTACGTACACAAGAACGTCAACGCGCTGAACAAGAACGTCAAGCCAAAGAAGTAGCTCTCCAACAACTTGAGGAAGAACGCCAACGATATCAAGATTTATTGACACGACTGCAAGAACGGGGAATTAACCCAGAACAACTGTTGTGAAACATCTTTCATACCTATGTTGTACGCCAATAAACCCCATTCTCTCGTTGCATTAACTTATAGCCAATCAACTCTCGTCGCAGAGTGGCGCAGTCGGGATGGTAGCGTTTGAGAATGTCATTTAGCAGAGGTTCAGGATAGTTGATTCCCACTTCAAATTGGTTTACTAACCACTTGAGAATTACTAAACGTTTTTTGCGACTAGCGGGGATTTCCTTCAGAGATTCACCCTCGAAATAATTTTTCAACACTTTGCTTTCCCAAGCCTCAGTATCCACATCCTCAATCAAAGATGCTATTTTCTCAGGTGTGAAAATTTCCTTACTGATGCTTTGCAAAGCCTCGCTATCCAATTGATACAGGTGACTATTACCCTCCGGGCGCATTGTCACCAAATTTAGTTCCTTAAGTTTGGCTAAATGATGGGATACCGTCGGTTCTTTGAGTTGCAGTAGCACCGCCAATTCTTCAACGCTGCACTCCTGATTCGCTAGGATACCTACAATCTTCAATCGGCTATCATCCGCTAATGCCTTGAAAAAGCGCAGTAAGATGTTAAATTGCTCTGGTTGCATAACTAACTTCTAATTAGATATCTATCTAATTAGAAGTATATCTAATTGAAAAGCTCAGATCCCCAACTTCTCACAAAAGCTGAGGATTTTGTTGTTCAATTTAACTAAATTGTTCCTCTGCATCGAGGTTGAACAGCATTTGCAGAGTTTGCATACAGCGCCGTCTGGCTTCCACATCTTGCTGCGATCGCAATTGCACCATTGGGTCATGTAAAATTTTATTGACAATTCCCCGTGTTAATGCTTCAATAACCTCTTGGTGTTTTTCGGCAAATTCCGAACCCAATCTCGACAAAGCTTTTTCTAACTCTTGTTCGCGGATGGTTTCGACTTTATTTCGCAGACAGCTAATAGTGGTAACAGTTTCTAAACTGCGCCACCAAATATCAAAAGCTTCCACTTCTTCTTCTAAAAGTCTTTCGGCTTCCTGTGCAATCTTCCGACGGCTTTCGTAGTTTTGTGCTACTACTGCTTTCAAATCATCGACATTGAAAGCTTGTACATTTTCTAATTCATTTACATCCGCATGAACATTACGCGGCACAGAAATATCAAATAACATTAAAGAGCGCTGAACTTCTAAAACCATTTCTAATTTGGCACGATCAAGTATTGGCTCTGTTGCCGAAGTACTTGTAAACACCAAATCACTATCGGCAATTACAGTCATCATTTCCGATAGCGGATGAATTTGGATCAGTTGTTGGGGGAACTGCTTTGCTAATTCTTGGGCGCGATCGCGAGAGCGATTTACAATACTAATTTGCACAGCACCTTTAGAAAGTAAGTGCTGCACCAGCAGGCGCGACATTTTACCAGCACCTAAAATTACCACTCGGCAAGCTGCTAAATTTGCCACTTTTATCTGGGCTAATTCCACAGCTGCCGAACTGATAGAGACAGCGCCAGTACCAATACTAGTTTCAGTGCGAACCCGCTTCCCAGCTGTCAGCGCTTGTTTAAATAACCGATTCAAAATGGTTTTTATACCGTTATATTGCTGCCCCAGTTTGTGAGTAGTCTTCACCTGAGCCAGAATTTGACCTTCTCCAAGTACCAGACTATCTAAACCACCTGCTACCCGCATCACGTGCATGACTGCATCATCATGTAGCAGCATAAACAAGTGTTGTCGCAGAGAAAGAACGGGTAATTTACTGTGTTCCGCAAGAAACTGCGTTACTTCCCGAATACCTTGGTCTGCTTCACTGGTGACAATGTAAATTTCCAGGCGGTTACAAGTGCTAAGAATTGCAACTTCGTCAATATGGGGATAGCTGGCCAGTTGAGCGATCGCACTTTCTATTTGTGGTTCGGGAATACTCAGTTTTTCCCGGACTTCTACTGGGGCTGTTTTATGGCTTAACCCCACCACTGCTATATTCATTTGCTAAATCGTAGTTACTAAGTAAGTTGGCGTGAAAAAATCAACGTATGTTACGAAACGTAAATAGCCTTAAAATCTTTACTAGTGACCAATGACAAAGGACAAATGACAGCCTTAGCCAGTTAGCTTTAATTGCCCCGACCTACTTAGTTGGTAGTTGGCAATCTGGCATTGAGTGAGAATAGGGAATGGGGAATTTTTGTTTATTGATTGGTAGTTTTTCCCGGCAACAAACAATAACTAATCACTAAATACTAACTACTAACTAGTGTAGGGATGAAGCCTTTTGGGAAATTTTTTCCGTTTTGGAGAAAAATTTATTTCCCAATAGACATTTGGTGAAATTAAATATGCGTTACCCAGAACCTTTGTAGAGACGTAGCACTGCTACGTCAAAACAATTCATTTTCACTCCTATGTCTAATACTTCAACCCTACTTTAACCATTCCCCATTCCCTAAAAATTAGTTCAGTTGGAGAGTCTTGGGTTCACCAAACATATGAATTGTATCAACAAATCGAGCAGTTTTCGACTGGTTGGAAATTACCAAGCTTTGAGTTCTTGCTCCACCGCTAAAGAAACGCACACCTTGCATCAGATTACCGCTGGTAATGCCGCAAGCAGCGAACAGAACAGTTTTACCAGATGCCAGTTCATGAGCATCATAGACCTTATCGGCATCATTGATATTCATAGACTTTAAACGATCAAGGTTAGCTTCCCTGCTTTCTCCAATCAGGCCTGTTTTAACTATTGCCGGATCGTAGATCAGTTGACCTTGGAAGTGTCCACCTAAAGCACGCATTGCTGCTGCCGAGATTACACCTTCAGGAGCCGCACCGATACCCATCAGCCCGTGGATATTAGTTCCAGCAAAACCACAGCTTATGGCTGCACCAACATCACCATCGGAAATTAGTTGTACTCTCGCTCCAGCCTCACGGATTTCTTTAATTAAATCATTGTGGCGTTCGCGCTTCATGACTATAATTACAAGTTCTTCAATCGAGCGCTCTAAACACTCAGCCAGAATCTTCAGGTTTTCCGTTGCCGACTTGTTGATGTCTACCTTACCCTTAGCTGCGGGAGGTGCTGCTAACTTCTTCATGTAAAAGTCAGGAGCAGCAAATAATCCCCCTTTTTCAGAAATTGCCAAGACAGCCATCGAGCCAGGTTGTCCATATGCTACCAAGTTCGTACCTTCACAGGGGTCAACGGCGATATCAATTTCAACTAGTTCATCAGGATTACAGAGAGCTTCGGCATTTGGTTGAGTACAAATACCAACTTCTTCCCCGATGTATAACATAGGTGCGTTGTCGCGTTCGCCTTCCCCAATCACAATGCGACCCCGCATATAGATTTTATTCATCCGCTCCCGCATAGCTTCCACTGCTACTTGGTCAGCAATGTCTTTTTCGCCTTTGCCCATCCACTTCGAGGATGCGATCGCGGCTTGCTCTACTACTTCAATAATCTCTAACCCAAGTGTATTTTCCACAGAGTCTGCCCTCTCAGCTGCTTGAATTTCCGTCGTTTCATAGTTTTCAAGTCTACCAAAGGGCGGATACACGTGGAGGAAAGTTAAGTTTTGCTGCTAACTCGTTAGAAAAGTGCCAGTTAGCACATCCTTATTTTTCAGTCATACTACTCCAGTAGAAAACGTGTTCAAATATTTGTCACAGTACATATCTAGAACATTGCTTTTCTTAAGTATCTATCTTCAGGTATAAAATAATAAATAAAAAAGCTGGTAAATTCACTAAAAACGAGGCGCAAAAGTCAAGACCTTGTCAAATTAAGAGGTGAATCGTGTTTATCGACTACATCACACTAATGTTGATCAATATGGTAGCTGGGTTATTTCTACTGGCTGACTATGTGTATCGTGGTATAGATACTTCTAACCAAAGGCCGTGGATTCCGGGATTTGGGATTACAGGCGCGATCGCACTAACAACTGGTTTGCACATGAGCTTCACCTGGCCAGTAATCGGTAGCTTTAATATTGCCTTCGGTGAAACAAGTGTCTTATTTGGAATCTTGTTTGTTGCAGCAGCGATCGCCCTGGCTCAAGGTTGGGATTTATTGACAATAGCAGTTTACGGCTTCTTTGCTGGTTTAGCTGCGATCGTGGTCGGTATCCGCATCATCAACTTGAATTTGACAAAGCAACCGCTTTTATCAGGAATCGGCTTTATTCTAACTGGATTAGGTGGTATTTTTGCAGCGCCAACCCTCTATTGGAAAACCAACAGAACTTGGCGGCTAATTGGCGTAGCAGTGCTGATAGTAGCCGCTCTAATTTGGGCATTGACTGGATATTTGGCTTACTGGAATCATTTAGAGGGTTTCCAAAAGTGGGTTCCAGCACCGATGCGGTAAGCAATGATCTAGGCTAGAGACATAGTTAAAACCTTGCTTAAGAAAATATGCTGGACTTTCTTAATCCTTTCTTAAATCGCCATCCAGAGCGAGTCAAAGCCAACGTCGAACTTTACACATGGCAAACTTGTCCTTACTGCATTCGTGCCAAAATGCTGTTGTGGTGGAAAGGTGTAAACTTTACCGAATATAAAATCGACGGCGACGAAGCAGCCAGAGCTAAAATGGCAGAACGCGCAAACGGACGCCGTACTGTACCGCAAATTTTTATTAATAACCAGCACATTGGCGGCTGTGATGACCTCTATCAACTAGACAGACAAAGTCAACTCGATCCCCTTTTAGCCCAAACCGCTATTTAGCTTCAGATTTCTAGTCCTTGTCATTACCCCCATTTTTGTAACACTTAAAGTATTCCAGTGACGCACATCCCGCCTAGAACTTAAGTTCTAGGCTAATAGCTAAAGTCCACTCAAGTGGACTGAAATTCTTGTTTAGTCCTCTTGAGAGGACTTTAGCTATTAGCCTTGGAATTCTATTCCGAGGCGGGATAACAGCGAAGCGGGGATTGTCAAATGTAGGTAATGACAAGACTTCTAGTCTGCGGTCTATATACTTTTACTTGCTTGTAGATGGTGTCTCACTCGTCCAAAAGCAAGCATAATTTTAAAATTTTTATATTGATAAGTATATGTTAACTCAATACACAGAATATCTTATACATCAACAATGGATGAATTATGCCCTAGAATTAGCAAAATCAGCAGGTGATGCAGGTGAAGTCCCTGTAGGTGCTGTTATCATTGATTCAACAGGCAAATTGCTGGCACAAGGAGAAAACAGAAAAGAGCGTGACAAAGACCCTACCGCTCATGCGGAAATTCTTGCTATCAAGACAGCTGCAACAACTTTACAAAATTGGCATCTTAATGAATGCACCCTCTACGTCACTCTCGAACCTTGCCCGATGTGTGCAGGTGCTATTGTACAAGCGCGTCTAAAAGTACTTGTATATGGAGTAGACGATACCAAAACTGGAGCCATTCGTACAGTTATTAACATACCCGATAGCTCTGCTTCTAATCACCGTCTCCAGGTAATGGGAGGCATTCTAGAGTCGGCTTGTCGTGAACAATTACAGGCTTGGTTTGCTACTAGGCGGCGTAAGGGAAACTAGCAGACAGAGGTAAAACTGTCCATCTAGTACGACACAAGTCACGCAAGAGAATCTACGGTGTAACTAATCAGACTTTTCGTTAAATTTTACGCGTCAATCAGCGGCATTCGTCATGATGGAATTTTACTCTTCATCCGATACCTGCCAGCAGACACCAGCAAATCCTGAAGTGGCCCCCACTACCTCAAGGGTTTCTCCTTGGTTAAGTCCTGTGGCATATTTATTAGGGCGTCACTGCCTATTACCATTATTCTTTGGACAAATTAGAATAACCGGACAAAAAAATATCCCTACAACTGGGCCTGTAATCTTCGCGCCTACCCATCGGGCGCGTTGGGATGCATTGCTCATACCCTACGCTACCTCTAATTGTCGGAGAGAACAAGACCTGCGGTTCATGGTGACTATTGATGAATGCCAAGGTTTGCAAGGCTGGTTTGTCCAACGTTTGGGGGGGTTTCCTGTAAATTCTAAGCATCCGTCAATCCGCACACTGCGACATGGAGTTGAGCTACTTCGCCAGCAAAAGACTCTGGTAATCTTTCCAGAAGGGAACATTTTTCGTGATGGTCAAGTTCACCAGTTGAAAGCGGGAATTGCTCGTCTTGCTTTGAGTTCTGAATCTAGTCATTCTGGGCTGGGAGTGAAAATTATACCCATAGGCATTAATTACAGCCAACCTTATCCAAATTGGGGTACAGATGTGAGTATTGACATTGGCTCCCCAATTAGAGTAACGGATTACATGAGTGGCTGTATAAAACAAGATGCCAAAAACATCACAGCTGATTTAGCAAAGGCACTGCAACAATTAAGCCATCAAGAAACAAAAATTACCAATCACGCATTTGCAGAAATTACTAATTCTTGATATAGGACTCCGATTTGATTTCTGAAAACATACTTGATTCCGGTTCCCCCCTTAAAAAGGGGGGTTAGGGGGGATCTAAAAGTGCCAAAGTCACAGCGAAACACTTTTCAAACATCCTCTCAAACGCACGCTCTATTTTTACTCAGATTATTGAAACTCCCGGTCTGTGCTTGTGCCCGACCATTTGCAATTAAGCCAGTAATTATATTTGCGAAAACGAAACCACCAGTGAGTCCGGCAATTTGACGACGAGAAAGATTATTAGACATTTTTTACTTCTAACCTCCTGCAATAGTTCAACTTTCTAGTCAAAATTTTCATTCTATAGAGCTTTTGCAAGCATCAGTAATTTAACATGATTTCAACAGGCTCATTGACAATAATTATTGAGATATATCCAGATTTTTCACAAAAAATCAAGCTATATTAAAGTCTAAAAACTAAAAAAATAACTGCAGTATACTCCAATACGCTTGGGTTAAGGCTAAAAACTAAAACTGGCGTAGGTGTAGGTTGGGTTGAGGAACGAAAGCCAACATTATCAAAGTTTTGTTGGGTAACCCTTAAGTAGGTCGGCGCAATTAAAGCTAACTGGCTAAGGCTGTCATTTGTCCTTTGTCAATTGGTCACTAGTAAAGATTTTAAGGCTATTTACGTTTCGTAACATACTTTCTTTGATTTTTTCGCGCCAACTTACTTACGCTCAACCCAACCTACTATTTTTCTTAACCCAACCGTATTGCGGTATACTCAACTTTCAAAAATAAAGTTTTAGTCTTACCTTGAGAAAACTACACTCTCAAATATCCAACCTAAGCTGAAATAATTATTGGGGAAGAAAGCCGGTAGCCGTAAGGACAGACAGTTGGGAACTCAATTAAGCGGATTTTCAGTCTAAATCAGAGATACTTAGGATGTGGCTTTGCTTTGTCCAAGACCAAAACAGAGTTAAGATACCCGAAGTTTCCATAACTTTTTTATATAGTTGTCGCACTAATTGATCCCATGAACACTGCTGCCACTGTTACCTTGATGCACCGTACTGTTTTATCAGTCATAGCAGTCATCAGCCTGCTATCACCTGTGAATGCTCAGGTATCACAGTCACCAAGCACTACTAGCCCACAACCCATTGACCCCAACGATCCTAACAATCTTCGCCCCATAACCCAAAGTAACAGCCTTTTGAGTATTGAAGGCGGCGATCGCCTCGTGAAAGATGCAGAACAAGCCGTTTCTGCTCAAAACTACCCCTTAGCTGCCAAGAAACTGCAAGAAGCACGTCAGGTTTATAATCAGCTATCTAATTTTTATCAAGAATTAAACGCTAGCTTTTCGGGAATTGACAATAGAGTTTCTGATTCTCAGCGCCAAAAGGCTCTATTAACGGCCCAAAAGCGAGATGAAGCCACCTTTCAGTTAGCATTGGTACATCGGGCACAAAATCAGCCAGAATTAGCTGTACCGTTGTTGGTTCAAATAATTAAGAGTCAAAACCCAACGCGGGATTTAGGCAAGAAAGCGTACAAACAGTTGTTTGAGTTGGGTTTTGTTGATTCTCCCTATCCCAGAGAAGGTGCTAATTCATCTTCCTCATCCCCAAAAAAATAAATTAAATTTTTGTTGCCTGTTTTTCCCTAACTCCATCTCCCTAAGCGATCGCTTGGAACGCTCCAGTGCTAAAATAGGGCTATCCGCCGTGGCCTTGACCCAGCCTGATCAAAAATACACCTCAAAGGCGTGTTTATCTACAGCCTTGGCGAAACCTGAACTTGGCACAGGTATTTGCTCTATATCTGTTAATAATAGAAAAGTAAGTTTTTTCAGGAATTGCGATGATTAGTCCGCAGCAGGTTGAGGCAATGATCAAGGCGGAACTGCCAGACGCCCAGGTTCAGGTGCAAGACTTGACTGGTGGCGGCGACCACTATCAGGTGACAGTAGTTTCATCGGACTTTGCAGGTAAAGGACTAGTGCAACAGCACCAGTTAGTTTATGGTGCGTTGGGTCAAGCTATGTCAACTGAAGCGATTCATGCCTTGGCGGTGAAAACATACACTCCCGAAGCTTGGCAAGCAACAGCAAGTTCCTAAAGTTAGGAGTTAGAAGTTAGAAGTTAGGAGTTATGAATTTTTAACTCCTCACTCTTGACTCGATCAATGCAACATAGGAAACATAAATACCATGACACCAGAACTCAAAGATAAAATTGATAGCTTGCTACAACAGAACAAGATTTTAGTTTTCATGAAGGGAAACAAGTTAATGCCCCAATGTGGTTTCTCCAACAACGTTGTGCAGATTCTCAATACTTTAGGAGTTCCCTTCGAGACGGTTGACGTTCTATCCGACTCTGAAATCCGTCAGGGAATTAAAGAATACTCTAACTGGCCGACCATTCCACAAGTGTATATCAATGGTGAATTTCTTGGCGGTTCTGACATTTTGATTGAACTGTACCAAAAAGGTGAATTGCAGGAAAAGGTAGAAGTAGCACTAGCTTCTTAACTATAGCGGTTCTCGAATGGAAGCAATACACTTTGACCTCTCTCCTTTTAGGAGAGAGGCTTTAAATCAGTGAACAGTTAATAGTTATCAGTGATCACAGTAACTCTCTCGGTGATTTGACAACGACACCAAACACGCCATGCCAGAGATATGGGAGATTCTAACTCAATACAGAAAAATTAACTGATAACTGATAACTGTTGAATCTTACTCCCCAACGCTAGTAGGGAAGGGGCTGGGGGTTAGGTCTGTATTGCACTCAATCGAGAAGCGCTATAATTCCTAATTCGTAATGGGCTACGCCCCGCTTCTCTACGCGAGCGCTAAGGTAATTCCTAATTTTTGGGTTCACTTCCCCAGATTTTGGAGGCGCACTTTTTTATAGCTAGCCAACAATCCTCCAGTCCCATTGGCTTTGCCAATGGGACTGGAGGATGGGTTTAATCAATACAATTTAAATCTCCAAAATCTCACACCACGACAACCTGTTGACCAATACAGATAATATGTTATAGTTATCTGCGGTAATTAACAGTTACTATTAATGACCAGGTAAATGGTAGTTAGTAGTAATCGGGTTGTGGCTGTGGTTGCGGCACTGCAAAGTTTGAGCCATCGTACAAGTAGCGGCTGGCTTCCTCTTCTAGGCGATGAATCAGAAAAGGTTCAATGACATTGCTCTGTCGCAGTGCGGCTAGATATCCATCCAAATACATCCGCATATCATCCGTGCGATAACCGCGATTCCATAACTCGACAAAGGCATCGGTAAGTCTTTGGTAATAGCGGATGGTTTGTGTGTCTTGGAGCATAACTGCTGTATTAATCTCTTTGGAATGAGAATTGTAAATGATTGGCGCTCAAATGTGAACTGTAATTTCACTTTGGCATCAACTTAAAGTAAACACATCTACTTTGGGTAGTACCCTCATATCAGCTACAATCTACTTTAATCCTATTCCAGAAAACATCGATTCTAGTTAGGTGCTAACTTATTTTTCTGATTTTCATATTCTACAGCCCAATTGTATTGACGTTATGTTCCTGGATGTGGGCACTGATTTTTGCGAAAAAAATCTACTTTTACCATCAGGTTGAAAGGCTCCTGTATTAACGGTTAGCCGGTTGGGTTATGGATATTTGCCGCACTACAACCCATCTCAATGGGAATGTTAAGCTAAAAGAACTTTTGATCAGTCTAACAATATTTTCGAGAAATTTAATAAAAATTTAATAAGATTTCTAATCGCCTTTCTGCAAGGCATAAATTAAAGATATTGCCACGCTTTTGATGAGGAAATGTAAAGCTGGTAGCAGTTGAAGTAACAAAGGCTACAAAACCTTAGAGATGGGCTTGTTACTTTGAAAGTCATCAGACGCTAAGGGGTCTTGCCACCGTGGGTTCGGTTTGTATAGAAATCATTGAGGGGAATCCCCATCTGAGGTCATTGTTGGGTTGGCACTTGCAACAACTGGAATACCGTGTGCATCAAGCTGCCAGCATTTATCAAGCAAGGGAAGTATTTTTAAGCCATCAACCAACACTGGTTATTTTAGATGCAGACCTACCTGATGGTGATGGCATTGAGTTTTGTCGTTGGTTGCATCGTCAGCAGCAGCCTCTAATTTTAATGCTATCTGCCCGTAATACTGAAGCTGATATCGTTGCAGGTTTAAAGGCGGGTGCAGATGATTACCTGAGTAAACCTTTTGGGATGCAAGAGTTTTTGGCACGGGTAGAGGCACTGATTCGCCGTCAGCGCACACCTACTGCACCAGCTTATTTGGATTATGGCACTTTGCAAATCGATTTAGTTCAGCGCCGCGTCCGCTTCCAAGGGGAGTTCATCGACTTAACGCCCCAGGAATTCAGTTTGCTGTATGTTTTAGCACAAGCTGGGGGGGTGCCTCTGAGTAGGTCGGAATTGCTGCGTCGTGCTTGGCCTGATGCTATCGATAATCCTCGTACCATTGATACTCACGTTTTATCACTGCGGAAAAAGGTTGAACTTGATCCCCGACAACCTAATTTGATTCAAACTATCCGCAATGTTGGATACCGTTTTAACATGGAAATTTTGAATACCAATATTTCACAGTCACAAACAACAAAGTTAGCTAGAGAGAGATTTAATAATCAACGTTCAACACTTACTAGTAGTCAAGTGTGATGGCGAATTGGGAATTAGACACCTCCGAATGTAGAGACGTAGCAGTGCTACGTCTCTACAAGAGTTCTGGGTAACGCATATTTAATTTCACTCCTATGTCTATTGGGAAGTAAGATAATAAGTAGGTTGGCGCAATTAAAGCTAACTGGCTAAGGCTGTCCTTTGTCATTGGTCACTAGTAAAAATTTTAAGGCTATTTATGTTTCTTAACATACTTTAATTTTTTCGCGCCAACTTACTTAACTCTTGACTTCTATCTTCTGACCAATCCAAAATTTAAAATCCAAAATCATCGTGAGCTTCTGCTTGAATTAAGCTTTCTCGTAATTCAAGCCAGTTTATCTCAGAGACTGCTTGATTTGCTAATAAATGACCTTGTTGCAGGTGTAATAACCGGGTGCAAAACACCTGGGCTAGTTCCAGTTGGTGATTTACCATCAGAATCGTGGTTTGATCAGTTTGACTCAACTGGGTTAAGACTTGCATTAGATGAAAAGCCGTACCAGCATCTAGGGCAGAGGTTGGCTCGTCTAATAATAATATTTTAGGCTGGGTGACCAAGGCACGAGCGATCGCTACTAGTTGTCTTTGTCCAGCAGAAAGTTGTACCTCTGTTCGCCCTAACCATTCACTGGGAATGTGCAGTTGTTCTGTCCAGTGACTGACTCGTTGCTGAATTGTCTGTTTGGGCAAACCACGCAAAACTAAAGGATAAGCCAAGGCTTGCTCAACTGTCATCCCCAACAGTTTTGATTCTTGCAATACAAGGGTGATCATCTGGCGTAGCTGGATGACAGGAATTTGGCCATATTCTTGATTTTCTAAATAGAGTTTACCACTCGTGGGTTCAATTAGGCGGTTGAGGAGTTGTAATAACGAAGTTTTCCCAGCGCCTACTGGCCCTACAATGGCAATGCGTTCGCTCTGGAATACTTCTAAAGAAATATCCTGCAATATGGCATATCCTTGCTGATTGCCGGGAAGTTGGGTTTTCAGCCTGGTAAATAGATTAACTTGCTCTAGCCTGAGTGTGGCTTTTGCTGTATTCAAGAGAGTGGGGGGATGAGGGGGATGAGGGGGATGAGGGGGATGAGGGGGATGAGGGGGATGAGGGGGATGAGGGGGATGAGGGGGATGAATTAATAACTAATGCCCAATGCCCCATTATTAGATTAATTGTGTGGTAGTTAAGGCTGTAGCGATCGCCCAGCCATCGACTAATAGTAGCAGCAGAGTGAATCCCAGTAAAATCAGGTACATCCACGGCTGTGCTAAAGGGCGAACATCTGTAGTATCAATGCCCGTCTTTGCTTGCACAATTTCCAGGAAACGGGCAAATCCAGCTACACGCATTGGTAGTAAATAAGCTTTCCCATCCTGGCTGAGGAAGTAATAAACTAGCCCTCCTTGACCAGTGGTGCGGGGTTTTAACTCTTTCACCTCTGACCAAGGTAAAAACCAGCCTTTACGAAAAAAGCCAGGTATCCAGGCGGGGTAAGTAACCTGAATTCCGTCGTCATCTACCATTACTTGTTCAGTTAATACCCCATACAAGGCCACTAAGCCAATGCTAATCCCTATCCACAATAATGTTGGGGGTACGGGTGCAGCTGTTACCTGCGATAAAAAGGGTAATGGGACTGTGAGTGCTATGTATAGACTCAGCAACGTTACCCTAATCAAAGGAGACAGACGAAAAACAGAAGCTGATATATTGGCTGAGTTTGCTGTCACGGCTCAATTACAATGTTTTTCTTCATTGTACGGTAGGTCTATGTCTTAGCTGGACTGTTGAAAAGGGGTTAGGTCTATTTGCTCCCCCTGTACCTCACCAGATTGAAAATGGCTATAATTACTAATTCTTTAGGGTAAATACTTTTGCACTACAATCCAACCAGTGAGGGATACCCAGGCAAATCCTAGAAATAAAATAATATTTACGCCGATGTGTAAGGGTCTAGCCCAAGGTTGGATGGGACTAATTTGCGTCGCACTGAAAGCAGACAGTAAAACTAATGCTACCACTATCAATCCAGCGATTAGGTGTGATGAGTGACCGAGAGAGCCAAAGTGCCCTAAAGTGCCAACAATGCCGATCGCTAGCAGTAGTAGCACTAAACTTACCATACTGATGCCCATTGTATAGTGGAGCGATCGCACACCTTTATTTCCGCCCATAAATGGGGTAATAAAAGGGAATTGCTGCGAAGTTCTCGCCCGAAACATCCAAATACCGGTGACTGCTAACATCAGATATGCCAGCAGGGACAGCCCCATCGACCAGGCGGCTATTTTCCACAACCAAAGAAATGAAGGCAGATTCATAAGAATGATTGTAGATGAGAGTGGGAGACTGTGGAAGATGAGGGAGCAGGCGAAGAAGAACTATTAATATTGATCCATGCCAAATGACCAATACTTCGACTCGCTTAAGAGCGGGACGCTACGCGAACGACTGCGCTCAGGGCGAGTCGCTCAGTACAAGTGACCAATGACAAATGACAAATGACAAATGACCAATGACAAATGACTAACACATAAAAAGGGCTGCTGAATTAGCAACCCTTAAATTTAGTAAAATTGTTTTTTTTAATCAACCGATGCTAAACCAAGGATTTGCAAGGGTTTTGTAGTATCTCCGATTTTTGTATTAATTTGCTGCACCATTAGTTTGGTATTAAAAGGGTCTTTTTCATCTAATGAGTCTGTATCAAACTCATAAACGCTGGGTTCATCGAGCATCAGGCGATCGCACGGAATCTTATCGGATAAAATTGCACTTGCCATCATCCCTGTATGAATCTCCACTTGGCCTTTTCGCGGAGCTTCAAAGACTAAACGTTGTCCAGGAAAAACAACCCTTTCAAAATACCAGTTGGGAATATTGGAGATGCGAGCTACCTGTATTTTGCTCGTGGCATTTATGTAGCAGCAGAGAATTTTTCCCGATTGCTCAGGTGGTAGAGGATCTAATATTTGAGCCATAACTGCTGAGGAGCTTTACGCCACAATTTTACATTACACTACCCAAGCCTAGCACTCACTGATCCCCAGTTGCTGTAACTGTGAATACCAACTGTGTCTTTGGAGATTATTTCTTTCTAAAGATATATTTTTACTTGTGAAAACTTTGTAATTATTTGTGGCGTTTTCGGAATTATACACTATACACAAAAATTTTTAATATTTTTTCTTTATGTAAGTAAACTGGCATAAATAAACAAACTTATGTTACGAAACGTAAATAGGCTTAAAATCCTTACTAATCATCTCTACAAGGGTTCTGGGTAACGCATATTTAATTTCTACCAGATGTCTAATAAACAATGACTTAAGACAAATGACAGCCCTTACCAGTTAGCTTTAATTGCGCCGACCTACTTAAAAGCTTTAATTCTCTTAAGGCAGATCAGACGACGATCCCCTTGCTTTTCGCCTAGGGAGGAAGTGAGTTTTGCCGTTTTATCTATCCCAGAATTAATAGGCTGGGATCATCGCTTAATGAATAAACTCAATGTTATGGTAAAGCTATATGAAAAATATCTTCATAAAGCCTATCTATAAATTCTATGTATGTTTTATGCATAGCAATTTTTGCGTTTCCGGCAATTGCTAACACTAGTTTTCTCATTACCAGCAATCAAGTGAAATGTCAAGCGCGATCGCGATAATTAAAATCGAATAAAACAAGGACATATTTTAAAACTGGATATTTTTCTCGCTTTCTCTAAAGATCGGCAAGATGGAAGTCAAAACACAAATGATGGAAAATCGAATTCTTTACGTTCGCCTTCCTTGTAACCCCATCTTTCCTATTGGGGTTGTCTACCTGAGCGATCATGTCCATAAGCAGTTTCCTAATATTGAACAGCGCATCTTTGATTTAGGAACAGTGCCACCTTTAGACTACAATTCTGCTCTGGATCGCTGTATCGATGAATTTAAACCGACACTGCTAGTATTTTCTTGGCGGGATATTCAAATTTATGCCCCAGTTGGTGGACGTGGTGGCAACCCACTACAAAACGCCTTTGAATTTTACTACGCGAAGAATCCTCTGTTGAAACTACGTGGCGGATTGGGCGGTTTACGAATCTTCATCGCTTACTATGTAGAGTTATGGCGAAACCAGGGCTTAATTAAACGCGGTTTAAAGCGTGCCCAAAAATATAATTCTAATGCCCGTGTAGTTGTCGGTGGTGGTGCAGTCAGCGTATTTTACGAACAATTGGGTAAAAGCTTACCCCAAGGAACAATTATTTCTGTGGGTGAAGGGGAAACCCTGCTGGAAAAACTTTTAAGCGGTAGAGATTTTCGAGATGAACGCTGTTATGTTGCGGGAGAAACTCAACCACGGAAACGGCTTATTCACGAACAACCCACCCCACTAGAAAAGACAGCTTGTAACTACGACTATATCGAAACCATTTGGCCAGAATTTAACTTTTACCTCCAAGAAGAAGACTTTTATATAGGTGTACAAACTAAACGTGGTTGTCCCCACAACTGTTGTTATTGCGTCTACACTGTTGTCGAAGGGAAACAAGTACGCATCAACCCAGCAGATGAAGTAGTTGCTGAGATGCGCCAATTATACGATCGCGGCATTCGCAATTTTTGGTTTACCGATGCCCAATTCATCCCCGCACGAAAATTTATCGACGATGCCATAGAACTCTTGCAAAAAATCGTCGATTCTGGTATGACAGATATCCACTGGGCAGCATATATCAGAGCCGACAATTTAACACCCCAGTTGTGCGACTTGATGGCGAAAACCGGGATGAACTACTTTGAAATCGGTATTACCAGTGGTTCTCAAGAACTCGTCCGGAAAATGCGGATGGGGTATAACCTGCGAACCGTCTTGCAAAACTGCCGTGACTTAAAAGCAGCCGGTTTCAACGACTTAGTTTCCGTCAACTACTCCTTTAACGTCATTGACGAACGTCCCGAAACCATCCGTCAAACCATCGCCTACCACCGCGAACTAGAACGGATTTTTGGAGCTGATAAAGTCGAACCTGCCATCTTCTTTATTGGCCTGCAACCCCATACCCATTTAGAAGAATACGCTTTCAAAGAAGGCATCCTCAAACCAGGATACGATCCAATGAGCTTGATGCCGTGGACAGCCAAAAAACTTCTCTGGAATCCCGAACCCCTTGGTTCATTCTTCGGCGAAGTCTGCTTGCAAGCTTGGCAACAAAACCCCAACGACTTCGGACGCGAAGTCATGAAAATTTTAGAAGAAAAGCTGGGTTGTGCCGACTTAGAAGCAGCACTTTCCGCACCAATAGAGACGAAAGAAAAACAGTTAGCAGGTGTATCCTAGAAAACACAACTTCTGAATTTCTCTCCCTCTTAGGCCTTACACACCCTACGAACTCTTGGCGCTCTTGGCGCCTTGGCGGTTCGATAAAATTAAGCTTTTGAGCAATTGCCTAAGTCCTGCCTCTCTTCCTCTGTGTCCTCTGCGCCTCTGCGGTTATTTTTACCAAATCCCATGTTAGAAGGTTCAATCTTACAACAGCTAGAAACAGCTCATCGCCACACCACCAGGCCAATTCGATTCGGTGTTTACTACAAAAATACCTTAGTTGCCCTGTGCCACGCTCTCGAAGATCATATCTTAACCGACGACGGTACACCCCTAGTGATCACAGCCTTCCAACAGGGAAAATGGTATCTACAAGAAGCTGAACGATATGCAGACATCGCCCAGTGCAGTTGCCAAATTGCCATCATGGCCGCCGCGGAATCCGGCTTTGGAGAACATCCTACCAGCCTTCTACCCAATGTAGACTTAGTGGCATTAGATCCAGTTGATCCAGTGGCGCAGGAGTGGCACTTAATTATTTTATCGCCTAAATACACAGCAATGGTAATTTGTCAAGAATTATCAGAAGCTGATTATGGCAGCACTGGAATACCGACATCAGACTTAGAGCGGAAATTCTATGGCTTGTGGACATTTGAGCCAGAGTTAGTACAAGAGACAGCAGAAATAGCGATCGCTCACATCCAAAAATACAACCCAGAACTGGCGAAAAAACTCACAGCCGATAAACAGCAAATTGTACCCTCAATGGACAGATCGCAAAATTTAGGTGCAGTTGTCTCCCGTGTAGTAGATTACCTCCAGACTGGGCAAGATAATTTATCCATCCCGACAGCGCATCAGAAACAAACCCTAGATCGCAACTTGGTTTCTAACGAAATCCAAGCCTTTTTGCGAATGGCACAACTGATGGATATGGCAGATGTCAACAATCCAATGGCAGCTGCGGAAGTAGTAGTACTTGCTGAGGCGATCGCCCAGCTTTTGGATCTTCCCGCATGGCAGATTAAAAGATTGCGGCTAGCAGCTTTGTTGCATCGCATAGATCCGTTACAAAAAGCCGAAAGCGTTCTCACTGGTGGTATATCCACACGCTACCAAGAAGATGCCCCCAGTTCTCCCTTAACTTGTCCCTTAATACCGGGGGCGCAAGTATTGCGAACCATGCCAAGATTACGAGCAATTGCTCAAATTATCACTCACCAAACCGAGTGGTGGAATGGCACAGGAGAACCAGCAGGTTTAGCTGGAGATGAAATTCCCCTAGAGTCGAGAATTTTGGCATTATTGGCAGACTTTCAGTGGCGAGTCAATCAGCGAAAGTCCTCAAATCAAAGCCGGGAACAGATATTTACACAAGCTTTAGATGAGTGCAAACAGCAACAATCTAACCGCTTTGACCCTAAACTTGTAGATACCCTAACTTTATTAGTTATGGGTTTACAACAGGGACTCGACTTACCCATTATGACACCCAAATTCAGCGCCGGTATCTGGATACTTGATTCCCAATGGGACAGCCACAGCAAGATCAGTGAGCAGATTGGAAGTTACTTTACATGAATATTGAAGCCATTAGATTAGGAAAACTCAAACAACTTCCAGGGGCAAATTTAGAAGACGAGGAACTCTCCCGACTGGATTTAAGCCGGATTAATCTTGCTGGCGCTACCCTTGTCGGCACTAATTTCGCTGGTTCTAAACTCGAAGGTGGGCATTTGGAAGGGGCAAATTTGATGGGGGCTAACCTCCAAGAAACTGACTTGCGGGCGAATTTGATGGGAGCGAACCTAATGCAAGCAGATTTAACGGGTGCTGACTTGCGGGGTAGTAACTTACGCGGCGCTAACTTGATGGGAGCCAGACTCAGTGATGTGTCATTGGTGGGTGCTTTCTTGAGTGGCGCCAATTTGATGAATGTGAACTTGCAAGGCGTTGATTTGCGCGGTGCTGACTTGCGCGGTGCAAACCTAACAGGGGCAAATCTCAAAGGTGCAGATTTGAGTCGCGCTGATTTGCAAGGGACGTTATTGAGTGAAGCAAACCTGGAAGAAGCTGACTTAAGGGGGGCGAATTTAGCGGGGGCAAATTTGACGGGAGCGAATTTACTCTGTGCAGAGTTAGAAGGTGCAAATTTGAGCGGCGTTAATTTGAATAAAGCGTGTTTAGTGGGGACAGTAGTAGAAACGCTTGCGTAAAGATCGTACCAAAAAACTACCTATGCTGATTATTTGTATTTTCCAGGGCTACCCAGAATGACACCCGTTGCCGCACAAGTCTCAATCATCGCAATCATTCCTATGCTGAGTGCGATCGCAAATCGGCAATGGGAACACTTTTTTAGTCAGGCGATCGCTTAATTTAGAATCTGTGCCAAATCCAGCACAAACCCAGGTAGCACATCTTCTCCTGACAAACTAGTAGGGGATTGTAAAACCTCAACATCTTTGCCTGGACGGTAAATTTCGACTCGCTGGTTTTGGGGGTCAATCAGCCAACCTAGACGTACACCATTATCAATGTACTCTTGCATTTTTTGTTGCACAGTCTTCAAGCTATCGCTAGCAGAGCGTAATTCTACGGCAAAATCAGGAGCCATTGGTAAGAACTTCGCCGGATCTGGGTTGAGGGCTGCTAATCTTTTCCGACTTACCCAAGATGCATCAGGCGATCTGTTAGCACCATTGGGAAGCTTAAAACCTGTTGAAGAATCAAAAGCTAGTCCTTTACCATCAGCATCAGTCCAGTTACCTAAACGCTGTGTCAGTTTACTATTGCGATTTCCGCTTTCCCATCCAGTTGGCGGCATAATAATCAGTTCTCCCTCTGCTGTGCGCTCAAGGCGGAGGTCACGATTATTCTGGCAGAGTTGGAAGAACTGGTCATCTGTTAGCTCAATGGTAGGACTTAAGTTGAGAATTAAGGCAGTCATAATTGCTTCTCAAGCTTGATAAATGTAGTTTAGCATTTGCCGTTGTAGTTCCTTTGACGACAGAATAGTAATCTATTCATTCCATATATTCTTTCATATCTTGAAGCGGCTCATCAAAGTCATTAGGCAATGGCAGAACAAACATTCCTTTCATCGTTCCAGCAACGCGACGCTTGTTTGTCTGCTTTTCTTCGGTAGAGTTTTTAGCGTGCTTCTCTATCAAAAACTCAATGTAATGAAGCACTTCTGTCTGAAGAGACTCAGGGAGTTCTTCTAATTTTTCTAAAATGATTGGCTGTATCATTGTTTTTTCTCCTTGGCAATTTTTATGAAAAACATTACAGCTATTGTTAGAATTTTTGCAGATAAAGCAGGTGAAAATTTGTGAGTTTACAACAAGTTATCAAACTAGCAAAGCAGCTTTCAATTGTAGACAAAGTACGTTTGATCCAGCAAATTGCTCCTGAGATAGAACGCGAGTTAACAGATAAGGTGTCTACCCTTCCCCGCCAATCCTTGTGGGGACTTTGTGCTGATTTAGGAAATGCACCTTCCACAGAGGAAATTGATCTAGCCCGTAGTGAAGAATGGGCTAACTTTCCACGGGAGGATATTTGATGCTGCGTGCTGTAGCTGACACCCATGCAATAATTTGGTACATTTTTGGCGATTCACGATTATCAACAACTGCCCAAAATATAGGACTACTATTTGATTTCTGAACAGATACGTAGGGTGCGTTAGCGTTTCGCGTAACGCACCGAATCCTTAAGAATGGTGCGTTACGCGAAACGCTAACGCACCCTACAAATACTTAATGTTGTTCTTTAATTTTTTACTGTTCGCCCCCGTATCCATAAAGCTAGTACACTCATTAACAACACCCCCATCACTCCTTGTAGGGGATTATTATTCACACCAGTTACCCAATCAGGAACTTCACCAGAATATTTCACTAATTCCCCAACATTAATAATGTAATAACCCCAAACTAAACCACCATGCAAACCAATTGGAAAACCCAAGCGTCCCCTCCGCCAACGCTTTCCCCATACTTGCGTTAATCCCAGCAGTACTAAAGCTGGAAATTGCGGCAGTGTATGAATAATTGCCTCCAAGGGTTTAATAAAGTGCAATGTAGCAAACGCAATTGCATCTGTCCACAGTGCCACACGCAGACTGTAATCTCGTTGTAATTCATTTAGCAACCAGCCTCGGAATAATAATTCCTCAGCAAATCCAATACCCAAAGCAACAAGTAAACCCTCTAAAATTACTTTCAGCAAAAAAACTTTCGGTTGTTGCCACACCAACCAACCCAACAAATTCTGTACCCCAAAAAGTATCAGAGTATTAATGATGCCCATAGCCAAGCCACGCAGTAAATCCACGCCATTTTGCCGCGTGAATTCTAAGCCATAATGCCGGAGAATTTGGGGCTGCTGGTAGACATATTTACCCCATAATCTCAGAAGAAAAATAAATATTACATATAACAATACCAATGTCAATATACTTTCTAGGTTTGAATCATGTACTAGTAAATATATTGGTGTAGCCAATGGCAACCATAGCAACAATAAAGTCAAAATAAAAGCACCCAGCCTAATAGGGGCAGGGCGTTCAGCTAAACGGACAACGTTTTCTTTCATACCAATGTTAAGTCACCAGTCAATACTCTAAATTTCAACTAATGACCAATGACCAATGACCAATGACAAATGACCAATGACAAATGACAAATGACCAACGACTATTCATCAGGTTCAATAGTGCTACTTAAACCGTGACTTTTCAATGTTTCGCAATAGAACTCAGCGTGTTCCAGAGCGCAAGTAATGACTAAAGCTAGCCCGTTAGTATGGGCCTCCATCATGATGCTGACAGCCTGGGGTTGGGTAAGGCTTGGTACAGTGGCTATTAGTGACTGCACAACATGCTCCATAGAGTTGTAGTCGTCGTTATGGAGCAAAACGCGATACCGAGGCGCTAGCTTACGGGTTGTGGAAGGCTTTTGAATAGTTTCAACTGACACGGCTCTTTGCTCTTTTCTTGTTGATTCACTACTACAAAGTGTTTGTGTAGCGATCGCTTAACAGTTATTTACCTATTCTATAGCATTTATGTCCAGATCCTATCCTAGAAAAACCCTTGGCTGTCTGGGATTGGTCGTATTAGTTTTCCGTAGCCACTTGTGAGGCAGATGTCTAAGACATGGCTGCCGTAAGAGTGCTACCCTAATCTTTAGAGAAGCTTTCCTTAAAAGTAGTGCATTTTCAGTTTTAAAATTCAGGAAGTTGCAAAACAATCCTTGCCACTGCCCAAACTCCGTAATGATGAACATTAGCCTAGATTTTCTTCAACCGGGACAAATTGTGTCTTTAGAGTATGGCGACAGGAATCTGTATGCAGAAGTCATTCAATTTGTAGTTTCCCGCCAGTTGTGCTGGGTGCGTCCTTTATTAATGGTCACTTTGATTCAAGAATCGCCGCTAATTACGGATTTGCGAGATGCGTCTGACCTGCTTTGGCCTGCTAATTTATTTCGGCCAGCTTTAGACACAGAAGTAATCAGCTTGTTGAGCCAAGTTTTAGCAAAAGAACCAAAAAATGAAACTGACTCAGCTGCCAAACAACAACTCAATCAGTTTATTCACCAACTTTGGCAATCATACCAAGAGGGATTGGAGATTAGGGATTAGACAATAAAGCTAAGTACAACGTTTCATTAATTCGTAGCGAATTCTCTGCGCCCCTACCCTACGGTTCGGCGAACGCGAGTGCGTCTCCAAGAGTTGCGCCTATGCGTATTACCCTTGTGCGTTCCTACTCTGCGGGAAGGCGTTCGCGAGTGCGTCTCCAAGAGTTGCGCCTATGCGTTTAAATTTCAACCCTCAATTGGCCACGATTTTATGCTGCATCTTTACTAAGGTTATCGGCAAGTTTTGTAGCTTTTTATCCCACGTTCCGCACCCTGGGGTGTCACATAGTGTAATTACTAAGTTTTTGTGATTGTTGTAGTTGCAGATTATGCTTGTGCATCTTCATATTTAAGTTATTTTACTGCTTTTATGTATATTCAGTAGCTTTGTTTCTGTTTAAAAACCAGTAAAAACCGATTGTGACAGCTGAGGGTGCGGAATGTAGGTTTTATCAAGCTCTGTTACAAAACAAAATTTACTTTCCTTGTGTCGAGCGACTCGCCCTGACTTGTCCCGCTCTTAAGTAAGTCGAGGTATTACGAATTATTTTAATATCCCAGGCTAGGAACCAACTGGATTCGGCCAGCATCCATCTCTGCCATTAATAATTCTAGGGCTTCGTAATCAACATCAGAAATGTAACCCAGTTCCGTCAGTTCTGAGTTGATTTCATTTTCTATCTCAGGAGTTAGTTTTTTAATGTCAAGAGCTTTTTCTACCAATTTACGAATAGCGTACTGAGTTCTCATAAGTAATAAGCCAACTGTATATGATACTAATCATCCCAGATTAGTCTAAGTATAAAGAGTGATCCAAATACTAATTTACTAGTGATATATATCACAATTTAATTAGTTAGATAGATAATTCCTTATGGCAGTCCTAAATCATTTGTGAAAATTTGAAATTATTGCAACCCCCCTGTAATCCGCCCCTTGGCAAGGGGGGACGGCGTTAGCTGGGGGTGAGTTTTCTTACAACTCATTTAGGATTGCGATATGACTTTGCCCTATGCCATCAGCAAAGCTCAAGTAAGAGATTTAACTTACTGTTAAGACTCGGCTAAATTAGCTTTAGCTATCACTAAGCAAGTTTTATCAGCATAGTTACTAATGATTTGTCTGCTCTTGTGACTGTCTATGTTGATTGTTTTTGAACTGGCATAAAAAAAAAGTATATATAAACACATTCTAAACTGGAATTATGACAATCTTTAAACAGAGAGACTAAAGCAATAAAGATTCCGCAAAGAGAGTTCAGACATATGGACGATGCAACAAAATACAGTTTATGTTCAAATAATCCTTAGCTTGACGCTTCAAAATTCTTAATAGGATGTAACTATGCAGGCAGTGCTTAACTATCCCAAGATTGCAGTTATTCGCCCCCAAGAGTGTTTGAATGCTGCAAACGCATTGGAATTTGAACGAGATATGACTACAGCGTTGGCACAAAATGGTATTTCCATCTTGGTGGTAGACCTAGCAGCAGTAGAATCGTTAGACAGCGCCGGGTTGATGGCATTGTTATCTACACACAAACTGGCTGGGAGTTTAGGACGGAGTTGCCAACTTTGCGGTGTTGCTCCATCAATTAGAATTATTTTTGAACTGACGCAACTCGATCGGGTATTTGAAATATTAGACGGTGAAGGCGAGTTGCCTGAAACATAACTTTATGTAAAAACACAAAGGTTCGGGCAATCAGTGGACTTTATGTAAAGGAGTTGTAAGTTGCAAAGATAAACTCTGTTAGAAGAGCTAATTCAATGCTAAGGTTAGGTTTGGGTAGCTGTAATTAAGGTAGCTAGAAGATAGCACAGTGGTTGTTGCAGTTGAAAAATTAATCACGACAGGCATTTTAAAACCAGCCCGTTACCTGGGTAACGAGCTGTTAGCAGTACACAAACCTTGGGATACGACAGCAATACGTTGGGTTTTAACCTACCCAGAAGTATATGAAGTCGGTGCATCGAATTTAGGGCACATCATACTTTATAACATCTTGAATGCCCAACCGCGTCAATTGTGCGATCGCGCCTACCTCCCAGGAAAAGACCTGGGAGCGAAACTACGCGAAACTAATACGCCATTGTTTGCGGTAGAGTCAAAGCGATCGCTCACAGAATTCGACATTTTAGGCTTTAGCCTCAGTTATGAACTGGGTGCAACTAATATCCTAGAAATGTTGGATTTGGCTAAAATTCCCTTGACGTGGCGAGAACGGCAAAAAGCAGGGGAAGCAGGGGGAGAATTTCCGAATCTCCAGTCCCAGTTTCCGTTGATTTTTGCTGGTGGGCAAACAGCAACATCGAATCCTGAGCCTTACGCCGAGTTCTTCGACTTTTTCGCCCTTGGAGATGGAGAAGAACTGCTGCCAGAAATTGGTTTAGTGTTGGAAGAAGGC
The DNA here is from genome assembly GCF_020829445.1 of Nostoc sp. CHAB 5836. Lineage (GTDB taxonomy): Bacteria > Cyanobacteriota > Cyanobacteriia > Cyanobacteriales > Nostocaceae > Nostoc. Next base: position 71,042 of record NZ_JAIVFV010000002.1, read on the forward strand.
AAACAAGCAGGATTAAGTCGCGAACATCTGTTACTGGATTTGGCACAAATACCAGGCGTATATGTGCCTCAGTTTTACGACATGGCAGAAGATGGCTCAGTTCATCCTCGTTGCCCAGACGTGCCCAAACGAATTTTGCGACGGGTTGCAACTCCCATACCAGCATATTCCATTGGGTTAGTTCCCTACGTAGAAACGGTGCATGACCGCTTAACCATCGAGATTCGGCGTGGTTGCACTCGTGGCTGTCGCTTCTGTCAACCAGGAATGCTGACTCGACCAGCACGGGATGTAGAACCCGATCAGGTTGTAGAAGCAATTGAACAAGGAATGCGGGCAACTGGTTACAATGAGTTTTCCCTACTATCTCTGAGTTGTTCTGATTATTTGTCCCTACCAGCAGTGGGGATGGAAATCAAAAATCGCTTAAAAAATGAAAACATTTCTCTGACTCTACCAAGCCAACGGGTAGACAGATTTGATGAAAATATTGCCAACATCCTTGGAGGTACGCGCCAAAGTGGATTGACTTTTGCTCCAGAAGCTGGAACTCAGCGGATGCGAGACATCGTAAATAAGGGTTTAACCAATGAAGAATTGTTGCGGGGGGTGAAAACGGCTTGGGAGCAAGGCTGGGATAAAATAAAGTTGTATTTTATGATTGGCTTACCGGGTGAGACCGATGCTGACGTTGTGGGCATTGCGGAAACCGTAAGCTGGCTACAGCGAGAATGTCGGGGCAAAGGTAGAAAAGCTCTAAACTTTAACCTGACGATTTCTAACTTTACACCCAAGCCCCATACACCATTCCAGTGGCACTCAGTTTCTACCACTGAGTTTAAAAGGAAACAAAACCTGTTGCGCCAAGAATTCCGCCGAATCAAGGGAGTGAAAGTAAATTTTACCGATGTCCGCATTTCGGCAATGGAAGATTTTCTGGGACGAGGCGATCGCCATTTGGGCAAAGTAGTCCGCCGTGCCTGGGAATTAGGTGCTGGTATGGATTCCTGGTATGATAATTTAGATCAAGCTTTTAGTGCTTGGGGGTCTGCGATCGCCCAAGCAGGTTTAGATTGGAAATATCGCCAATTAGAAAATGGCGAATGGAATTTGTTTCACACAAAAGCGCAGAAGGACAGAGAAAATACCCAACTCCTAACTCCTCACTCCTCACTCCTCACTCCTAACTCCCTCGATATTCCCCTCCCTTGGGATCATATCGATACCGGGATTGATAAAAAGTGGCTTCAAGAAGACTTGCAACGCGCTTTAGAAGCTGCAATTGTGCCCGACTGCTCTTTTGAAGGTTGTTCTCATTGTGGCGTGTGTGGCACCGATTTTGGACATAACATCGTGATTGAATCACCTGCTATCCCAAAATTTGCTGGCGAATTTGTCCCCAACACAACTAAGGCGCAAAGACTGCGAGTTTGGTTTGGGAAACAGGGTAATATGGCATTGACGAGCCATCTTGATTTAATCCGTCTGTTTGACCGAGTTGTGCGGCGAGCAGGCTTACCAATCGCTTTCACTGGTGGGTTTCATCCAATGCCGCGGATTTCCCTAGCAACTGCTTTAGCTCTAGGGGCTACTAGCAGTGGTGAAATTGCAGATTTTGAGTTAACCGTACCAGTGGAAGTTGATACTTTCCAAGAACAGTTGGCTCGTGAAATGCCCACAGACATACCCATATATAATGTGGAGCAGATAGATTTAAAAGCTAGTGCCGCTACCCAACTGCTAGAATCCGCAGAGTATTTGATTACTGTAGCAGCACTTGCAGAAACAACACCCATACAATGGCAAGACTGGATTGATACAATCAAAGCAAAAGAGGAGCTTTGGTACGAGCAAACAACTAAGTCAGGCAAGAGCCAGTTAATAAATCTGCGCGATCGCTTATTTGAACTGGAACTAGTGGAAACCCACAATAGCAAAGCAGAATCTATATCATCTGTGATCCGTTATCTAGGTAGCTATCGCCAGGACGGTTTGCTATTGCGTCCCGAACAAATCCTGTTTATGCTAGAGACAGTGGCTAGTGTAGAATTTCAACTCCTGCACATCCACCGCAATCGGCTAATTTTAGGGGTATAATCCCTGTAGGGCAACTTGCTAGTAGTTGTCCCCACATCGCAGCTCATAGGAATTGATTTTTAGCAAGGTTGCGTTAAAATGGGGTGAAGAGAAATTTTCTGACCCTGCATTGAATTAGCTGGTTCACTACCCTGGTATTCAAGGGACGAAAGCAAAGATATTAGAGTGCAACTTCTCGGATTTTATCCCAGACAAACAAAAAGCATAATTAAGAACGCACACTCTCTCTATAGCTACCTTGTGAATCAGTAACTAACAGCAGGCTCGGTTAGCTTCTCTAAATCCATGCTTTTAAAATAACTGCTGAATGTCTGATTTAAAGTTGTTCCCCTTTGGCGTTCCCGTACCACTTTGTGGAAGCAAGCTACGCGTAGCGTCTCCGTAAGGAGAAGGGTATCAACTACTGTCGGTTATACCGACTTGTAGACCTTCACAGACGCGCAAAGCCCTGCTCGTCTTCAGCTAGAACGGCTCAAGATCGGGTTGTGACTGGCGCTGCTGAGTATAACCCTAAGGATCAATCCGGGGAATGGAAAATAGAAATAGTTTCTTTTTCTTAACGAATTCAGTCGGTTACTCTCAAATAAAGCATCCTGAGTTAAAATGCCACTCAGGATTTAGAACTTTCAACTCAGAACTCTCAAGATTTGAGGGTATTGCATCACAAATCAACCACGGACGGTTGATTTAATTGCTTAAACAATATGCAGCCGTTCTGGAATAATCAGCCGTGGAAATGCTCTTAAGAGCGCCAATAGCTATTTAACTTAGAAGCTCAGGTTTGCGATTTTTATTATCAGTAGCGCCTTTTGAGGGTTGTGAGGGCAGCCAAAGTATAATATCAAGCTGGGAAAACACTGCTAATTGGAACTGATGCAAAGACGCGGTGAGTTTTGAATTACAAGTAATTATCCGGACTTGATACAACAAACCTCAAACCTGTAAGTGCTGCCAATTTTTGAGGAAATTGAATGCCAAAACAAATTATCATCGCGGAGCAGCACCAAATTGCTGCGGTTTTTTCTGAAGATCAAATACAGGAACTCGTTGTTGCTACCGGTCATCACCAAATAGGTGATATCTACTTAGGAGTGGTAGAAAATGTATTACCTGGGATAGATGCGGCTTTCGTGAATATTGGCGACCCAGAGCGCAACGGTTTTATTCATGTTACCGACTTGGGGCCATTGAAGCTCAAGCGTACCGCAGCGGCAATTACAGAACTACTTGCACCACAGCAGAAAGTTTTGGTGCAAGTAATGAAAGAGCCAACGGGGACAAAAGGGCCCAGGCTCACGGGTAATATCACCTTACCCGGGCGCTACGTAGTACTGATGCCCTATGGCCGGGGTGTAAATTTGTCCCGACGGATTAAAAGTGAAAGTGAGCGCAACCGCTTGCGGGCACTAGCGATTTTAGTCAAACCGGCGGGAATGGGTCTGCTCGTGCGTACAGAAGCCGAAGGCAAACCCGAAGAAGCAATTATGGAAGATTTGGAGTTGCTGCAAAAGCAATGGGAAGCCATTCAGCAAGAAGCCCATTCCACCCGTCCTCCAGCACTGCTCAACCGAGACGATGACTTTATCCAGCGAGTATTGCGGGATATGTATGGCGCGGATGTAAATCGGATTGTCGTGGATTCCAGTACTGGTTTAAAGCGCGTCAAACAGTACTTGCAGAACTGGAGTGGTGGTCAAACACCGCAGGGATTGTTGATTGACCATCACCGCGATCGCTCCCCAATTTTAGAGTACTTCCGGATCAGTGCCGCCATTAGAGAAGCCCTCAAACCGAGAGTAGATCTACCTTCTGGAGGTTACATCATCATCGAGCCGACGGAGGCATTAACCGTAATCGATGTTAACTCAGGTTCCTTCACGCGATCGGCAACAGCTAGAGAAACAGTTTTGTGGACAAACTGCGAAGCTGCAACAGAAATTGCTCGCCAGTTGCGTCTGCGAAATATCGCCGGGGTGATCGTCGTTGATTTTATTGATATGGAATCGCGACGTGATCAATTGCAAGTTCTGGAACACTTTAATAAAGCACTCAAAGCAGACAAAGCTCGTCCCCAGATTGCCCAACTCACCGAACTGGGTTTAGTAGAACTGACCCGCAAGCGTCAAGGTCAAAACATTTACGAATTGTTTGGTGAAACTTGTCCCACCTGTGGCGGTTTAGGACATACCGTGCGTCTCCCTGGAGAAATCGAAAACCGATTACCAATACCAGTAGAGACACCAGAGCGTGAGCGTTTTGTATCCCTACCTCACCGAGAACCACGCCAGCCATCTGTCCGCATCCCGGAACCACGAGAAACCTATGATGGATTTGGGGAAGCATTTGACGGCGACTCGGAATTGAGTAACCTAAATCTGATCAATCATCCTAGTTATCAAGAACTTGATAACAAGCGTCGTACCCGCACTCGCCGCAGTCGAATTGGCATCAATGGGTTAAACGGCAAAGATGAAGCTCGGGTTGTTCCCAATCCCCTGGCTTTTGTTAACGAGCCAGACTTAGACCTTGATGTGGAACCAGAACTAGGAGTTGTACCAGAGATACCTTCACCCACCCTTGGTAAACCAGGTTGGAGTGAAAGAGTAGAGCGCACTAAAGTTATCAAAGCAGAACCAGTTAAACCAGTGGTAGAACCGCCGGAAATTAGAACTGTAGAAATGAGCCTCCAAGAACAGGATATGTTTGCCTTGATGGGAATTTCTCCCTTGGTGAAGTTAGAGCAAGAGGTAAAAAATACCAAGTCTGTGATTATTAATGTGATTCAGCCCGGTCAACAGCCAACGACCCCAACTGAATCAACCTCAGAATCAACTATTATCCAAAAAGCAACACCTGAAATTACTACTATTGTCCAAAAAGCAACACCTGAAATAACCCCAAGCAAGATACTGACACCAAAAGTTATTCAACCAGAAGAAAAATCTTTGATAGAAGAGACAACCCAAGCATCGGAGTTGACTCCCAATCTTTCGGGACGCTTGTCTGCCAAAGCCATCCTCGCGAACGAGATTGCAGATGAAAGTGAAGCCAATAGCGCCGCCACTGCTAGCCGTCGCCGCCGCCGTCGTTCCTCAGCGATCGAGGATAATTAATTTGCTTTATGGTAGAAACGTCGCCAGCACCCTTGGAACAATCCACTTGGCTGGAGTTTTCTACCTTGTTAGGGATTCCAGGGTTGGTTGCAGGTGTGGATGAAGTAGGGCGAGGCGCTCTATTTGGGCCTGTGGTGGCAGCAGCAGTGATCCTACCAGATCATGCTTTGCCAATACTAATGGCAGCTAAAATTAAAGACAGCAAAAAGTTGTCTAGTTCTCGTAGAATTCAGCTAGCGCAGCAAATTTGTGGTCTGGCTATAGACTGGAAAATTGGGTTTGCTTCTACTGCCGAAATTGACAAGATAAATATTTTGCAAGCGACGCTGTTAGCAATGAAGCGGGCTGTGCTGAAGTTAAAGGTACAGCCTGAAATTTGCTTGATCGACGGCAATCAGTCAATCAAAGACTTGCTAGTGCCGCAACAAACAATAGTTAAAGGGGACGAGCGATCGCTCGCTATTGCCTCTGCTAGTATTGTCGCTAAGGTTTGGCGTGACGATTTGGTACTGCGTTTAGGATTAAAATACCCTATGTACAACCTGGAGTGTAACAAGGGTTACGGTAGCCAGCAGCATTTGCTGGCTCTGCAACAATACGGGCCCTCGCCTCTGCATCGTCAGTCTTTTCGCCCTTGCCAAATCAAAATAAGTAGGTCGGCGTGATTAATGTCATTGGTCATTGGTCATTTGTCATTGGTCATTGGTCATTGGTCATTGGTCATTTGTCATTTGTCATTTGTCATTTGTCATTTGTCATTTGTCATTGGTCATTGGTCATTTGTCATTGGTCATTTGTCATTTGTCATTGGTCATTGGTCATTTGTCATTGGTCAGAGTTTTAGAGCTATTTACGTTTCGTAACATAGTTGCATTTATTCCCGCCGACTTACTTGATTCGTAATTCGTAATACTCGCCGGAGGCAAGTGTTACGAATTAGTTAAAGAATTACTCAGCATTGAGGATTGGTAATTCAGTCTTGTCAGCCTCAAGTCGTCTATCTTTAGTTTGTGATATCACCCAGTAGCGATAATCCGCCAAAAGTTGATTTAATAACCGTTGCTTGACCGACAACAGCACGCTTTTGAGCAAAGCATTGCCAGTAGTTTCTAAAATCGGTTTAGGAGTGAAGCAAAATGGCGGTGGCAAATCCACCAGCACTTCTAAATCAGCCCTTCCTTCCAGACGAGTGCCACTGCGAAACTCTTTGGGAGACAAATGCCCTTTTAAGTTGAGAGCAAAGCGTTGGTTAATATACTCGAAACCCAAGATTTCACAGCCTAGCGATCGCAAATAGATTATCCCATTTGATTCTGTCCAGACTCTCATGTCTACAGTAGGTTGAATACTTAGTGACATAAAAGTTAGCGGACGCATTTTCAAGCGAAATACTTCCTCAGAAAGTTGCTGAATCCGAGTGTTGTCAACCAAAGCCTTAACCAGGCGTTGAGGCTGACGCAAGTAGTGTTGAATGGGAATAGGCTGCTCTGGAACAGCGATTTCAACCGATTGCGAGGCAGTAAACCGGGTAGCCATGAGCGGATCAAAATATTTGTTTCTTAATTTTAATATTTTTTAACAACTTAGTTCTGATTATTAGAAAAGTACAAAATTTCTTGACCGCCGAGAGAAAAAAAGAGATTTTACTAGTCACCTTGAAAGGGGTAAGATTAGGATTTAAGTCTTGACAAAAAATCAAGAATATGCATTACTATTCGCTCATAAACTAATATAATTGCTCTTAAATCTTCAGAGGAATTGAGCAAAAAAAAAACTACCATTTTGTTCAAAAATCTAATAGGAGTCCTATATTTGGGTTCATTTATGTATAAATAAAAATATTTGGGATAAAATACCTTTCCATAAATTCTTCCTATAGGACTAATATTTGATTTTTGAAATATACGTAGGGTGTGTAAGCCAAGCGTAACGCACCCACCATCTCAAGCTTTTGGTGCGTTACGGCTTACGCCTAACACACCCTACAAATACTTAGATTTTTTCAGAAATCAAATATGATTCCTATAGTAGTCCGTACCTAGTCCCCAATGCCATTAAACTCCCAACTCAAGGCTAAAAGCATGACTTTATTGATCGCACATTTAGGGCCTCCCGGCACTTACGCAGAACAAGCAGCTGTTTTTTATGTAAACTGGTTGAGCAAAAGTACGGGAATTGAAGCTATATTATGTCCCTATCCCAGCATTTCTCAATCACTGCACGCCCTTGCGAATAATCAAGCTCAGTTGGCTGTTGTGCCAGTGGAAAATTCTATTGAAGGGAGTGTTAGCACAACACTGGATACACTCTGGCAGTTGGACAGTTTGCGAATTCAGTTGGCTTTGGTATTACCCATTGCTCATACGTTAATTTCCTGTGCTACTAGCTTAGATAGGATTCAAACTGTTTACTCTCACCCGCAAGCTTTGGCACAATGTCAGGGATGGTTAGAGCGGTTTCTCCCGACTGTACAGATTATTCCCAGCAATTCTACAACAGAAGCGCTACAGCGATTAGAACAAGACATAACAACAGCAGCGATCGCTTCTAGTAGAGCAGCTCAACTATACAACCTGCCAATTCTCGCCAGTAACATCAACGACTATCCAGAGAACTTTACTCGTTTTTGGGTAGTAAGTCAGGGTGAAGCAGAGGCTGGATACCAAGCACCAACAAGAACTACCAGTCACACATCACTAGCTTTTAGTATGCCTGCCAACACACCCGGAGCATTGGTAAAACCTTTGCAAATATTTGCTCAACTAGGAATTAACCTCAGCCGGATTGAATCGCGTCCGACGAAGCGATCGCTAGGCGAATACTTGTTTTTCATGGATTTAGAAGCGGATGCTAAGGAAGCGCAAATGCAATCTGCTTTAGCAGAATTAACTATCCACACAGAGATCTTAAAAATTCTTGGCGCTTACAATGTTTTACAGATCAGCGCCGTTACTTCAGAAGTTATAACTCCTAACTCCTAACTCCTAACTTTTCACTTTTCACTAAATGTGTCTTTGAGAACAGCGCGTGCTGCCAAGTGATTACGAGTAGAAGTTAAAATTTCTGCTTCCCGCTCTAAACGAGTTACAGTATCTTGCATTTCTAGCAATAACTGTTGCTCTGGAGCGACACCGTAAAGGTTGCTGGCTACCCAATAAGATAACTCTGTAGGTAGATCAGGCAAATCTTCTGGCAGTTCAATATTTTGTTCGGTTAATTTAGCTGATAAACGCACAACATCTCGTAGTAGTTGTTCTACTTCAGTTGATAAAGGTCGCAAATCTTTAGTTGGTGGTTGATCTTCAATCCACTCAACTAAGCCAACACGGTATGGCTTTTCACGAACATACTCTAATACACGAAATCTTTGCTGCCCTAAAGTCATCATCTTGATCCGATCATCTGGCAGTCGTTGGTGATGAACAATTTCGGCACAGCAACCAGTGTTTGCAATTGTACCTTTGACTGGATCGAACATCAAAACACCGAACCTGCGATCGCTCTCCAAAATCGTGTTCATCATGATTCGGTAGCGAAATTCAAAGATGTATAGGGGTAATGGCCTAGTAGGAAACAAAACTACTTCGGGTAACGGGAATAGAGGTAGTTCACGGACTGCAATTTTAGAAGATGATGTCATTGTTATTTTGGTATAAACTTAATCTTTAAAATTTCTTTTTCTCTGCTTTTCCCGTTCTTTATCTACATTCTATCATTTGTTTCCTAGCTAAATAAAAGCCCTGAGATATATTTCTTCAGGGCTATGTAACTATTCATACTAATGTCATTTGTCCTTTGTCCTTTGTCTTTTGTCCTTTGTCTTTTGCTAATGACCAATGACCAATGACCAATGACCAATGACCAATGACCAATGACCAATGACCAATGACCAATGACCAATGACCAATGACCAATGACCAATGACCAATGACCAATTAAAGTTTGACTTCGATATCTACACCCGATGGTAGATCCAATTTCATCAGGGCATCAATAGTCTTAGAAGAGGGCTGGTAAATGTCAATAATCCGGCGATGAGTACGGGTTTCAAAGTGTTCCCGTGAATCTTTATCTACGTGAGGCGATCGCAGCACACAATAGATCCGGCGTTTCGTTGGTAAAGGAATTGGGCCTATGGCTGTAGCGTTGGTGCGGTTAGCTGTGTCTACAATCTTCTCGCAAGATGTATCTAATAAGCGCCGGTCAAAGGCCTGTAAGCGGATTCTAATTTTCTGCTGCTGTAGAGTTGCCATCTTTAATTTTCCAGGTTCTGCGTAATTAGGGGAGTATTTACAGGGTGAACTACTCAGACTTGCCTACGGCTGAAGTCTGAGCTTCCCAATTCATCGGGAATAGCCATCATTACTCCGTAGTTTTTTTGGTCTTACATTCCCTCCAAGGGCAGGAGTCCTGGTTCCCAAGACCGAAATCTTTTACCCTGAGCGTAGTCGTTCGCAAAGCGATCGCACCAGAAGGGTTCTCTTGTGACACGTACCTATGGAGCTTGGTTTTCGCTTATGGCATTGGTGGTCAAGATACTTGTTTATAGAGGGAAGAGAAAGGAGCAGAGAGGCATTATACCATCTCTGCTCCTTTGTGATGAGCAAAAAGGTGCTACTTGATAATTTTGGAGACGACACCAGCACCGATGGTGCGACCACCTTCGCGAATAGCGAAGCGCATTCCTTGTTCAATCGCGATCGCGTTGATCAATTCTACTGTCATCTTGATGCGATCGCCTGGCATTACCATTTCTACTTCTTTGCCTTCATCTGAGGTGTAGGCTTTGATGGTACCAGTTACATCTGTTGTCCGCACGTAGAACTGGGGACGGTAGCCAGCGAAAAATGGAGTCTTACGACCACCTTCTTTTTCTGTTAAGACATACACCTCACCTTCAAATTCATTGTGAGGTTTAATCGAACCAGGTTTGGCGATGACCATACCCCGTTCAATATCAGCCTTCTGAATACCGCGAAGTAGCACGCCAGCGTTATCCCCAGCCATACCTTGGTCGAGACTCTTCTTGAACATTTCAATACCAGTTACGGTAGTGGCGCGAGTATCTCTGATACCCACTAGTTCAACGTTATCGCCAACTTTGACAATACCCCGCTCAATCCGACCGGTGGCGACAGTACCACGACCTGTAATTGAGAACACGTCTTCTACAGCCATCAGGAAGGGTTTATCAACATCCCGCTCAGGAGTGGGGATGTAAGAATCTACAGCATCCATCAGTTCATAGATTTTGTCTACCCACGGATTTTCTCCTCGTTGGGTCTTGGGATTCTTGGTCATTGCTTCTAGAGCTTGCAGACCAGAGCCTTTGACGATGGGGATATCATCGCCAGGGAAATCATAGCTGCTTAACAGTTCTCTCAGTTCTAGTTCTACCAGTTCCAAGAGTTCTGGGTCATCCATCAAATCTTCTTTGTTCAAGAAGACAACCAGACTGGGAACGCCTACCTGTTTTGCCAACAGGATGTGTTCACGGGTTTGGGGCATAGGGCCATCGGTAGCAGCTACTACCAGGATACCTCCATCCATCTGAGCCGCACCAGTGATCATGTTCTTCACATAGTCAGCGTGTCCTGGACAGTCTACGTGAGCATAGTGCCGACTTGCAGTTTCATACTCTACGTGAGCGGTATTGATGGTAATACCCCGTGCCTTTTCTTCGGGGGCATTATCAATTTGGTCGTAGCCCTTAGCTACAGCCTGACCCATAGCTGCTAAGGTCATGGTGATGGCTGCTGTCAAGGTAGTTTTACCGTGGTCAACGTGGCCAACTGTACCGATATTGATGTGGGGTTTATTCCTTTCAAACTTTGCGCGTGCCATGAATGCTCATTTCCTTATTTTAACTAAGCGTTCCCTTTGCTTTTTGCAATGATAGTTTCAGCTACGCTGCGAGGCACCTCTTCGTAGTGGCTGAACTCCATCGTGAAGATACCCCGACCTTGGGTCTTCGACCGGATATCAGTGGCGTAGCCAAACATGGTCGCCAGTGGAACTTTGGATGCGACCTTAGCGAGTCCCTGTTCAGTGCTTTGGCTTTCAATCTGCCCTCGGCGGGAGATGAGGTCACCAATGACGTTCCCGATATAGTCTTCAGGAACTTCAACCTCAACTTTCATCATAGGCTCTAAGAGGACGGGTGAAGCTTTCAGCACAGCCTCTTTCATCGCCATTGAGCCGGCGATTTTGAAAGCCATTTCCGAAGAGTCTACATCGTGGTATGACCCATCAATGAGCGTCGCCTTGACGTCAATCAACGGATATCCAGCGAGAACACCAGATTCGCAGCTTTCTTTCATTCCTTGTTCTGCGGGGCCAACGTACTCTTTAGGTACTGTACCGCCGGCAATTTTGGAGACGAATTCAAAGCCAGTACCGGGTTCTCCAGGCTCCAAATTGATCACAACGTGACCGTATTGACCTTTACCACCACTTTGGCGGATGAATTTGCCCTCAATTTTGCTCACAGCTTTCCGAATTGTTTCCCGGTAAGCTACTTGCGGCGCACCTACATTGGCTTCCACCTTGAATTCTCGTAACATCCGGTCTACTAGAATTTCTAGGTGTAGCTCTCCCATCCCCGCGATCACGGTTTGGTTTGTTTCCGGATCGACGCGGACACGGAAGGTTGGGTCTTCTTCTGAGAGAGATTGCAGAGCCTTGGACAGCTTGTCCATGTCGTTCTTGGTTTTGGGTTCAACCGCTACCGAGATCACTGGCTCAGGAATGAATAGGGATTCCAGAATTACTGGCGCTCCATCATCACAGAGCGTGTCACCTGTCAAGGTGTCTTTCAATCCCAGAGCTGCTCCTAAATCACCCGCTCGCAGTTCATCGACATCTTGCCGATCATCTGCCTTCATCAGAACTAAGCGGGAAATCCGTTCTTTTTTATTCTTACTAGCGTTGAGAACGTAGCTGCCCTTTTTCAGGACACCAGAATAAACGCGAACAAATGTCAGGCGACCGTAAGGGTCAGCCATAATCTTGAATGCCAGAGCTGCTAGGGGTTCGTTGTCATCAGCCCGCCGCTCAACGGTATCGCCATTGGGCAGTAAGCCTTGAATTGGCGGTACTTCACTTGGCGATGGTAGGTAATCGACAACGGCATCCAGCATCAATTGCACGCCTTTGTTTTTGAATGCCGAGCCACACAGTACTGGTACGATTGTGCCAGCAACTGTGCCTTTACGCAGTCCAGTGGCGATTTCGTCTTGCGTCAGTTCTTCGCCCTCGAAGTACTTAGCCATCAGAGCGTCATCAGTTTCTGCCACTGCTTCTACTAGCTTGACGCGGTATTCATCTACTTGCCCTTGCAATTCGGCGGGGATATCAGTTTCCTGGATATCGGTTCCTTGGTCATTTGCGTAAATATACGCACGTTGCTTTACGAGGTCGATGATGCCTTGGAATTCGGTTTCACTACCAATTGGTAGTTGAATCGCGATCGCATTTGCCCGCAAGCGATCGCGCATTTGCTCGTGAACTTTATAGAAGTTCGCTCCAGTGCGATCCATCTTGTTGATGAAGGCGATCCGAGGAACTTTGTAGCGGTCTGCTTGTCGCCACACTGTTTCAGACTGCGGTTGCACGCCGCCCACAGAACAAAATACTGCGATTACACCATCCAACACGCGCATGGAACGCTCAACTTCAATTGTGAAGTCTACGTGACCGGGAGTATCGATAATGTTAATTTGATGATCATTCCAACTGGTACTGATAGCAGCAGCAGTAATGGTGATTCCCCGCTCCCGCTCCTGCTCCATCCAGTCTGTGACGGCAGTTCCTTCATGAACTTCGCCAATTTTATGAATTATCCCAGAGTAAAATAATATTCTCTCTGTTGTTGTTGTTTTGCCCGCATCTATATGCGCCGCAATACCAATGTTGCGTACTTTCTCTAGCGGGATCGTGCGTGCCACAGCTACCTCCTATAGTTTTTGCCTCATGATATCTTGTATATTACTCTTTGTTAAGATTCTATACTTTTACGGAAAACCGTCTTTTTTTGTAAATCCACGATATACCGCTTCGGGAGTGGGATATATCGCTTTTTTACTTAGTAACGATAATGTGCAAATGCTTTGTTAGCTTCCGCCATCCGGTGCGTTTCTTCCCGTTTGCGAATGGCATTTCCAGTTTCGTTGGCAGCATCCATTAACTCATTTGCCAGTTTGCTTGCCATTGTCCGGCCTGGTCTAGACCGGGAATATTGCACTAACCAACGCAGTGCTAGGGTAGTACCCCTTTCTGTACGCACTTCCATTGGTACTTGGTAGGTTGCTCCACCTACTCGCCGAGCTTTTACTTCTACTAAAGGCGTGGCATTTCGCACTGCTCTTTCAAAGGTTTCCAACGCAGCGTTACCAGTGCGTTCTTCAATAGTTTTCAATGCTTCATAAACAATCCGGGCGGCAAGTGATTTCTTGCCATGACGCATGATCCGCCTGATAATCATGCTCACAAGGCGACTGTTATATACGGAGTCAGACGGAACTGGGCGCCTTTGAATAACACCACGACGAGACATACTTCACCTTTAATTCGGAATTGGCAACGAAATTATATGCTATCAAACACCGGAAAGTAAAAGCGGTGGAACCCAACCCTCAGACTTCCTGAAATTTTTCGACTGTTGCAGCAACACTGACCTAATTGACTGGCAATTTTGGATTTTCGATGTTGGATTTGGGATTTGGGATTAAGAGTTTTCTGTAGATGTTTCGACCACAGGGGTCAGAAAAATCAAAACTCTGTAAATCTCATTCCCTAGTGGGTTTGACTAATCCAAAATCGCAAATCCTTCAACTTACTTGTACTGAACCTTGTCGTTGGTGCAGCCTCTCATAGAGAAGTAGCACTCACGCCGAAGTCTAAAATCTAAAATTGTTTGACTTGCTACCTGCAACTAAATACTTAAGGCGATAAGATTATAAACCTTAATGTCCAGATGAGAGTTTCGCTGTTAGTTACAGCCTTCTCCTCAGAACTTCTACACTTGCTCGCTTAGTGTAGGTATAGCTTGCTTGATTTTTTTTAACAGACTTTAGCAGCCTTCATAACTGCTGTTAGAACACAGGCGGCGATCGCTTTTTGTCCTTGAGCGCTTTTAAGGTAGACGATTAATCGTGTTGGATGCGATTAATCGCCAATCCTATTTTTTCGCTTCTTTGGGACGCTTGGTTCCATACTTGGAACGGCCTTGCTTGCGGTCTTTGACTCCGGCTGTATCTAGGGTGCCACGGATAATGTGGTATCTCACGCCTGGTAGATCCTTTACCCGACCGCCACGAATCATCACAACTGAGTGTTCTTGTAAGTTGTGACCAATGCCTGGAATGTAAGCTGTGACTTCAAATCCAGAGGTAAGTCTGACTCTTGCTACTTTGCGTAGAGCTGAGTTAGGCTTCTTTGGTGTGGTCGTGTATACTCTGGTACAAACCCCCCGACGTTGAGGACATTGTTTCAGAGCCGGGGACTTGGTTTTCTGACGCGCTTGTTCGCGCTCATTACGTATTAGCTGCTGTATTGTTGGCATGAGTTACAGCGCGTAAAGCTGCTTATATGTCTAAGTTTTAACAAATCCTGATTATATCGTTTTTTACGATTTTATGTCAATCGCTATTTTTCCTTAATGATTGCCCATTTGTTTTTTTGAGCAATGACTAATCACTAATGACTTAAGGAGAAGGAATTACCACAGCCACAGGTAGCGATCGCTTGGGGGTTGTGGAAGCGAAAACCACCACCCATTAAGTCTTCTGAATAATCAACTCTCAAATTCTTCAGGTAATTTAAGCTTGCGGCATCTATAACTACTTGAATCCCATCCAAGTGGAAAACCTGATCGCCAACTTTTATTGCTTCATCGAAGGACAGATCATAAAAGAACCCGGAACAACCACCTGGTTTTACTGCCAATCGAAACAAGACATGAGACTGCTGCTTGGACTTGATTCGCCCAATCTCACTCAGGGCTGCTTGACTCAGATGAATCATGGAACTCGTTTTTTGCAATTGAATACCCCATCTTCATTTTACAGATGGGTTGACCTTTGCTTGTGCAAAATTCCAAATCAGCTAGGGCATGAATGCGATCGCTATTATTACATTTATAGTATTAACACATTTTAGTCCCCACCTTAGCTAGGGTGGGGACTTCTGGGGTGCAGTGGTTTCCAAAGATGGTTTGCACCAAAAAATGTATTCAGTTTTGGGATTAGAGCTTTAAGTAGGTTGGCACAATTAAAGCTAACTGGCTAAGGCTGTCATTTGTCCTTTGTCATTGGTCACTAGTAAAGATTTTAAGGCTATTTATGTTTCTTAACATACTTTAATTTTTTCGCGCCAACTTACTTAATCGGGTTATTTTGGTTTTAATCCTTGGTACGCGCATAGTCATCTTGGTAGCGAATAATATCATCTTCTCCCAAGTATTCGCCATTTTGGACTTCAATCAACACCAAGGGGATTACGCCAGGATTCTCTAAACGATGAGATGTACATTGGGGTACATAGGTGGATTCATTATTGCTCAGTAGTACTTCTTGTTCGCCACAAACTACCCTAGCTGTACCAGAGACGACAATCCAATGTTCGCTGCGGTGATGGTGCATTTGTAGACTGAGGCGGTGTCCGGGCTTAACTTCAATGCGCTTGATTTTGTATCCCCGCCCTTCTTCCAAAACTGTAAAAGCACCCCAAGGACGTAATTCTCTGGCAGCAATGCCTTTGGAAGTTATTGCTGGAGGTAGGTGTAGAGTTTCAGTCTGTGTAGTTTCCTGATATCGAGCCATAGTCACCTCATTTTGAGACATAACAAACCGTTGGTACTCTTGAACTATTGAGCCAAAATCTGGCGCTATTTTGCAACCTTGAAAATCAGCAATTTTGTCGCACTTCGATAAACATAGCAAAATCAGACGCTACAGTCTAAATCATCACTACTGAAACTATGATGTCTACATCAAGTCTTCATCAAGCAAAATTGCAGCTTGTTCAAAACTTTAAAAAAGGATTGAGTATGGGGCATTAGATGATTAAGAAACTTCCCTATTCCCCCATTCGCCATTATCGTGGTTGTAGGAAAATACCAATTCCATTATGAACACGAGCGGCGGTACTAGGCGATCGATCAAGTAGTTGCCCTCCTAAATAAAGGCTGGTAGAACTACCACCGTCCAAATTTAGGGCATCCACACAGCCCATTAGTTGCATTAATTGGGCGTGTTCCGCCAAAGTAGGGCCATAACCGCCAGCACGATTATGGACAGCAGTAATCACCAGTGTGCCTGTTGCCGTTGTGCAAATACCGCTACGAACAGCCTTTTCGGCAATAAAGGCATTGCTGAATTTTTCGCCTTTGGCATCAAGGACAATTTGACGGTTTTGGAGTAATAGGGGCCCAGCTCCGATAATGTGGGGATAACGACTAAAATCAGCTGGGGTAGTGGCGCTAGAAATGCTGACTGCGCCTCCAATCGGTAACTGGGAGGCAGCACTAGCAGCGTTAGCGCGTAAGGTTAGCAGGTAGCCATTTTGGGGAATCGGAATTGCCATCCCACCAACTTTGCCGCCTGGTAACTGATTAGTAATTTGGTCTTTCTCTACTACTAAGATAATTTCGTTATCCGTCAGGGGTGTGTAAGTTGATCCCCAAGCTGGGGTATAACGAGCAACGCCACTTTGGACGTAGCCACTGTTGAGAAACAGAATTGGTAGGCGCTGGTCATTTGCTGTGATTAAAGTTTCTTCCAAGGTGAGACGACCGAAGTAAAATTGGCCAGAATCATTCCAGGCGATCGCACCTCGGTTAAGAATGGGGCCTGATAACCACTGACTATCTCGACGAATCGCACCCAATGGCAATCTGTTATTGCGGTTAAAATAACCACCGTTAATTCCAGCTAATGCTAAGTAACGTTGCGCTGTTTGAATTAAGGGAGCAGTACCCACAAGCCCATCATGACTAGCCCACATGGGTTTCAACCTTAGCCCAAATTTACGGGGATTAACTTCTAACCAGACCACAGGAAAGCGTTCTGTGCCTAAGTTGACATAATGCTGTCGCCAGCGTAATCCTGGGGCCCAAGCAATATCCCGCTCTTGTAAAGGATCGGGTCGAATATCGATAATCAGGCGACTGGGGTTAGCGACAGTACTAACTTGAGGCGATAGACCAAAGGGAATGCTCAGACTAATTATCGTTTGGTTTTTCACCACCTCCACTTGTTGAATGAGTGGTTGGGGGGCTGGTGGTATTGGTTGTGTTGGTGTAGCTGGTAATAATTGTTTGAGCAGGTTTGGCAGCAATGTTGGTGGTGCTGCTGGTGGCTGGGGGGTATAGCGTTCTATCAAAACAGGGTCGGCTATTCCATCCAAGGTAATTGTCCACTCTCGATTTGGCGGTACGGTGGATTTTGGGGTTGGTGTGTCTGGATCAGAGGATGGATTTGGAATTTTTTTAATAACTGACCCTTGTGCAACTTGCCAGGGAGTTGGACGATCTAAATCGACAAGAATCCGAGTTTGTTGCACGGGAGTAACACTCGCGTCTGAAGGTTGCTGGCTCTGAACAATATTTGTAACTTGTGCTTTTGGGGTAGCAATCACCAAAATGTTGCCATTGGTTTGGATTTGCCATCCAGATGTTTGAGCAAAATTAGTAATATCCAGATAGCGATATGCTCCTAGTAGTCTGGTGGCTAAAACCAGTGGCTTTGTCACTGACGAAAACCACTGTATTGGTTGCGTCGCCCAGTTGCTACTGTTTAAGAAATTTACTCCAATTAATTGCCTGAATGCCCCGTCACTGAGATGAGTTGTCACCTGACCAGCTTTTCCAGGTCGCTGGAACCAAGTTGCTGATAAGGTACGTCCATTGAGGGAAATTTGATTACCAGAGGATGCCACACTTGGTAAAGCCTGACTTTTCACGTCATGTGGAAAAGCTAACACGAAACCTAACCCCCCAGCCCCCTTCCCTACTAGGGAAGGGGGAGAACTCAAAGCCTCTCCCCTAGAAGGGGAAAGGTTTGGAGAGAGGTTTTCGATATGCTGTGAAAAGTCAGCTGTTAAAGCAGGTGAGTGTGAGGTGAACCGGGGTATTGATTTGGTGGTTTCCGGGGACTCCTGGGCGTTGGTAGTACAGGTAGTCGTTAAGTATAGTACTGTGAAAAGTATTGGTGACACAGTAGCCCGGAAAAATCTGCGATGCTTGCGGCGGGCGGAGCGATCGCTAATCCCTGATTGGCAACAATTAGGCTTTTTTACCATAATTTACTAGGTGCTTTTGAAAACTATCATCCAAAATATAAACTAAGTAATTATTTGTAAATATAAAAATAACATGAGTTTCTTTCCGGAAAAATATGTTAATCTATATTTTGGCTTGCTGTATCTAGATGCCAAAAAATTATTTAGACGCTAAAGCCACTGCAATTAAGTGTTTTAACTGACACTAATTACAACCCCACCATACACGGTAGTTTTGGTTATCCAAACTGGATTAAGATATTCAATCCTGGCTGAACGTTGCCAGTGTTGGTACTTCCGTAAGGTCTAGTTAATAGTAATACAGGGCGGAACTGGGAAGTGGCAAAACTCTAGACAACAACAATACTTGGGAATTGTCAAATGGGTATATTTTGTAATACGCTGATTTTACTGGTAGTTCAGGATAACCAAATAATTACTAACTCGTATTCGTAATTAAAAGGGTACAGCAACTAACAGTAAATTCTTAATTCAGCGGTTAACAAGACAATGGAGGGTACAACCCCCCACTGATTGCAACTACGAATTAAGGTAGCGTAACGTTAGCGAGTCATTGATCTTCATGATCAATTACGAATAATTTTGACTTTGGCTTTAAAACATAGCACAGCGTTCAGTTTTAGTTTGGTTCAGGTTAACCGAAATAGGCTCTATGATTGGCTAGCGTGCATCTGGAAAAAGGGGATTGAGAAAATACTTAGCTTCACAATATAAAAAAGAAACTGTCAGGGCTAAAATAATGTCTTGGCGGAGGTAAGTTGTATAACACCGCACAAATACATAAAAATACGCATCAATTTTAACACGGGTCAACTAACAAAGTCAAACCGAAGTTAAAATTTTTTTTCCCTAAATTTCGGTGCTTATATATTATTTCTCCATCGCGGAATTTAGAAAAATTTTCCCATAACGTAGTGACAAAATTGGTAACTCAATACTTCAGGAACAGGGTATGAATAATAAACCGATGAATCAAGACCAACAAATCACAGCGAATATCAACTCAAGAGATACCTATCAGGGGCAAAAGTGGTTAGTAGAGGAACGAGATGCCTGTGGTGTAGGTTTTATTGCTCATCGCCAGAATCATACCAGCCACGAAATTGTCGAAAAAGCCTTGGCTGCTTTAACCTGCTTAGAACACCGGGGAGGTTGTAGCGCCGATCAAGACTCTGGTGATGGTGCTGGAGTATTGACAGCAATACCTTGGGAGTTGTTCCAACAAGACTTTGGCCAAAGGTGGAAGGAATTTCCATCCACCAATAATATAGCTGTGGGGATGATATTTCTACCACAAGACCAAGAAGCTGCACAAAAAGCTAGGGCGAGAGTTGAGCAAGTAGCTGCTGAAGAAAAATTGATTGTACTGGGGTGGCGAGTAGTGCCAGTGCAACCTGATTTACTGGGGGTACAGGCAAGAGAAAATCAACCCCAGATTGAACAAGTTTTGTTAGCTTCTGTTGACAAAAGCGGCGATGAATTTGAACGGCAGTTGTACATTACCCGCCGCCGAATTAGTAAAGCTGCAACCAACATCTCAGAAGAATTTTATATCTGCTCGTTGTCAAGTCGGACAATTGTCTACAAAGGCATGGTGCGTTCTGCCGTCTTGGGCAACTTTTATGACGATTTAAAAAATCCAGCTTACAAAAGCGCCTTTGCTGTTTATCACCGCCGCTTTAGTACCAATACGATGCCCAAATGGCCCCTAGCGCAACCGATGCGGTTGTTGGGTCACAACGGCGAAATCAATACCTTATTGGGTAATATTAACTGGATGATGGCACGAGAAGCGAGCCTGAATCATCCAGCGTGGGGCGTTGGCGCAGCCTCTTTGCAGGAGACTCGCATCCAGGAACTCAAACCACTAGTTCATATTGATAACAGCGACTCAGCTACCTTAGACAATGTAGTGGAATTGCTGGTTTGCTCTGGACGCAGCCCCTTGGAAGCTTTAATGATTATGGTTCCAGAGGCTTACCAAAATCAGCCTTCTTTACGTGAATTTCCAGAAATTGTTGATTTTTACGAATATTACAGTGGTTTGCAAGAAGCTTGGGATGGGCCAGCACTTTTAGTATTCAGCGATGGCAAAAAAGTTGGTGCAACTCTAGATCGTAATGGCTTAAGACCCGCTCGCTACGTGATCACCAAAGATGATTACATTGTTGTAGCTTCGGAAACTGGTGTCGTGGACTTCCCAGAAGCTGATATTGTCGAGAAAGGTAGACTCGGCCCAGGGCAAATGATTGCCGTGGATTTAGAAAATCATGAAGTGCTGAAGAATTGGGATATAAAGAGGCGCATTGCCAAGGAGCATCCTTATGGGGAATGGTTGCAACAGTACCGTCAAGAATTAAAGTCATTGGTCACTTGTATTGAAGGTAGCGGAAGTATTAGTCATCCGTCAAATGGCAATGGCAAAGGACAATTGACTATTGATAAGCAAACCTTACTTCAGCGTCAAACTGCTTTTGGTTACACCACAGAAGATGTGGAAATGGTGATTCATGAAATGGCGAAGGCAGGTTCGGAGCCGACTTTCTGTATGGGGGATGATATTCCTTTAGCAGTGCTGTCACAAAAGCCCCACCTGCTTTATGACTATTTTAAACAGCGCTTTGCTCAGGTAACGAACCCAGCGATCGATCCCTTGCGGGAAAAGCTGGTAATGTCTCTGAAAGTTGAACTGGGTGAACGAGGTAACTTATTAGAACCCAAGCCAGAATATGCCCGGAGATTGAAACTTGAGTCGCCAGTATTAACAGATGCGGAATTAGAGGCGATTAAGCTGTCAGGATTTGCCACAGCTGAGTTGTCAACCCTATTTGCGATCGCCAATGGCCCAGAAGGATTGAAAGCCGCAGTCCAATCTTTGCAAGCACAAGCTGCTGAGTCAGTGCGGGCAGGTGCAAAGATTTTAATATTAAGCGACCAGAACCCCCCAACCACTCTTAATAAGGGGGGCAATGAAGGGATCAGTACAGAATATACCTACATTCCCCCCTTATTAGCAGTGGGTGCTGTGCATCACCATCTGATTCGTGAAGGGTTGCGAATGAAAACATCCCTGATTGTTAATACTGCTCAATGCTGGAGTACACATCACTTTGCTTGTCTCATTGGCTATGGTGCTGGTGCAGTTTGCGCGTATATGGCTTTAGATACGGTGCGTGATTGGTGGTCTGATCCCAAGACTCAAAATTTAATGGGGATGCAAAAAATTCCAGCCCTCACCCTAGAACAAGCTTTAGCAAACTATCGCAAAGCAGTAGAGTCAGGTTTGCTAAAAATTCTCTCCAAGATGGGAATTTCTCTGCTCTCCAGCTATCAAGCAGCCCAAATATTTGAAGCTATCGGCATCGGTGGAGATTTAATCGAGCTAGGATTTTGTGGTACGACTTCCCGCATCGGTGGTTTGAGTGTAAGCGAACTTGCAGACGAAGTGCTTTCCTTCCACAGCAAGGCTTTCCCGGAACTGACAACCAAGAAGTTAGAAAACCTGGGCTTTGTGCAGTACCGTCCAGGCGGCGAGTACCACATGAATAGCCCGGAAATGGTTAAAGCGCTGCATAAAGCTCTAGATGGCAAAAACTACGACCACTACGAAGTTTATAAAAAGCACCTCCAAGGCAGACCAGTAACAGCTTTGCGAGACTTACTGGACTTCCAAGGTGATGCCCCGTCGGTTCCTCTAGAAGAAGTGGAATCGGTATATGAGATTGTCAAGCGCTTCTGCACAGGTGGGATGTCTTTAGGCGCTTTGTCAAGAGAAGCCCATGAAACTTTAGCGATCGCCATGAACCGCATTGGTGGTAAATCCAATTCTGGAGAAGGCGGCGAAGACCCAGTGCGCTACACAGTCTTAGATGATGTAGACGAGTCTGGTCACTCGCCAACCCTACCTCATTTAAAAGGATTACGAAATGGAGATCAAGCTTATAGTGCCATTAAGCAAGTTGCATCGGGACGCTTTGGTGTGACGCCAGAGTACCTCGTCAACGCCAAACAAATTGAAATCAAAATTGCCCAAGGTGCCAAGCCTGGGGAAGGTGGACAACTGCCAGGGCCCAAGGTAAGCGAATACATTGCCATGTTAAGGCGCTCCAAACCAGGTGTGACGCTGATTTCACCACCACCGCACCACGATATTTATTCTATTGAAGACCTAGCACAACTGATTTTTGATCTGCACCAAATTAATCCCAAGGCAAAGGTGTCGGTGAAGCTAGTTTCAGAAGTTGGCATTGGCACAATCGCAGCTGGTGTAGCTAAGGCCAACGCTGATATCATCCAGATTTCTGGTCATGATGGTGGTACAGGTGCATCACCACTAAGTTCCATTAAACACGCTGGCTCTCCGTGGGAACTCGGTTTAAGTGAAGTGCATCGCGTCTTAATGGAAAATGGCTTGCGCGATCGCGTGATCTTACGCGTAGATGGCGGACTCAAGAGTGGCTGGGATGTGGTAATAGGTGCATTGATGGGTGGTGAAGAATTTGGTTTCGGTTCCATCGCCATGATTGCTGAAGGCTGTATCATGGCACGAGTTTGTCACAAAAACACCTGTCCTGTAGGTGTTGCTACCCAGAAAGAAGAACTCCGCAAGCGGTTTACGGGAATACCAGAACAAGTTGTCAACTTCTTCTACTTCATTGCCGAAGAAGTGCGTAGTTTGTTAGCCCGACTTGGCTACCGTTCTTTGTCAGAAATTATTGGACGTGCAGATTTGTTAAAACTGCGTCCAGAGGCAAAACTCACCAAAACTCAATCTTTGAATCTCGACTGTTTACTTGAGCTACCAAATACCAGAGACAATCGTAGCTGGTTGGTGCATGAAGAAGTCCACAGCAACGGCCTGGTTTTAGATGACAAGTTCCTTGCCGATCCCGACATCCAGGCTGCCATTAGGGATCAGTCCACTGTTACTAAGACTTACCCGATTGTCAATACTGACAGAACAGTAGGCACAAGATTAGCAGGTGCGATCGCTTCCCAGTACGGTGACAGTGGCTTTGAAGGACAAATTAATCTCAACTTTACAGGTAGTGTTGGGCAAAGCTTTGGTGCTTTTAATCTCCCCGGTATAATTCTGAGCCTGGAAGGAGAAGCAAACGACTACGTAGGTAAAGGGATGCATGGTGGTGAAATCATCATCAAACCTCCAACTACTGCTACCTATAACGCCTCACAAAACGTGATAGTTGGCAATACGTGCCTCTATGGTGCTACTGGCGGCATATTATTTGCCAACGGACTAGCAGGAGAACGCTTTGCTGTGAGAAACTCCAAAGGTATAGCAGTAATTGAAGGCGCTGGGGATCACTGCTGTGAATACATGACAGGTGGTGTAATTATTGTCCTCGGTAAAGTAGGACGTAACGTAGCAGCTGGAATGACTGGAGGACTGGCATACTTCTTGGATGAAGACGACTCGTTGCCTGAGTTAGTCAACCCAGAAATTGTCAAAATGCAGCGGGTGATTACAGAAGTCGGTGCAAAGCAACTGCAAGAGTTAATCCAAACTCATGCGGAACGTACTGGTTCACCAAAGGCGAAGAAAATTCTGCAAAATTGGCACGAATTTTTGCCGAAATTCTGGCAGTTGGTTCCGCCTTCTGAAGCTGATAGTTCAGAAGCTAATCCTGAAAAAAAAACAACTGAGTTCAGTTTAGTTTAAATCAAAAGAAGCCTCTCACATACCCGAAAGTGAGGTGATGAGATGAATTGCGCGTGAGTTGACGAGAGTCCTCTGACCAATGGGAAAGCGAGGAAGGAGGACATGGAGGAAACGAACAAATCGAAGTTAAAATTAATAAGTAGGGGCGGCAGGGCATTCCGTCTCTAAAATACAAGCTCATCGCCTTCTAAGCAATAGCCGGATTGGGTGAGAAGCCTACACTCTACTGCTTGTAGTCACTGTAGGAGTATGTCACTGACTAGTAGTCATTAGTGAGTTTAAGGTAACTCGTAATTGAATTAGTTGGGTATTTAGACCCCAACTACTCCCTTCCCACCACAAGACTAATTTTTTTTTACGTAGACGCAAAGCGGCTTACCCTAGGCTACCGCCAAGGACACCAAGGAAGAGACAGAAAAATCAATAGGTAATCTTGTAGCGCGAAGGGAGTAATTTAATTACAGTTCAGTTAAGGCTAAAAACTAAAACTAGGGTAGGTTGTATTGAGGAACGAAGCCCAAGACTACCAAGGCTTTGTTGGGTTTCGCTGTTGCTCAACCCAACCTACTATTCTTCTTAACTAAGTTAGTTTTGAGGGTTTGTAGTAAGCACAAAGTGTGCTTAATAAATAAGGACTGAAGTCCTTACTACGAACTTGCTTAGAGGTTGTTTGAAAAGTCTAATTTATACTTCCCTCGGCGATTAAAAATCGCGGCTACACAGGCAAAACCTGCCTCCGCAGGTTAAAAACCCTTGATTTTGTATTAGTCCACGGAGGTGGACTTTGTTTATGTAGCAGCGATTTCCAATCGCCCAATACTTTTCAAACATCCTCTTAAACCCAATAATTACGAATTACTCCGATGGGGTTATCTTTACTAACTGATTCAAAAATAGTGCATTTTAACTAACAAATATAATCTTAGTTTCTAGCCAATTACTATTGACTAATTATCCATAATTAATCATAATTATTTTTCGTTAGCAAGCAATTTTTGGTCTGTATCTTCAATTTCTAAAAGTTCTGGAATAGTCACAAAACGATAGCCTTGCTTTCTAAAATTGCTAATAATTTCTGGTAAAGCTTGCACAGTTCTAGAACGGTTCCCACCACCATCATGCATTAGCACAATCCCACCAGGTTTTGAATCTTTAATCACGTTATTGATCAACTTCGGTACAGTTGGTAACTTGTAGTCTATGGAGTCAGCCGACCACATCACCACAGTATATTTTTGGCCTTTAGCATGAGCAGCTAATCCATTGTGCAAAATGCCACCAGGCGGTCGGAACAGATTTGTTTTAACACCTGTAACTTGATAAATTAGGTCTGTTGTGCGATCAATTTCAAAAGCAGCTGCTTGTGGATTCATAAAGTGATACCAGTGATGCCAAGTGTGGTTAGCAATGACGTGACCTTGAGTAACAATCTCCCTTCCTAACTCTGGATAATTTTTCAGGTTCTGTCCGACGACAAAAAACGTCCCTTTGATATTATTTGATTTGAGGATATCTAGTACTTGCTCTGTGGTTTGAGGCCAAGGCCCATCATCAAAGGTGAGAGCAATCACTTTCTGACCTTCAGTGAGTTTTGCAGCCTTAATTATTGCCCCTTGAAAACGTGAAGGCACAGAGTAAGCTAGGCCCTTTACTTGTGCTTCTTGCTGCCAAGTTCTAAGCATTGCCGCCTTTAATTTCTCAATGCGCTGCTGAGTTCCTACGTTTGCAGCGACATCCTTGAAATTTATACTTTGTCTGCTCTGAGCCTCCGAAGTATTTGGCCTTAGAAGCATCATGAAAGCAAGGCTAAAAACACCACCTAAGGCAAGTAGCGCAATTAATATTCCTTCTGGCCACAGAAACGACTTGTTGTTTTCCACCTCACAGCTCCTTCAAAGCTCGAACTATCACCACAGGTATGACGTATTCTACTGCCTGCTGCCATCGCTTCCTTTTTAAGAAAAAGTTAAATTTTCAACTGACAGAATCTTACCTTGTACTTTTTATAAAATAGACTGGACGAAAATTGATTTAATATAGTTTCTCATTGCCAACGGGCACTTATTCGTTAATCTAGATACTTTTGACTCATTCAGCAAAAATAATTTTATCGGCAGTTTAGTTCTCTTTTGGATGCTGATACTTTAGCCGAAATTGCTAGTAGCTTTTTGTCTATTAATATTTTTATCGATAATTAAGCAGATTTATATCTTATTAATAGTGCAATTTAATATTCACTGTCACCGTGTAATTACGTAAGTTGATCACATATGTTATGGGGAAGTTATTGAGAGGATGTTTTAAAAGTATTTGGCTGTATCTTTGCACTTATTGACCCCCCTAACCCACGCCAGTCGCTCATGGTAATTGCAGTGAATCCATCGGGTACGTCACAAGATTGTTCTAGTTGTGGGGTGAAAGTTCCTAAATCGCTGCACATCCGTCAGCATATTTGTACTTGTGGATGTAATTTGGATCGTGATCACAACGCAGCGATAAACATAAAGAATAGAGCCGACGGGCACGCGGTTCTTAAAGCTCAACGCCTCCTACGCAATAGCCGGATTGGTTGAGAAGCCCACACTGTACCTGTATTCAGGTCAGTGTGTGGAGTGTGTCACACAGGTCATAGTTTCTTTAGCGTACTTTTGCTTATCTTGGATAGATGCAATAAGTGTATTATTTAATATATGTACGAGTTGACGCTAAACCCGACTTTCCTAGAAATATACCTTTTGAGTCAAAATAATCAAGGTATTTGTCTCATTTCTTAAACTGGCTAGAAACTTTTATGATTCCTCACGAAAGTGATGCAACAGAAGAACGTGCGTCGTTAAAAGTATGGCGTAGTTGGCAAGAAAATCTGATTTTAATTGCGATCGCATTGTGTTTGGCATTCCTAATCAGGACTTCTATCGCCGAACCTCGCTATATACCTTCAGATTCTATGTTACCCACCTTACATACAGGCGATCGCTTGGTAGTTGAAAAAATCTCCTACCATTTTCACCCTCCCATAACTGGGGATATTATTGTTTTTCAGCCACCCGCAGAACTACAACGTCGCGGATATCCCAAAGACCAAGCCTTCATCAAGCGGGTTATTGGCAAACCTGGCGAGGTAATTAGTATTGCTTCTGGCAAAGTCTACCTCAACGGTCAACCTTTGGTAGAAGACTACATCGCTGAACCCCCAAATCACCCATATCAACAAGTGAAAGTCCCCGAAGACGAATTTTTTGTCATGGGAGATAATCGCAACGATAGTAATGACTCTCGTTATTGGGGCTTTTTACCCAGAAAAAATGTCATCGGTCGGGCAATGTTTCGCTTTTGGCCTCTCGATCGCATTGGGTTTATTTAAATAGACATCTGGTGAAAAAGAATTGTTTTGACGTAGCACTGCTACGTCTCTACAAAGGTTCTGGATAACAGTTAAGATGAGCAATTATTTGTCAATAAGCAATAATACTTAATTATTTCGACAAAATCAGGCTGAAAAGCACAATTTTTTACACTGTGATGCCTACGGCTGGCTACGCCTACGCGTCATCTAAAAAAGCATCGTTTACCCTTGTCTTCAAAACCAAGTATTTAGGTAAATTTGATACTCAACATCCTCGTTGATTTATGGCTTAATTACTGTTGACAAAAATATTTTTCCCTTAACTTGTAACGAATGCATAGAGATAGATTAGCCAAGGGGCGTGCTTGACGCTAAGAAATCTTGGCGTCTTAGCGTCTGTGGGTGAGATATTCTTTCTAACTTCCTACACCATCTCCGAAGATGCTTGCGCCATCTGCTGAGGCTGCGGCTGGAACATAAACAACGAGTAGACCACATCTCGGCGAATGTTAACCATCATATCCAAGAAGAGTTCGTAACCCTCACTCTTATACTCAATTAGCGGGTCTTTTTGACCATAACCACGCAATCCCACTGAGTCACGCAAGGCATCCATTTGTTGCAGGTGTTCGCGCCACAGGGTATCAATGCGTTGCAAGATAAAAAAGCGTTCAGCTTGGCGCATCAGTCCGGGTTGAACTTGGTCAATCTGCGCTTCTTTGAGGTCGTAAGCAATGCGTACCTGTTCGTGGAGGAAAGCTTTAATCTCGCTAACTGTTATATCTTCTAATTGACTCGCTTGCAAATCGGCTAGTAGATAGACGAATTCTTTGACTTTCTCAACCAGCTTTTCTAACTCCCACTCTTCGGAGGGCAAGTCTATGTTGATATAGTAGTCAACGATGTCATCCATCGTTTTTTCAGCGTACTTAATTACCTGTTCTTTCAAGTCTTGACCTTCTAGCACTCGGCGGCGTTCAGCATAAATAGCGCGACGTTGATTATTCATCACTTCGTCATACTCAAACACTTGCTTCCGAGTGTCGTAGTAGTAGGTTTCTACTTTTTTCTGTGCGCCTTCCAAACTGCGCGTCAGCATCCCAGATTCGATGGGCATATCTTCTTCCACCTGGAAGGCATTCATTAACCCAGCAACGCGATCGCCACCAAAAATCCGTAGTAGGTTATCCTCTAAACTTAAGAAGAATCTTGTGGTTCCAGGGTCGCCTTGTCGTCCTGCACGTCCGCGCAACTGGTTGTCAATCCGCCGCGATTCGTGGCGTTCTGTACCAATTACGTGCAAACCACCGATTCCTACTACCTCATCATGTTCCCGGGTAGTAAATTGTTCATATTCCCGCTTAACGCGGTTGTATGCTTCCCGCAATTTCTGAATCACAGGGTCGTCGATGGGAGCTTTTTCTGCGGCTACAGCTACCTTGTCTTCGGCTTCCAATTCTGGTAAGCTGCGATCGCCATATTCACGCACCGCAATTTCTACTGCATCTTTGAGTAGTTTTTCTGTTTCTTTTGTCAACTGGGTGGGGAAAATTTCTGGCGAAGCCCGCCAAGTTTTGACTTTTTTACCAGGGACAAAGCCTTGACCACCACCGTGTCCTGTAGGTAATCCGGCTGGTCTTTGCACACCAAAGGCATCTTCATCTTCTGGCATGACGATTCGGGGCATAAAGTATTCCCGCAGCTTCAGACGTGCCATGTATTCGGAGTTTCCACCCAAGATAATGTCTGTACCCCTACCAGCCATGTTAGTAGCAATGGTCACAGCACCTTTGCGTCCGGCTTGGGCGACAATTTCCGCCTCACGTTCGACGTTTTCCGGTCGGGCGTTGAGTAATTCGTGGGGAATCTCCAGTTGTTTCAGCAGCCGACTGAGAAGTTCGGATTTTTCTACGCTAGTGGTTCCCACTAATACAGGTCTGCCGAGTTCGTGCATTTCGGCACATTCTCTGGCGATCGCGCCCCACTTACCTGGTTCTGTCTTAAAGACCATATCAGACAAATCTTGGCGTCTGCGATCGCGGTTGGTAGGAATTACTGCGACTTCCAATTTGTAAATTTTTTCAAATTCCGGTTCTTCGGTTTTTGCCGTTCCTGTCATTCCACCCAGTTTTGGATACAGCAAGAACATATTTTGATAAGTAATTGTCGCTAGAGTTTGAGTTTCTGGCTGAATTTCTACGTGTTCTTTGGCTTCAATAGCCTGATGTAGTCCATCACTCCAACGCCGTCCGGGTAATACTCTACCAGTAAATTCATCAACAATTACCACTTCATCATTGCGGACAATGTAATTTACATCTTTGAGGAAAAGTTCTTTGGCTTTAATTGCATTAAAAACGAAGTGCGCCCAAGGATCTTCCGGGTCAAATAAATCTGTGACTCCTAAAAGATTTTCGGATTCAGCAAACCCTTCATCTGTCAATAGCACGTTCCGAGCTTTTTCATCTACATCGTAATGCTCGTCTTTTTTAAGTGTGAATGCTATTTCAGCAGCTTGCAGATACTTTTCTGTAGGTCTTTCCACCTGCCCGGAAATAATTAACGGTGTCCGCGCCTCATCAATTAAAATCGAGTCTACCTCGTCAATTACGCAATAATTGAACGGGCGTTGCACCACATCTGCCATTGATGTCGCCATGTTATCCCGTAGGTAGTCAAAGCCGACCTCGCTGTTGGTAACATAAGTGATATCGCATTCGTAATTTTTCTGGCGTTCACTGGGAGTCATACTTGCCTGGATTAGCCCCACACTCAGCCCCAAGAACCGATGCACCTGTCCCATCCATTCTGCGTCCCGACGAGCCAGGTAATCGTTCACGGTGATAACGTGTACACCTTTACCACTAAGGGCATTTAAGTAACTCGGCAAGGTGGCGACTAATGTTTTGCCTTCGCCGGTTTTCATTTCGGCAATTTGCCCCACGTGCAAAATGATCCCGCCAAGGAGTTGAACATCAAAGTGCCGCAAGCCTAAGACTCGCCGTCCTGCTTCCCGAACAACGGCGTAAGCTTCTGGCAATATGTCATCCAGAGTTTCGCCTTTAGCGAGCCGTTGTTTAAATTCTACGGTTTTACCTTTTAACTCATCATCAGAAAGAACCTTAATTTCTTCCTCTAAAAGGTTAACTTCAGTAACAGAAGGTTGGTATTTTTTAAGCTTACGAGCGTTGGGGTCGCCCAACAAAAGTTTTAGCATGGCAGATTATAGAACTGAATCAAGGGGGATGGGGATTAAAGGGTCGGCATTGATTATAAACATTTAACCCAGCCCAACCGTCTCGGTCGTGGATGGGTGTCAAATGAGAATTACCTCAAAAACAGGAGAAAAACTAGGGTATCAGTTTACTAAATAATTAGTTTTAACTCTTATCTTATAAGAAAAATGCTGAAAACCCCGAAGTTTAAACCTAAAAACCCAAAAAGTTTTTAGGTTTTAAAGTCCTTCAGGTAGGGGACGGCACTTGCTTTCTGCTCGAGAACGCGTCGATTGGAGTATCTCCCACCAATACGCACAAT
The DNA here is from genome assembly GCF_020829445.1 of Nostoc sp. CHAB 5836. Taxonomy (GTDB): domain Bacteria; phylum Cyanobacteriota; class Cyanobacteriia; order Cyanobacteriales; family Nostocaceae; genus Nostoc. The sequence continues at coordinate 102,114 of NZ_JAIVFV010000002.1, forward strand.
TTTTAATACCACGGGAGTGTGGGAATAGAGTTATGAGTTATGAGTTATGAGTTATGAGTTATGAGTTAGGAGTTAGGAGTTGGGAGTTATGAGTTACCATAACTCCTAACTCCTAACTTTCACTCTGCTGTCAGGCGGCGGAAATTGTAATCAGTAGCACTAGGATGACAGCTGACACAGCTGCCAAGCTGGACGGGACGTGGTAACTTAACTCCTGGATGCAAAGCTTTGAAATAACGCGAGTTGTTGAGGCGATAGGGTGTTTCTTCGTCGTCTAGCTGGACACGGGAGAAGGTCGAAAGATATTTCCACACTAATATCCGCGGCGGATCGACTAAAGGCTTGATTTGTGCGCCGTAGTGCTGCGAGTCTTGCAGGAGATTTTTCCAAGTTTGGGTGGGCAAAACTGCTGGTGGTAAGGCGATGTGGCAGGTAGAACAGTTTTCCAAATACAGTTCTTGGCCCAGTTGATATTGTGCAGGTACTACGTCAACTGTGCCAATTTCGGCGGTGGGAGTAGCACCTTGGGCGTTAGTTGCCAAGGCTAGAAGCCAGCCCATAGCTAAACTCCACGTTACAATTACCAGAAGTAAACCGAAAAATTGGCGTTTGAATTCACGTTCGGCACTTTGCTGTAGCGCTTGGCGTTGGCGTAGCCCGCCGTAGGCATCGCTGTTAGGTTGGCGAATCTCGCGATCGCGGGTTTTGCGCTTAACAAAAATTGACATTCCTCACATTCCCAAATATTTAAAAGTGGCGCTTGTGCTAATCATAAGATTTACGCAGTATTGCCGATGTTTCAGATTTTGCGTAAGTAAGTTGGCGCGAAAAAATCAAAGTATGTTACGAAACGTAAATAGCCTTAAAATCTTTACTAGTGACCAATGACAAAGGACAAATGACAGCCTTAGTCAGTTAGCTTTAATTGCGCCGACCTACTTAAGTAGTTTTGGCAAACAACGCATCTTTCATATCCGCAACAGTTTTAACCTGACTCACTAGAAAAATCAGCTACAATATCCCAAATTTCATTTGCACCAATATCTTCTCGGTCAGACTTGGAATAAATCGTTAGTAGCAAAATACTTATAGTGGACTCAACTTGATAATCAATCGGTATCCAGTACTCTTACCTTTTTGGATACTAGTGTTACGAACTCTCACCTTATAAACAACATCCTCTTGTATTAAGGAATAGAAACCGATCGCAATAATCGCTCAATAACAGTTCTGGCATTGCGTCCTCCTCTCGGAATAAGGCGATGGCAAAGAACGTGAGGGACAAGAAATTTCACATCATCAGGAATGGCATAATCACGCCCTGATAGAAAAGCTAGCGCTTGGGCAGCCCGTTGCAATGCTAACGTACCACGCGGACTGACACCAAGGGCAATTTCTTCATCTTGACGTGTTGCCCGCACCAATTCGAGGATGTACTGTTGCAAAGAAGTTGCGACTTTTACTTCAGAGCATAAGTGACGCAATTGCTGTACTTCTGCCAAGGTAATACAAGGCTGCAAATCAGCAACTTTTACACCATTTTGGAGATTTTGCAGCATTTGGAGTTCTTCTGCCTCAGAAGGATAGCCCAAACTCAGCGACAACATAAACCGATCCATTTGCGCTTCCGGCAAAGGAAAAGTACCTTGATACTCAATCGGGTTTTGAGTGGCAATGACAAAAAACGGTTGGGGAACTGCACGAGAGACACCATCAACAGTTACTTGATGTTCTTCCATAACTTCCAGCAAAGCTGACTGAGTGCGGGGTGTAGCGCGGTTGATTTCGTCAGCTAGTAGTATATTGGCAAAGACTGGGCCATTAAGAAAAGTAAATTCGCCGCTTTTGGGGTTCCAGATGTTGGTACCAGTGATGTCAGTTGGTAGTAAATCGGGGGTACATTGTAGCCGTTGAAACTTACCGTCCAGTGAACGAGCCAGGGATTTAGCAAGGAGGGTTTTACCAACACCAGGAACATCCTCTAAAAGAGCATGACCACCACCTAACAAGGCGACCAATACTAAGCGTATTGCTTCAGCTTTGCCAACGATGGTAACAGCCAGATTTTGTGTTAGAGCGTCGATTTTTTCTCTCATGCGTTGTGGGGAGTGGGGGTTGGGGAGTGGGGAGTGGGGAGTGGGGAGTGGGGAGATGAGGGAGATGAGGGAGATGAGGGAGATGGAGAGAGAAGTTGGAATAAGTTTTTTCCCTCTGCCCCTTTGCACCTCTGCCTCTTCTCCATGCCCAATGCCCCCTGCCCAATACCCAATGCCCAATTCCCTAAGAGTATTATTCCCACTCCAAACTCCAAACTCCTAACTCCTAACTCCAAACTCTAACTCCTAACTCCTAACTCCTAACTCCTAACTCCTAACTCCTAACTTTCCCCTTTAGCGCTCAAAACTTCTCTAGCAACAACGCAGTCAAGTTGAATTTGTGTTTTCAGGGCTTCTAGAGAAGGAAATTTTTGTTCAGGGCGCAAAAATTTAACTAGTTCCACAGCCAGTTTTTTTCCGTATAAATCACCAGACCAATCCAATAAATGTACTTCCGCAGATGAATAAGTACCATTTACAGTTGGGCGATTGCCGATATTCATTAGGCCCAAGCACTCATTAGCAACCGCATTTGATGTTTCACTGGGAGTGAAAATACGGACAGCATAAACTCCTTGGCGGGGCAAAAACTTTTCTTTTGGTAGTTGGAGGTTGGCGGTGGGAAAGCCAATTGTTCTGCCCAATTGTTGACCTTGAACAACATCACCAATCAGGGTGTAAGGGCGTCCTAGTAGTAGATTTGCGTTTTCGATGTCGCCCTGCTCAAGGGTTTGGCGGATCAATGAAGTGCTAATACGGGCATTTTGAGTTGCAGCAGTACTGACGCAACTGCTTTGGGTAGGCGAGTCACCTGTATAAGTTTGTAAGGGAACGATGGTAACAGGGATATTGTGTTTGGCAGCAATTAATTGCAAATCTTTGGCAGTACCACTACGCTTTTCGCCAAAACAAAAATCCTGCCCGATGCTAATTCGCTGGCATCGCAGTTGTTGCACAAGAATTTTTTCGACGAATTCTTCGGGAGTCAAAGCAGTTAATTCTTTGTCAAAGGGTAGTAATATGAGTTGTTCTACCCCAAGCGATCGCAATTGTTGGACTTTTTCATCCAGTGGCGTTAACAAAGTCCGGGGCTGCCCGGTAAAGAACTCCTGTGGATGGGGGTCAAATGTGACTACTGTTGAGTAGATATATTCTTCCTTTGTCAGTTGTCCTTTGTCAGTTGTTAGTTGTTGATTTTCCTTTAACTGCGGACTAGTGGCTACTGATAAGTGATCACCAGCGTGCAAGACTGGTTGAATTACCCTTTGATGACCAAGATGAACACCATCAAACTTGCCAAGGGCAACAGCAGTCGGCGTTAGTAGCCCTTCACTCGAAGAAGCAACCCACACAGAACATCCATTTTGAGACAAATTTAGCACGTGGATTCTGAGATTTTAGGTTTATTTTAGCTATCAGCAGGAAGCTACCTTATGGTAAACCGCCTTGAGGAGGACAGCTTTTGTAGTACCAATTTGTCATTTGTCATTTGTCATTTGTCCTTTGTCTTTTGTCTTTTGTCCAGTTACCAATGACCAATGACCAATGACCAATGACCAATGACCAATGACTAGTGTATCCTCCTGTTGTCGCCCTTATCCTGTGGTCAGCGCTCTGACAACTCTAATCTGTGCTGTCTCACCGTACACCCAACAGGTACGCTCTGGCGCTGAAAGCTTCTGATCACCAATCTAATCTAAAATCTCCAATTCCTGCGATCGCAATCTTTAGGTAGAAAATTCGCTAACAGGAAAAGATTCTGATAAGGCAATAGAGGTGGGAACCTGAAGTACCAATCCTTCCCGTGCCATAATAGCCCCAGGAAATTTCGCAGCTGCTTGTTTGCCTACACGATCTAAAAAGTCGTCATTGTGGGCGGGGTCGTGGTGATAAATCACCAGAGTTTTGACGTTAGCGGCTTGTGCGACTTTCACTGCTTCTTGCCAGGTAGAATGTCCCCAGCCAATTTTTGGGGATTTTGGGCAATGGTATTCCTCGTCTGTGTAAGTAGAATCGTAAATCAGAATGTCGGCATTACGAGCTAGCCACAGCACATTATCATCGAGTCGGTCAGGAAAATGTTCAGTATCGGTAATATACACAGCAGCACCATCACGCCAGTTGACCCGGTATCCTACGGCTTCACCTGGATGGTTTAAAGGTGCTGTTTCTACGGTAACGTCATCAATGTCTATTGGTTGCCCCGGTCGAATGTCGTAGAAATTTAAATTGGCTTGCATAATCTGCAAGGGTACGGGAAAGTTCGGGTGTAACATTTGATCATTGAGGCGCTGTTCAATGGTAGAACCATCAGGTGCGATCGCTCCGTAGATATGAAAGTCATTCCCCTTAACAAAGCCTGGGCTAAAGAAGGGAAAACCCTGCATATGATCCCAGTGAGAGTGAGTAAAAAATATGTGGGCTTCTAACGGCATTTGGTGCAACAAAGATTGCCCCAATACGTGTAGTCCTGTGCCAGCATCGAAAATTAAGCGTTTATCGCCCGCTTGCATTGATATGCAAGGGGTATTACCGCCGTAACGAACAGTGTGTGGCCCTGGACTGGGGATGCTGCCGCGAACGCCCCAAAATTGCACGGTAAATTGGTTCTCTATCCTAGACATGGGTGTTGCTTGCTGGACTGAGCGGGCGATAAATGGAAGAATTATTACTTATTTTGTCTAAGTGTATGCTGTCTCACCGATTTTGCTACAGGGAGGATTTATTGGTAAAACAGCATACACTGTTTCTGGCTAATTGTGTAAATGTCGATCAAATACTGTCAGTTATAATTTTCCACGTTTTCGGCTGAATATGTATCAGTTATTTCAATAGTGCCCCTACGTTATAGCCCACATTTTTCTGTGATGTATTTGAATAACTACAGTTTTGTGTTGATCAATGAAATAATTTAGGGGAAATTGAATTCCCACTCAGACAATTTATCTACTCCATCTCCGTAGGTAAGATTGTAGTGTAACGGGCTGATACTGATGTAGTTTTTACGTACAACATCTACATCTCTCGGTACATTTAGAGGCAGATTTAATCCAGTTGGGGGTTCTACATCCTCAACAACCTCTCCGGTTAGCCAGTAGTACGTTTTTCCACGAGGATCAACTCGTTTATCAAACACATCAATATAACGCCGTATTCCTTGGCGAGTGAGAGTAACTCCAGCAATTTCTTCCCATTTGACCGCAGGAACATTGACATTGAGCAACATTAGTTCTGGTAGCGGTTTTTGGGCTAACTGGTCTACGAGAATTTTGGCAAACTTAGCAGCCGGTTGAAAGTCTTTAGATGTGTGACTAATAAGACTCAGCGCTACGCTAGGAATGCCTTCAATTAGACCTTCCATTGCCGCAGAAACAGTACCGGAATACAAGATTTCAGTTCCCAAATTCGCACCTTGATTAATGCCAGAGAGAACCAAATCGGGGGGAGTCGAGAGCAAAGCCCACAGCGCTAATTTGACGCAATCTGAAGGCGTACCATCGCAAGCCCAAGCTTTGATCGCAGGATGAAAAATCCCTTCAACAATTTCGGCGCGAATGGGTTGGTGTAAAGTTAACCCGTGTCCAGTTGCCGATCGCTCTCGATCTGGGCAAACTACACTTACATCATGGCCCGCCTCTGCCAAGTAGTTGGCTAGGGTACGAATCCCCAAGGCAGAAATGCCATCATCGTTACTAATTAGTAATTTCATAGTTATTCATTGGTCATTGGTCATTGGTCATTGGTCACTTGTATTGAGCGCAACCTCTCGTAGAGGAGTATTGGTCATTAGTTATTAGTTATTTGTTATTAGCCATTTGTCAATGTCTGAAATCACAAGCAGCAAAAAAACATACATACTTACCAGCCCAATCGTCCCTAACTGATAAACAGAGGTTTAGTTTAGACCCTCGCCTGTGGCTGATGTTAATGGCATAACTATAAGTTTATTTATCAACCAGTTCACAGCTTTTGACTATAGACTAATGACAAATGACCAATGACTAATAACTAATGACTAGCAATTTAGAAGCTCAACTTTTAGCACTGCGGCAGTCAGGAGAAAAAGCGATCGCAGCCGCCGACACCTTAGAACGTCTGGAAGAACTCAGAGTTAACTATCTGGGTAAAAAAGGGGAACTGGGGGCACTGTTGCGAAGTATGGGGCAAATGAGCGCAGAGGAACGGCCGAAAATTGGAGCGATCGCCAATACAGTCAAAGAATCTCTGCAAACTAGTCTAGATGAGCAACGCGCCGCTTTAGAATCCGCACAAATTCAGGTACAGCTAGAGGCGGAAACTCTCGATGTAACTATGCCGGGAATTTACAACCCCCAAGGTCGCATTCATCCCCTCAATGGAATTATTGATCGGGCACTGGATATCTTTGTCGGTATGGGCTACACTGTGGCTCAAGGGCCAGAGATGGAAACAGATTATTATAATTTTGAGGCTCTCAATACCCCGCCTGACCACCCCGCCCGTGATATGCAGGATACGTTTTACCTGCCAGATGGGAATCTTCTACGGACTCATACTTCGTCAGTACAAATTCGTTACATGGAAAGAGAAGAACCACCGATTCGGGTTGTGGCTCCAGGGCGAGTTTATCGGCGAGATAATGTAGACGCGACTCACTCAGCAGTTTTCCATCAAATAGAACTTTTAGCTATTGACGAGGGACTAACTTTTACAGACCTCAAAGGCACAATTAAAGTATTTTTACAAGCAATCTTTGGCGATTTACCTATTCGCTTCCGCGCCAGTTATTTCCCGTTTACTGAACCTTCGGCTGAAGTAGATTTGCAGTGGAATGGGCGTTGGTTAGAGGTGATGGGCTGCGGTATGGTCGATCCAAATGTACTTAAGTCTGTGGGTTATGACCCAGAAGTTTATACAGGCTTTGCTGCCGGTTTTGGTGTAGAACGCTTTGCAATGGTGTTACATCAAATCGATGATATTCGTCGCTTGTATGCTAGTGATTTGCGGTTTTTGCAGCAATTTTAGGCATAGGTAATACTTATGTAAGTACGTTGGTGCGAAAAAAGGTCAAGTATGTTACAAAACGTAAATAAGCTTAAAACCTTTACTAATGACAAATGACAAATGACAAATGACAGCCTTAGCCAGTTAACTTTAATTGCGCCAACCGACTTACTGCAACCAAGGTAACAATAAATAATGACCTCAGTCTCCAGGTTAGATCAAGTTCTAGAAAGTATCGAAAACTTATCAGTAGATGAACAAGAAACATTAATTGATCTGATAAGTCATCGGTTGGCAGAACGGCGGCGTTCTGAAATTGCTGGTAATATCGCTCAAGCACAAGTAGAATATCAGACGGGTAAAGTGTTCCGTGGAACTGTTACTCAAATAATGGATGAGTTACGCCAGTGAGAACTGTAGTTTTGGCATCATCGTTTAAACGAGCATTTAAGCGATTGGTGGGACGACAGCCACAATTACAAGAGCGAATTCAAGAGCGGTTAGCATTACTAACCGCCGATCCATTTGATCCACTGTTGCAGACCCATAAGCTTAAAGGCAAACTGTCTGGAGCTTGGGCGTGTTCAGTGGATTATGATTGTCGGATTGTCTTTAACTTTGTGCAAAATATAGAATCTGGTGAAGAGGAAATTTTGCTAATTGATATCGGCACTCATGATGAAGTTTACTGAGTTTTAGCCAAACATGACCAAATCATTTTCTTTCAAAGCATCTCAAACTGATTGGGAGATAATTGATGCAATGCAAGATGAGGATATTAATCTTTCTGACATTCCAGAAGTGACTGAAGAACAAATGAAGCAAGCGGTACTGCGGGTTGGCGGGTGGATTTATCAGTTTCAGAAGTCAACGAGATTATATAGGAATCCGGTTTGATTTTTGAACAACATTAAGTATTTGTAGGGTGCGTTAGCGACAGCGTAACGCACCATTCTTAAGGATTCGGTGCGTTACGCGAAACGCTAACGCACCCTACGTATCTGTTCAGAAATCAAATAGTAGTCCTATATCACATTGAAGTAAACTATCAGTACAGTAACTTCTGTTGACGTGATATGACTGCAATCACTGGTAAACGTCTAACGCTTGAGGAATATTTGAAGTATGACGATCGCACGGATAGCCAGTATGAACTGGTAGCAGGTGAGTTGGTTGCAATGCCACCCGAAAGCCCAAAAAATGTCCAGATATCTCTCTTTTTGCTACTTAATTTCCTCAAGTTTGTCCCAATCAATCGGTTAAGTAACAAAGTTGAAATTGTTGTTGCTGGTTCTCGTGCAACAACTCGCATTCCTGACTTAGTTGTGCTGACAGATGAACTTGCAACAGCCTTAGAAGGTGCAACGCGATCCACAATCACCCTGGATATGCCACCTCCAGCATTAGTTGTCGAAGTTGTTTCTCCTGGCAAAGCTAACGAAGATCGCGACTATCGCTACAAACGTTCCGAGTATGCTGCAAGGGGAATTGCTGAATATTGGATTGTTGATCCACAAAGAAATGCAGTTACCGTACTGATATTAGTTGACGGGTTTTACGAAGAAACCAGATTTATCGGAAATAGTGCGATCGCTTCTACTATTTTCCCAGAGTTACAGCTAACCGCAGAACAAGTACTCAACGCTGGGTAACTGTAATATCTCAAATAGGCAGAAGACCAACGTCCCAGAGTAAAATGTAGTCAATAATTCCTAGCCAAAATTCATGCCATGAGTCAATGGCCTTTTTACCGTCCGATGCCATAATCGCAGAAGAAAAGCTAACCAAGTATTTACTTGTGCCGTTGCCAAAAGACGATAAATCTAAATTTCTAGCTAGGGCTGGGTACACACTAGACAACTAGCAACAACTGGAACGGGATCTACGCGCTCAAGTTTTAACGCAACCTGCCGAGGCGATCGAAACAACTCGTTATGGGCAGAAGTATGCCATTCGTGCCTGTCTGCGAGGGATTAATGGCCTTGAACTCAATGTTTTAACCATTTGGATGGTTGCAAACGATACAACCAAATTTGCCACTTTAGTGCCAGATCAAGGAGCAAACTCATGAAGGTACAGCACCCTCTATTCTCCCAAGTTGCTTTAGCGCAAGATATACCAGAATACAACCTGAAGCAAGGTAATGTTGCAACAATTGTGGAGCATTACCCCATGCCTGAAGGAGAAGAGGACGGATATAGTCTGGAAGGGTTTGATTTGCCCCATGTGACGCTCGAAGTAGCAGCATCTCAGATTATCCCTATTGCCCAGTGGCAGCAAGAAGAATTTGAGAAAGATAGATCAATCAGTTTAGATGATTTATTTCATAAATTTCAGATGTGTCCTAACGGTATAACTTCTGAAAATTTTAAACAAGCATTAACAGAATATGAAAATGAATTTATAAAAAATTATAACATCATAGATACATTTGATATTTAGCGATTTTCTGGTCTAGCAAAGCCATCTCCTTCATCGCTGGAAACTACATATTACACAGCTAAACCACCCTCCTGCTGACCATAACTATTGGTAAACTAGAGACAACGCCAGTTCTGCTGAGTTATTCTTTCTATGTTTGCTGAAACTTCCTCGCGCTACGTTACCCGTAACCCTGAAATTTTGAGTGGAGAGCCAATTATTATAGGTACTCGGACATCTGTTCGTGCCATTGTCGGTTTGTGGCGATTGGGGATTATGCCAGAAGAAATCCTGAACCATTTGTCACATCTAACGCTGGCACAAGTGTTTGATGCCTTGAGTTTTTATCTCGATCATCAAGCGGAGATTAATGAATACATTGAGCGAAACCGAGTACCCGATGAATTAATACATCCATCTGTAAAAGCTATGTTAGGCAAATCGTGACAGTTTTTGCTGCGCTTTACAGCGATGAGGATATGTCAGCGTTGGTTGCTACACTGTTGCGATCGCGTGGTTTTGATGTAATAACTGTTTCAGAATATGCAACCCTCGGCAAAACTGACCGTGAGCAACTTGAGTTTGCAACTTGTATGAGCAGATGTATTCTGACACATAACCGTGTCGATTTCGAGCGGTTGCATCTCCAGTATATAGATGAAAATAAAGAACATTTTGGAATTATTGTTGTGCCTCAGAAAAATGCTTATGAAATAGCGCAACGGATTGGTATTCTGGTAAGCACACTAACGGTTGATGAAATTAGGAATCAGCTGTTGTATGGATGAATTCTTCCAAATTAAAAATATTAAGGTGGTCAGTAAATGACAAGTTCAATTTGATAGGTTCGTAGTTGCCGCTTTAGCACTAAAGCGGCAACTACAAACAATCGTTAACCTAAGCTCGACTTTATCCAAAATTAAGAACTCGGTTTTCTTTATGCGGCAAAAACCCTGGCTTTTTAGCAAATACTTTTTCCACTCTACAGGTTATCCATAAAATTCAAAAACTAAAACTACCGTTC
>NZ_JAIVFV010000299.1 GCF_020829445.1 Nostoc sp. CHAB 5836
ATATCAAAAAGATGAATTCTAGTGAAAATATTCACTTTCTAAGTATTTTAAGATACGCATATACTCAGCATTGATGATCGGCGATCGCACGACCTTTGGAGTCAGCTCACAAAATCGCATTGCTCCCCTCCTAAACTTTGTTAAACAGGAGCCTGAGAGGATGTTTGACTAGCAGCGATCGCATTGCTCCTGTGTTGTATCTGTCGTAATGCTTTCCTTAAAGACGATTCTCTGGTTTTTGAGTGATTAAAGTGAGTCAGGCTCATTTTCTTGCTCCTTGTTTCTAGAGAAAATAAGAGCTTCTATAGATAACTTAAATTCTTTTATCAAGAAGGGAAAAGGTAAAAACCTCGCCTCTTGTGGCGCGTTCGCGGTAGCGTCTCGTAGAGAAATAATCCACATCGGGAGCAAGGCTTGTCATTACCCCAGCCGAAGTGTCTGGCTTGGGGGCTTGGTTTAATTGCGAATTGCGAATGGGTGAAAAAGCGAATTGATTTTATACCTTCGCTATAGTGTTTGTCAATCCCTTGAACTATTTCTTGTTCCGTGAGTTCTTCAAGGAAGTAGCTGATATCTGATAAAATTCGTTCATGTTTGATAACACCTGCAAATTCATCGCTGAAATGTATTCTCCTGATTTCGCTACTTGGTTATTAGGAGAACCCATTACTTTGACTAAATTAAGTCCTACAGAATTGTCTTTAGAACCTATTCGTGCTGATGCATTAATATTGTTGCAGTCAGACGAAGTTGTTCTCCACGTTGAATTTCAGACCAAGCCCGATGAAGATATGCCTTTTCGGATGGCTGATTATCGTTTGAGGGTGTATCGCCGTTTTCCCAAGAAACGAATGCACCAAGTGGTAATTTACTTAGATAAAACCGAATCGGAGAAGGTGTATCAAACTACTTTCACTGCTGGAAGTTTGCGACACGAATTTTCAGTGATTCGTTTGTGGGAGCAGCCAAGTGAGATATTTTTGACGACACCAGGATTACTCCCCTTTGCGGTCTTGAGTGCTACTGAGAATAAAGTTGCTACGTTACAACTGTCGGCTGCGGCTGTTGACAAAATTGCTGACCGGCGGACACAAAGCAATATTGCTGCCGCCTCTGCAATTCTGGCCGGGTTAGTATTAGAACAAGAAGTGATTGCACGTTTATTCAGGAGAGACATCATGCGAGAGTCTGTGATTTACCAACAAATTAAAACCGAAGGCAAGGAAGAAGGGCGAGAAGAAGGGCGAGAAGAAGGGCGAGAAGAAGGAAGTCAACAAAAAGCTCATGAAATTGCCCGAAACTTACTAGCAGAACGTATGACTGTTGATGCGGTCGCTCGGATTACTGGTTTATCAGTAGAAGTAGTGCAACAACTACAGCAGGGAGAATCTGAGAATCAAAGGTAATTTTGCTACTATTACTGTACTGAATCTGCTCAACGAGGGTTGTACTTAGAGTACTCCAAGTAGGGGTAAATATAGCGAAGATACTGTTGGCGAAAGTGTTACAAACGCACGGACAAAAGTGTTACAACTCAAAGCCGCAACTACAGATTGAAGGTTTGAGCTTACGTAATGCTTAAAAACTGCATAACCAATCCCAGATATTTGATCTCCAGGTAGCTCTCCCCGTTCAAGTTGTTCAATTACGGGTTGTATATCATTACGAATACTCCGATATTTCTTGGCGAGGGTGCGTATATTTCGGTTGAAAGTTGGCGCGGCTTCAACTTGAATAAACGATTGCTCAGACATCTTCAAGTCCTTCCCAAAGTTGACCCACGGGAATTGTTTGTCCGGTCATAGCTTCATGCCAAGCTTGACGAAAATCTTCTACAATCACTTTTTTAGATGGCTCATCTTCATCAATTTCTGCTGCTTCTGGGATCAGGACAATTACTTCAACACGACTGTTATTATCAGTCATTAAGGGATGATCTAAAGTAAGTTGCCCATGCTCATTAATGGTTGCCATCACTTTAATTGCTTTCATGGGGACTCCAGAATATATGAGATATAAAGGGGATTTTTCTATGCAGCTGACTCTGATGAGAGTATTTGTATAAGAGATTTTAGTTTCCCTTTCTCTTCAATTAATTTTGTTTTTTTGCTATGACTAGGAATAGAAACATCTGTAGACACATTTGTCACTTGAGCCTCAATAATCATACTTTTTGCTAGTTCTGAGTTTCCCTCATCATCATCTGGTACACGAACTAGTAACTCACCTACTTCGCATTGTAAAATTTTGCACAACCTATCTAGCGTATCTAAAGGTATTGATTTCGCCTTGCCATATTCGATTTTCTGAACATTGGCCAGCGACATCTCAAGCCGTCTTGCTAGTTCATTCTGCGAAATTCCTCTTTCGTTCCTAATTTCCTTCAGCCTTACTTCCACAGTCATGAGTTGAATTCATATATATAGACTAACCTACTTTTAGTAGTCTATCTATTAATAGTATTGATGAAAAGGTGACCAATAGATAACTTACTCTCATGATACTACCTATTGAACAACCTACTGTTAGTAGGTATGATAGTAATAACAAAAGACGACACCCCAAGCCTGGTAAGCAAAAGCGTCGTCTTTTGAACCTTTACAGGAATCTATATCATGACACATCGAACCTACACACAGCAAGCTCTTCAACGCTACAACCTCCCGCGCCTCAAAAGAATCGCTGCCGAACTCGGCGTAACACCCACCGGAGACAAGAGAGGTAGTGAAACCTGGATAAACGCAATCATCGCTCACCAGTCTGCCCACCCTGAGCAATTCATCACCCCTGCTTCGATACCACTGACACCCATCGAAATCTCGTTCTACGACCACGAATATTACGCCGGGGATAAGTTGATCGCCGCAATCAGTTACGACGACGACAAACACGCGACCTTGGGTGGTGATGGTGAACAACAAGGAAGTCCACCGTGCTGCTACGGTCATGCTTTGCGATCGCTACATCTGCTCACATTACAAAGACGGCTCTTTACCAGTACAAGAGCAAAACGCTACAGACACGAATGGTAGTACTGAAAACGAAATCATGTGCCAGATTTTCAACGAGTGCGAGAAATACGGCTTTGAAATAGTGGGCGATGGCATTTACAACAACGCTGACTGTGAGGAACTGCTACACTGACCGTTTGATGAATTGACAATCGAAGAATGGCAACGGTTACGGCAGTATGCGCCACGAATAGAAAGCCACGAGTTGGTGAGAGCGCAATTCTCACAAAGACTTGGGCGTAGGCGCAGCCAGCCAACTCTTGGAGACGCACTCACGTTCGGCATCGCTTGACAACAGCGATACCGAACGTGAGCTTCGCTAACGCAAAACTTTTCGGTCTACTAACTTTAGGCACTTTCATCAATAAAAAACATTTCACCTAACGAAGCATTAAATAATTTGCAAACCTTAATTACCGTCTGATTATCCAAACGACTGAAGCGATTGTGATACAGCCTTCCAATAATTGTTGGACTTAACCCAGTTCGTGCAGCAACCTCTTGCTGAGTTAACTCTTGTTCCTCCATATACTCCCGAAGTTTACATTTCACGTCCATTACATTGAATTCTATCTTACAGAATAATAGTTTAATACTTTCCTGTCAATAGCTATCTAGCATTAGGTTGACATATAGCTAGATAGCTAGTATTATAGGTACATAGAGAAAGCGCTCCCGACCGCGAATCTGAAGCGCTTCTCTGCCCCTAAACTTGTCGGGTAGGGCGGAGGCATTACTGCCTCCTTCCCCCCTAAGAACCGTGCTTACAAGTTTCCAAGTACACGGCTCAAGCAAGTCAAGGATGCTACTTTGTTAGATTAATACTTCCTCTGGAAGAGGGGAGTATTTAAATCTATGAGAGTGGATTTGTTGATGGCAGTAGTAATGCACTAACTGTAAATTGGCAATATGGTTTTTGCCATTTTGATGTCGCGGAGTGATATGGTGTCGGTGAAGAGTTTCACCATTAAATAGAGATTCATAACACACTGGGCATAGATAGTTTTGTCTTTTTGCTATCTTTTGATTGCTGGGTTCTAAAGTTTTGGATTTACTCCTTTCTCTTTTAGTCCAGTATTGCCTTAATTCTGGGTCATCGGGTGAGGATGTACCTTTGATTTGAGTGTGTCTCTCGATGTTGAACCACATAAATTTGAGCAGGTGTTTGTTTGATTCTTTGCTGCCAAAGACCCAGTTGTCCATCCTGTCGAGGTTCAACCTTCCCCAATATCTTTTTTGCCGCCACTTATCTGATTTGTTTGGGTGCATTCTTCTGGCGTATCTTTTCTCCCTAGTAATCCAAGTTGCGGGTTATGAAATTCCAGGTGCTTGGTAACGGTCGATTCAGGCGATCGCGCACTCGGAAGTTGCGGTTGCACGTAGCGCCACCGCAACTTCGACTCGATCAAAAATACCACTACT
>NZ_JAIVFV010000300.1 GCF_020829445.1 Nostoc sp. CHAB 5836
ATATGCAAAGTTTCCGAGAGCATTACCGAGCGGCTGATGTTTTATTGGTTGATGATATTCAGTTTCTTGAAGGCAAGGAATACACCCAAGAAGAATTCTTTTATACTTTTAATACTTTACATGAAGCTGGTAAACAAGTTGTCATTGCTTCCGACCGTCCTCCTAACCAGATTCCTAGCTTGCAAGAACGTCTTTGTTCTCGGTTTTCTATGGGGTTAATTGCAGATATTCAAAAGCCGGATTTAGAAACTAGAATGGCAATTTTGCAGAAAAAAGCCGAGGATGAAAATATTCGTCTTCCCCGCGATGTGATTGAGTATATTGCTTCTAACTATACTTCTAATATTAGAGAGTTAGAAGGAGCTTTAATTCGGGCGGTGGCTTATATTTCTATTTGGGGCTTACCGATGACGGTGGAAAATATCACACCAGTTTTAGAACCGCCTAACGAAAAAATGGCAGCTACCCCAGAAGCAATTTTAAAGGTTGTGGGGGATAATTTTGATGTTTCCATAGACGACCTCAAAGGTAACTCGCGACGAAGAGAAATTAGCTGGGCGCGTCAAATAGGAATGTATCTGATGCGCCAACACACGGCTCTAAGTTTGCCGAGAATCGGAGAGGAGTTTGGTGGTAAAGATCATACAACGGTGATCTATAGTTGCGATAAAATTACCCAACTTCACCAGAGCGATCGCACTTTAGCACAAACAATACGCCAACTGAGCGATCGCATCAATATGACTAGCCGTTCCCAAAAACCATCCTGAAGATAGATTTAAGTTTTCCACAACCAGTACTCTGATTATTAGCATTGATGGCTGAATAATTAGTCGAGAATATTAAGTAACGTATAAAAATTGATTAAATTTAACTTAAATTATCGAAAAAATCTGACTTTTTGTGGAAAAAACTGGGTAAAACTTGAGATTTTGCTGGTAAAGCTTAATTAGGTATAATTAGCTTGTGGAAAAACTATAGTACTTTTCCACAAGTTTTCCACAAGCTAAACTTGCCTACTACGCAGTATTGGGAGCGGTATTGCCCCCATAAATAGAATTTAGGGGCTACCCCGCCGCAGTTAATTCGGTGTAGTTCAATTACTTGAAAAGCGCTGTAGCTGATCAGGATTCGCACTCGCGTTTAGTTATATAGTGACGGTAGCGAAACATCGCTTCTAGTTGCACTTGCACTAACCAACCACTGGCAAATTCAACTATTTCTCCACCAGGCATAGAGAAGGAAATAGCGTCAGTTAACCTGGTTTTGCCATCTTCCGGTTCAAATTCATGTCGATGTACCCAATACTCAAAGGGGCCAGATATCTGTTCGTCGGTAAACAGGCGATATTTTTCACATTCAGTATGACGCGCTAACCAAGTTAAGGGTAATGGGCTAAGAAACAGACGAAATTCGGTGATAGCCCCCACATTCAGACCTCCCTCACGACGAACAATTTGGACAGGCTGCCAAGGTGGATTCAGCAGTTGCAAAATATCTGACCTTTCATGAAATTTCCAAACAACTTCTAGTGAGGCATTAATTATTGAGGAATGTTTAAAGTGCAGCATGGAAAGAAAAACCTAAAATTCAACTTTCGGATTCGGTATCAATCTCGATATCTAGGGTATCTTCATCAACCCGCACATACAAAATATTTGGGTTACAGCAAACTTGACAATCTTCAACGTAAGATTGCTGTCCTCCAGCGCTCAAATCAATAAAAGTTAAGTTCGTTTCGCCGCAATAGGCGCAGTAATACTCAGCTGTGTTTTGCATCAAGTTTTCAGCTATGAATTCAATGGTATTAGGCATGGGGCACTTGTACTGCCCTTAAGAGCGGGACGCACTCGCGTTCGACTAAGCTCACCAAGCGCGTTCGCGAGTGCGTCTGGTAGAGTTGTCGTTGGCGCAGCCTCTGGTAGAGTTGTATTGGGCATTGGGCATTAGTTATTAATTATCCCCTCATCCCCCTCATCCCCCTCATCCTCCTCATCCCCCTCATCCCCCTCATCCCCCTCATCCCCCTCATCTTCCCTATTAACGAGTCCCTCCCAGCACTGGCTGCAATTCTTTTGGCGATGGATTGATATAACTCTTAGCATCAGCCAAATGCTTTAGTAGTGTAGACTGTGGCAGAGGCCCTTGCAAGTGGCTCCAGGGTAACACTTGTTCTGTTGACCATTCGGTGTGGACGTAGAAATCTAAGTCGGGGATTTGTCCTTTGAGTTGTTTAAAAGCACGTTTGTAGCTACCCAATGAATCGCCAAAGTCACGAGTAAGTTGGAGAAGTTGGGAGAGTCTGCGATCGCCTCTGGACAATAAAGCTTGTATAATCGACCAATTGTAGCTTTCTGGGCGAAATTCTATCCCCTGCGGTTTTAGCTGTTTTTGCAAAAACTGCAACCGCTTTTGGGCTTGGCGATTCACCCCAAACCATTGAAACGGCGTGTGTGCTTTGGGTACAAAGGTGCTGCATCCGAATGTTAAGCGCAATCCTGGCGCAGCTTTTTTGATATTACGCATCATCGTTACAGTTTGCTCTAAATCTTCTGCTTCTTCACCAGGAATTCCTGCCATTCCGTAAAGTTTCAAGCTTTTTAATCCGCCAGCTTTGGCGTTGATCGCAGCTTGGATGATTTCGTCGTTATGCAGCTTTTTGTTGACGATTTGGCGGATTCTTTGGGAACCACTCTCTACAGCAATGGTAAGCGATCGCGTGTCTCGTTTGGTCAAAGTTGCTGCTAGTTGGACTGTTACGGTATTGGTTCGCACTGAGGCAATACTGAGACGAACATCATCATACTTTGGCTGACTAATATAATCTAGCAAAGCTTCAAATTCTGGATGCTGTGTAACAGAAGCCCCCAATAATCCTAACCGATTTGTGACTTCTAAACCTTTGGCGATCGCTGGAATTAATGAATCTTCCAGACTGGCTGTTCTAAAAGGCAGTGTGAGATAACTCGCCAAACAAAAGCGGCACATTTCTGGACAACTTCTCACCACTTCCACCATGTAAATATTTTCCCACGCGGCTTTTTCGGTGACTACAGTCGATGCTGATAGAGTGTTTCCCCGGTAAGTTTGCTTTTGCACCACTGCGGGAATTTCGGGAGAAATTGGTTTAATAGACTTTACTGCACCATCTCTTGTGTGATATTCCACCTCATACAAACTTGGTACATAAATTCCTGGTATTTGTGCAAGTCTTTTTAGTTGAATTTGTCTTGGGGCATTTCTTACTTCTTTGTAAGCCTCAATAAAATTCCCTAACAGAGTTTCGCCATCGCCTAGCAAAATTACATCAAAAAAATCTGCAAAAGGTTCGGGGTTAGCAGTGAGAACTGGGCCACCACCAAAAATTATCGGATGAGAATCATGACGAGAGGTTGCTAGAATTGGAATATCCAAAGATTCCAGCAAATTTAGAATATTCACATAATCCAGTTCCCACGAAATAGAAAATCCCACAATTTCCGGCGTTCTGGGGAGTTGTTCGTGAGTATCGGTAAACAGGCGACTCACCTGCACATCATCACGCATTGCAAAAGTTGCCCAAACTACCTGATAGCCAAGGCTAGTGATACCTACGCTGTACTCGTTGGGAAAGGCGAAAATTATGGGGATAGCGTTGGTGTCTGGGGTGGTGGGCGTAAATAGAAGGCGTTCAGAGTCAAATACAGATGATGTCACAGGTGTTTGTTAGAGGCAAGTTTATCTATATTTAATTTTAAGCCATAGAATAATGAAGTTAAAAACCAATGTCACGGCGTTAGCAAGAATAATTGGCAAGGATTGTAGATATATTCCATAAATTAACCACAAAAAAATACCAGTTATGAATGTAATCAGCGTCACCAAAGAAACATCTTTTGCTGATTTTGTTTGCCACGTTTTAAACATCTGTGGCAAAAAAGATATTGTGGTTATTGTAGCGGCAGCTAATCCTAGAATTGTGAGAAAATTCATTTATTATAATCCAATACAGTTCAGTTAAGCATTTCTTTCTTCTCTCTGTGTCCTTGGCGTCTTCTCTACGAGACGCTTCGCGAAGGCGGTTCGTTAAAAAATTGACTTTGTAACAGAGTTTTAGCCCTAACTGAACCGTATTGTATTATAATCGTATCTTTGCACTTAATAAAAAATTGGTATAACCCCTCTTAAAAAGGGGGAACTGGAATCAAAGCCCCCCTTATTAAGGGGGATTTAGGGGGATCTAAAACCTTTTGTTACCGAGAAGAGGACTTTTAAAACATCCTCTAAGCTCGACTTTATCCATTTTTTGCCAACGCTCAACTTGACGCTGAAACCTCTGTGCTACGGTAGTTCTACTTTTTCGATTTCACCGATAATCAGTGACATGGAAAAAGTTTTTGC
>NZ_JAIVFV010000301.1 GCF_020829445.1 Nostoc sp. CHAB 5836
TTCTTAGGCTTTAGGCGTTTAACTCAGTTGGACTCAGTTTGAAAAATAACTGGGGTAATTTATGATGCGTAGATTGTAAGTTCGCGTAAATCAAACGCGAACACTTCTTTTTTGTCCAAAGTCCAATTATTTGCCATCGCTGGGCTGTATTTTTCCATCAACACCGACCGTACCGCAGCAGTATGCTGGTAACGCAATTTTGACCAATCTAAAGTACTTGCATCACAAGTACCACTGGTTAACAGTTGAGCGATCGCATTTAACGCCTCCCGCATTGTCCGCCGCGAACCCTCACCTAGACTGTTAAGATAAACTTCAGCTGGGTGTAGCGTCAGAGGTACTGGTTCGGTTAACGCCAGCGATTCTGGGTTGAAATTGAAATTAGCGATCGCACGGGTATTCACGGGCAGTGAAAAGAAGCTTTAGGATCAATCCTCCTCTAAATGTGCCGCCATCACAACCCTTTCAGCCCCTAGAGATTGCGAGAACTATTTTTCTCTTCACCCATTTTGGCTATAAGGCGCTTTGTGTCTAAGAAGCAATCATTCGTAATCTGGAATATTCAGCCAAGGAATATCACGGTGTAGGAAAATTATTCAGTGTCATCCAGGCGAAATTTATGGGGATTTTTCAGAACGAATATACCGTTAGACTTGATTAAGTCACCTGTGCAGTAGACGGGTAGGCGTTCTTGGTAAGCCTTCAGTGCCAGGATGTAGTCGCGATCAGCTAATTCAGTGTGGATGGGACGCAGTTTATCAACAACAACGCCCAAGAAGGTAATTTCTCCACTCAGGTGATCTGCGTTGGGTGTAGCGATGTGCGTGACGACTGCTTGAATGGTGGTATTAGGTGCATTTGTAATTAAGTCACCCAAAATTGACTGTTGATCTCTGGTTTCTGCCAACGCGAGAGTTTCGACGACTTCCCCCATGCGACGAGAGAAGTCGATAATTTCTCCTTTGAGGGGAAGTAGAATTTCAAAACCGTCTAGAGTCCAAATGGAAGCTTTATCACCATGACGTTGCTGTTGCTGCCAACCTAGCGCGACTAAGTAAGCTTCTACTTGTAGCGGGTCGATATATTTAAATTTATCGACATCCGGGAAGATAGCTGTCATAGGGTTTCTCCAACGGCGATGCGTGACATTATGGTTTTGAGTGCGTCGGGGCTAAATATATTTTGACGCTTAATTTCCACAGTGATGTTCGTCTTGTTATCAATCGCTGGTTGTCCGCGCAACGATAGCCAGTAACCGCAGCGTTTGAGGGATATGGATTCTTCGGTTTGAGATAACCAGTCACTAACTTCTTCTGGCACTAAAACAACTATTAATAGTTGTGGCACGAAGGGGTCATCTTCCCGGAGTTCATCATAGTTTTTGACGCTGAGTCGGTATTTGATGGATGTTTCTCTCTTAACATCTTGGGATGTAGATTTAATTTGTACGTCAAATCTCGGCAGACGCTTGGAGTTAAGTTTTCCTGGTACGGTAATTGTAGCGTCGATGCCGCTATCATCTAACCTACGTGTGGCTGCTTGCAAGGAGTAGCCAGCAGTTGCAGTGACGGCATACACATAAGCGTAACTGAAATCTTCTTTTTGGGTATTGAGGCTCATTATTTACTTTGAAGGGTTGCTCAACATTGTGATTAACCGTTTAATTTGCCCAACCCGCTTACGTTGGTCATAGCGGCGCTTGGCTTCCGTGGTAATTTTTTCTGTAAGCGCATTGTCAGTACTAGCAACAGTCCAGGCAGCTTCTAAAAAGACCTCAACTGTGATGCCTAATTCTTTACAAAACCGTGTCAATTCTTGGTCGAGGTCTTTTTCTAGAACGATTGCCGAATGTCGCCGAGTTTGGGGGTATTTTTCGAGTTCGGCTTTGAGTTCTCCAAGTGTGTCAGCTGTAGCAGCAGTTGAGTTGGCAAGTTCTGTAACTGGGGTGGGTTGTGGCAATGAGTTTTGCTCCTGTGCTTGAGCTTGGGGCTGTTCTTGAGGAACAAGTGCATCCTGACGTGGTGTAACTGTTGGGCGATTGCGTTTGTTGCGTAGTTGGTTGAGTACGTTATCTGACATTTTTATTTGCTCCCAATATCCGTGCGGATTTTCGAGATTATCATTTCAAATGGATATTCCAGGTCGGTGTATCCCAACTGCGAGAGGGTTGTACGTTTGTTGATGGCCTGCTTGTAACGTTCTGACTCGCGGATTGAAGGTAGAACTAACTTTTCGCCAACTTCGTCACGCATTCCATCTACAGCAGCCCGACTTTCTTGCGCTTGGGTGTTACCAAACCAGCGATCGCGGAAGGGTAGTATACCTAAGATTTCAGCATTCGTGGCTCCGACATCTCGCAAGCCGCTTAGTAAGTCGAGCGTCCGCACGAGCGAACCGTAACCTTTGACCGATGCTTCTGCGGGAATGATTAAAAAATCTGCTGCGCCAATTACTGTTAAACAAATTTGCGATCTCTGGGGTGGGGCATCGATAATGCAAACTTGGAAAATTTTGCTGATGGCTGACAATCGTCGCTTGAGTAAGGTTGCACCTACTCCACTGTTAGATAAATAATCTTGTACGGTATCGAGTTGGTCATCGGCGGGGATAAGAAATAAATTGTCGTTGTCTTGAGTCGGGTAGATGCAGTCTTCTGGTGCGACTGTTTTTTTCAGAAACTCCAATAGGGTTGGTTGGTTGGCTTCTAACTCGAACCCCAGATAGGTAGTGAGATTATGTTGGGGATCGGAGTCGAGCATTAAGGTGGTGAACCCCTGGCGTGATAGCAGCCGACCAAGGAACAGGCAAGTTGTCGTCTTGCCCTGACCGCCACTCAACGAGCTTACGGTAATTGTCAGCATATATATCAAATTAGCTATTTAACTTAAGCTTATTTAATTATTTTGTCAAATACTAAAATTAGCTTTTTAGCTAAAGTTAATTTTGTAAAATTAGCTTTTTGGTAAATTAGCTTTTTACATTTTTCTAGCGTACCAGCCAACAAGCCTGGTTTTCCGTGACCCGGTGCGGGTAATGATGAAATCTTATCGGTGGATGGCGGCGGGGTGATAAGTTTCACTTAACTTTCAGGCGGCTTTCAGGAGCAATTCACTTTGGTGCAGCTCCCCCGCTTTTCGCTTTTAAATATGTATGTGTATGATTTAATCCTACACTGTGCTAAAATCCTTTCAGGAAGGAGAATATCTTATGAGAACCACACAGCCCCTTAGCATTACGTTGCCGCATGACATGATGGAGATGGTCAAAGCCAAGGTCAGTTCCGGCGAGTATGCGACGGAGAGCGAAGTGATCCGCGACGGGCTTCGCACCATAATGGCGCGTGATGCCGCTTTAGAGAAGTGGTTGCGCTCAGAAGTCGTCAAGAGTTATGACGAATGCGAGGCGGATGAAAGCTTAGGCATTCTGGCAGAAGATATGGTGGCGCGTGTTCGCTCCAATTACCGCAAGCGCATGACCCAAGCAAACGGCTAGATGAAGCAATACAAGGTCATCTTTTCGCCACGCGCCGAGCGCCAACTTGACGCACTTTACAGTTATATTGCTCCACATGGCGGGGAAGAGCGGGCGGAGGGTTACATCAGTGGCATTGTTGCTTTCTGCCAGCGTCTTTCCCTGTTTCCAGAACGCGGAACGAAGCGTGATGATTTACGTCCGGGGTTGCGGATCGTTGGCTATGCCAAGCGTGTCACGGTTGCCTTTTCGGTAAAAGGTGACAGGGTGATGATCCACGGGATTTTTTATGGTGGGCAGGATTATGATGTCATGATTGAGGCGGACGAATCCTGAATCTGGTATGTGTCGCGGATAGCGCTGCTTTTACGGTTTCTGCAACGCTCCTGAAATGCTGCTTCATTGACCGGAAAACGAGCCGCAGAGCAAATGACTTGATTGCTTGGGGATAAGGCGGTAGGAACTTTTAAGTTCGTGAGGAGGTTCAAGGATTAAATAAGTTGCGGGTGCTTGACCTCAGACGCACATCGCCACTGCGTGGCTCGTTTGCCTCTTCCGGTCAAGCACCCGCTTAATAAAAATTGATTCAGTGGTGAATAATCCTAGTTTAAATTGATTATACATTGGTCTGCATACAGTCAAAGGTAAGAATCTATTTGTTTCCCCTCAGCTGACCATTTTTCATCTAGAAGGCGACAAGCGACATAAACAACTTTTTGACTTCTTTGCGCTTGTGCCTTCCATTTATCGGGGCGTGAGTATTATTGGAACAGAAAACCGGGTTAAGCTCAAAATCCTTATTGCATAAGGATTTTATTGAATGTTGTAGTAGCTCACTTTTCAACTTACCAATTACGCAATGACGATAAATCAA
>NZ_JAIVFV010000302.1 GCF_020829445.1 Nostoc sp. CHAB 5836
CAACTTGCTTTTCAAACTTGCTTTCCACAACTATTACTGTCGTTAATTTTACTCTACTTTGAACGAATGCGAAATTTCATACTTAGTTGTGGAATTGACATTCAAATTTCCCGGTGCAAGATATGAGTTAACGAAGTTTTAGGTATTTCAGCTTACAACTTGTCCAACTTCTCCTTCCAAAAGCTGTCCAAAATCTTCTTCAAGTCACAAAATGTCCCGCCTTGAGATTGATGTACAGTAATTGCATAGCCGTACTGTAGTCGGTGCATTAAGCTCCCCTTAACGACTAAATTATAAGTTTCTAAAAATTCATAATATTCCCGCCAAGCATGACTTCTCTGTTTAACTGGTAGTTGAAAAATTCCTTTTTTAGCCTCAGCAACCGCAAAGTTAATTAAGTCCCAATCGTCAGGATGAATCATAGACAAGCGTGCTTCTTTCCCCAGGTCATTTTTCACTTCTATCCTGTAAGTTTTAATCCGAATTTGCTGATTGAGAGTATTAATTCTATTATTAGTCCATGCCAAAATCTTTGCTGAGGAACGAGAAAACTTATAAGCGTCGATAGCTGCTAGCAACCAAGTATCAAATTGCATCTTTTCAATATTCCCTCGGCTGAGTAATCGCGGTGGAAATTGTGAAGTTCAGTAGACCGAAAAGTTTTGCGATCGTCAAAAAAAAGTAGTGTATGATACAGTTTGCTCGGAGTCTAAAAAAGTTAAGCTGTTTTGATAAATCATAAAGGAAACTTATGAATCACCTCCCAGAATCAACCCAAGTCAGTCCGGGAGCAACGCGATTTTGTGAGCAGGGGGGGCAGGGGAGGCAGGGGAGGCAGGGGAAGCAAAGAAATACGTGTATTCCGGGCTATGGCGGTAGTAAAAAATACGAAAATTGTCTCTTCACTCCCCCTGCTCCCCCTGCCTCAAGAGCTCTTTTTACGATGATCTCACTTTTTCGCGTTGCTCCCAGTCAGTCCTACGTCAAACACACTTCATTAACTACCCCATAGTCGCGGTCTATAGTTTGACGTAAAAATTCCAGCATTTGTTTGAGAGTAAATAGATCAGAGAAAGCTGTTTTACTACTTCTTAAAGTACTAAGATAATGCCATAATAGATAAATCCAAATATTAATAATTAAAAAAGCCAAAGCTATAAATAGAAACCTAATAGTTGGATTTTTAATAGTTGTTTTAATACGGCATTGATTTTTCATCCGATAGCTGCTTTCAATTCCAAAGCGAAGACGGTAGTCATCATGTATTGAATGTAATGACAACTTAACTTTATAGACAGCATAAACAAAAAATTCTCGTCCATGCGCTCGTCTTTTCCCTTTCTTATATGTACAAACTATCCAGACTTGAAATGTAACTGAACCATATTTGTCGCTATTCAACGTGTAAGTTGTTTTCTAACTACGCCGACCTCTAATTAATTGTCTAGTTCCTCCATGTTTACCTCGGATAATAGCTGGCATTTCAAAGGGGATATCTAAAGCTTGCAACCACCGAATTACTGGTACGCAGAAGAACTCTCTGTCTAAAAGCAATCGCTCAATTTTTAATTTTAAAGGCTCAAGTAGTGCTAAAAGATAAGTGATAATGGCTACTATTGTATCTTCTTTTCGGACAGCTTTAATAGCTAGAGTTACTCGCTGATTTTTCTTCATTAAATATAAAGTTGCCTAAGCATAGAATGAACACGTACCACTTTTAGCTTGACTTCTATAAATATATGGTTCCTCTAATGGTGATGGTTCGCCATAATACGGAATTAAGTTAAAGTCGATAGCAATTTTATTTTTTCCTTTTTGAATCCCATCTGGTATCCGACTTTGAAGCGCTGTATTCAAATCTGATTCCAGGGAGTTCAAATCTGAATATTTTCCTAAATGATAATAAATATTCTTGCTCGTAGGCACATTTGTTAAAACTTTACTAGTGTTCTCTATACTATCTCGCTGTGTGGCAGCGCGAATTAAAATTTCAAAAATCGTCTGTTGTTCACACTCCCCTTGGGTTTTTATCGGAATATGTTCTGTTAAACAGTTAACAACTTCCTCTAAGGTTTCACTGTCAGTTAAAATTGGGGAATTTGTCCTACTCATTAAACTCTATTCTCCTGCGTCAATCTCCTCTTTATTGAACTACCTTACAAAAATTTCTGCACTTTCCCCCTGATTTCTTACCAACTTCGTGAAAAGGCGATCGCCTGGATATTTATTTTTATGGTTCTCCCTAACATGGCGTACCAATAGAGCGTAGGGTGTTTACGCCAATCTATATTCAGTAGACCGAAAAGTTTGGCGATGATGTATTACACGGTTGAAGCGAATCGTTTTGCCTTGTATTACATGGATGTATAGGCTCTTTCTTCCGTGTAATACAAGGCTTGAGATTGTCTCTCACAATTTGTTCTAAGTGCCTCAGTTTTGCCTGTACCTTCGCTGCAATACCCAAAGCCAACGGTTGAAACCTCGATTAATCCTGACATCGACCAATTGACCGATCAACAAGCCCAAGCGATCGCTACTCAGATTCTTGAGCTTAGGCTTGCGTCCGGAAAACTGGCTACAAATAGCAAGTCCAAAAATGGCAATGGCAAGTTAGGTAAAAACTCACCCCGTCGTAAATCCACTCCTCCATTGCAAGGAGCTATTGCTCATGCATCCCAGGTTTCAAACCTTGAAATTCAATCCTTAGAAGATGTTCTAAGCGTAGGGATTGACGCTTACACAACCGACAAAGCAGACCAGTTGTTATCCACAATTCGTAATGCTCCCAAGGATGTGGTGAGTAAGTTTGTCTCTAAAGCGATGGAGGAAGAAGCTGACGTGGAATCCTTTCGTGACATCGGTGAACAACTCGTTGCGGGTATTTTCGGCGCTCAGTTCGCAAATGCAGCCGAATAAATTGATCTTGTTAGCAGCAGTATTAAATCTGCTGCTATTAACTCTTGTATTAGGCGTGGCATTCTATGGAGCAACAAGACCAAACTCGTCACAAACAATTGAATATTCACCTGAAGAAGGACGGCGAATTGAATCTGTCAGGGCTAACACTAGAAAACCTCTCTTCAGAAGAATTCCTCATCCTCCAGCAACTTATTGATGAATCGAGACTGCGATCAAAGGAGAATAGACAGATTGAAGAATTAATGCAACGGGGAATGATGGCTCAAGGCGTGATTGCAGCCTTCACTATTTTGATGTTTTCCTTCATCAGCATCTACGGTATTTATCGTTACATCGGTCAATCAGTTCAACAAATTCAGGAGACTTATAGCAATGTTAGGTAAGTGGCTTCCTGGTCTATTCGGCAGCAAAAATGATGGCGTAGTTTCAACGGATTTAAGAGTGGGAGATGCAACGACTATTGAGGGAAATCTCCCTTCATCAATCCGCCAACGCTACACATTACCTGCTTACACTACAGCACAGCAGGTATTGGATGAAGCAGAAGTGGCTGGCACTTTGAAGGCACAGAAGTGGTTACATACAAAGTTTTCTCGCCACAAGCTCAAACAGTTGCAATCTTTGGCAGAGATGTATAAAAACCAATTAGCATATTCGAGTGAAGCCATGAAGGTTGAGGAAGATTTGCAGCGTACTAGGGCGTTACATGGAGAAGCAGTGATCCGTCATGCTTTCGGTTCTATTGAGCAGCAGCGCCAATTGGGGGGATACGAGAAAGCCTTTGATGAAGTAGGGGAAAGCTTCAGATTTTAGGAGCAGTCATGACAATCAAACTATCTTTCTTTGGATATGCAGTTTGTGGATTGGGGCTGTCAATGCTAATGGGGTTTCTATCAGTTGCCAGTCCTGTTAGTCAATTCGTAGTGTGGATCATTAGTATGATTTGCATTTGCGGTATGTCTGTAGGGTTATTCAACTTCGCTGGTTTAGTCGTCAAGGGATTCGGTTTCAACCGTAAAACTTTCACCATTGGGTTAATGCCTGGGGTGATATTCGTGTTTGTGTTCCTGACTTTGGTTTGTGCTGGTGTTGCTTTGGGGGTGAGATAATTTTATGCCATTTGAACTAGAACGATTAACTGCCAGTGGGGTGATTCAAGTTGAGCGAACAATATTGTGTAGTTTAGGAGCTAGTGCAGTAATGTGTTTGTCTGCTCCTTTTTTCTTAAATACTGACCGAGTAACAACCGGAATGCTGCTCGGTGCTGGGACACTTAGTGCTGGCTTGTTTGGTGTATCTGCTCAAATCAGCGAAAGTAAAGAAAAAGTTTACAAGTCTT
>NZ_JAIVFV010000303.1 GCF_020829445.1 Nostoc sp. CHAB 5836
AACGGTCGAACGCAATGGCCGCCGCATGATGGCCGTGATCCTTGGGGCATCCTCGGGCCGTGAGCGCAATGAGCGCACGACCGAGCTGGTTCTCAAGGGTCTTTCGGGCGCCGCGCGGCCAAGCGGGCAGACCATCCTTAATGTGCCCAACAATGCAGGCGCGGCGCCGGTCGATATGCGACCGCTGATTTGCGGCAAGGATGCCAAGACCTACGTCGCGGCGCAGGAAGCGGCGTTCCCGATGGGGCTGGAAGGCCAGCCCAGCTATCTCAATGACACGGTGGTGCCCAGCAGCTATGTGGCCACCGATCTCGGCCGGCTTGCCACTGGTGTTGCCTTGCCACGTCCACGGCCGCCGCATGTGCCGGTCTTCGCGGTGCCGACCACAGAAGCGTCGTTGGGCGGGGACCTGCGGCCCGGCCTGCCGGCGTCGGTGGGTGTCGGCGTCCCATATCCGCGGCCGCGCCCGGCTAATCTCTAGGCGCTAGTGCTTCTCGATCGTGAAGCGCAACACGTCGCCTTCGGTGGTGACGGCGCAATCATGTCCCTGCTGCCGGCAATGCAGCGGAATATCGATCTTGGCCATGGGATCGGTGGCCAGCACGATCAGTGTGGTACCCGGCGGCAGGGCCGCCAGGCGCTTTTCCATCTTTAATACCGGCAGCGGGCATTTGAGGCCACGCGCGTCGATGACCTCATTGGTCAAGGACGAGCACCCAATGCACGCCATAAGCCGAGCTCTGGTTAAACGCGACGGCCACACCGGCCTTGGTGGCGTTGGCCTTGAGGCCGGCGGCGTCGGCCGGATTGTTGCGCCAGCCCGAGAAGGTCTCGGCGAAGGTGGCGTAGCCTGCACTCAGCTTCATGACCACAAGGTCCTGCGGCGTCTTAGGCGGCGTGCCGGTCTGGGCATATTGGTTGGCCAGCACCTGGGCGGTGCCGTCGAGGGCCGGATCTGGAGTCAGGGCCGGCAGGCCGTTGGTAGCGCGATAGGCATTGATGATGGCGATGGCCTGCGCCTTGTCGAGGCTGGCGCCCGGCTGGTCCATGCGAGCCGAAAGTCCCGGCGCCAATGCTATGCCGGCGCTGCTGCCGCCACCCATGCTGCAGGCAGAAATGGCAAGCCCGGCGAGAATGGCGGCGAGCGGCAGAATGGCCGGCTTGGAGAGGCGCAAAGCGGTCATGAAGCAAATCCTGATCGAAGAAAGGTGTTGGCCGAGTAGGGGGCCAGCAAGGCCAAAAGATGGTGTTGCCCTTCCATAGCGCCAGGAGCCTGCTTTTGGCTTAACGGGGCGTTAGCCGGCCATCACATCGTCGAGAAAGCCCGAATTCTATCGGTTCCGCGGGCGAATTGTCAGCTCGACATCAACCACGTCGCCGACTGTGAGCTCGCATTTCTTGCGCACCGCGTCCTTGATGGGCAGCAGATAGCCGCCATCCTTGGGGTAGAGCGAGGTGATGAAATCGACCCCCATTATCGTGGCATCCACCGGGATCATGCCCCAACCATAGGTGACGCGTTTGGCGGCGTCGGCTATCGCGGCGATGTGCTGGTCAGGGATGGGCGCAAAAAAGAATGGTGCCGGGCCGCGCCAATCGATGATCGTGGTTTGAAATCCGAACCGCATGGCTCTGGCCGATCTCATCTGCTTTGGCAGACTTAGGGTGGTGATCTCGACGGGATTCGAACCCATGACCCCCGGATTAGGAATCCGGTGCTCTATCCTGCTGAGCTACGAGACCACGGGCTCGTGGATAGCAAATGCGCCGGTCCGGCGAAACCCTGTTTGAGGGTGCAAGCTATTGATGAATGGTGTTCATGGACCCATGCGCCGTCGGCGGGCTAATCGGCCTTGCGGCCGCTCTATAGGATGGCGCGCCGACGATGGCGCCGGGCTGCGAGGAGACGACGATGAGTGAACAGGCGGTTGCCGACGTCAGCGCCGAAGTGGACAGTGCGGCCAAGCCCCCGGTGAGCCTGACGGAACACCGGCCCCTGCTCGGCATCGGGCTGGCCATCGCCGCGACCATGCTGTTCGCTACCAATGACGCCACTAACAAGTATCTCGTTGCCACCCATGATGTGCCGCTGGTGGCGGCCATCCGCTACATCGTCCATGCGCTGCTGATGCTTGCGCTGCTCGGTCCGACGCGGGGGCCGGAGCTGGTGACGACACGGCGCACCGGACTGGTTTTGGTGCGGTCGCTCTGCCTGGTCGTGGCGACGCTGTTCGCCGGGCTGGCGCTGCAACGCATGCCGATCGCCGAGACTGTCTCCATCATCTATCTCTCGCCCATATTGGTGGTGGTGCTGGCGCGACCGATCCTCGGCGAGCAGATCGGCCTCATCGGTTGGCTGGCGGCGTTGGGCGGCTTTGCCGGCGTGGTGCTGATCGCCCGGCCCGGCGGCGGGCTCGATCCGGCCGGGGTGACCTTCGCCTTGTGCAATGTGGGGGTCACCGTCACCTATTACCTGCTGTCGCGCGTTCTGGCGCGCAGCGAGAAGACACTGGCGCTGCTGTTCTATTCGGCGCTGGTGGGCGCCATCTGTTTCGGGCTGGCCATGCCGTGGTTCTGGTTTAACGCGGTGCCAAGCCCGTTCGAGATCGCGCTGTTCGTCAGCCTCGGGTTGACGGCTGGCCTCGGGCATTTCTGCTTCACCGCCGCCAACCGCTATGCCGAGGCGTCGCTGCTGGCGCCGATGGGTTATCTGCATCTGCTGTGGGCGGGCATACTGGGCTGGCTGGTCTTCGGCCAGCTGCCGGATGGGCTGGGTTTCGTCGGCATGGCGGTTATCGGGTTGGCCGGGGTCGCGGTGGCGCTGCGCTCGCGGTTCGGTGGCCGCCGGGCCGGCTGACGCGTCAGGCGTACGGCTCTGCCATTCGCGCGTAGCGCTCATGGCCTTCTCGCCTCAAAATGCTCCACCGGAGCGTTTTGCCCTGCGGGACGGCTCGAAGTCTTGCGAATGCCTTATGTTTCGGGCACACCGGAGGCCGAATTCGTCTGCTCCAGAAGGCTCGGCACATGGCCCACCCGGTTTCCCCGCTCGCTCCCAAATCCTACCCGGATCTACCGGCCATATCCGGGGTACGCTTCGCCACCGCTGAGGCCGGAATCAAGTACAAGAACCGCACCGACGTGCTGCTGATGGCGTTCGACGAGGGGACGACCGCAGCGGGCGTGCTGACCAAATCCAAGTGCTCCTCGGCGGCGGTGGACTGGTGCAAGGCCAACCTGCCGGGTGGTGTGGCGCGCGGGCTGGTGGTCAATTCGGGCAATGCCAATGCCTTTACCGGCGCCAAGGGCAAGGAAAGCGTGGCGCTGACGGCTGACTATGCCGCCAAGGCCCTGGGCTGCGCGCCGTCCGAAGTCTTCCTGGCCTCGACCGGCGTCATCGGCGAACCGCTCAATGCCGACAAGTTCGCTGGTGTGCTCGACACCATGGCGACGCGTCTCAATGATGGTCCGTGGATGGATCCGGCCAAGGCCATCATGACCACCGATACCTTCCCCAAGCTTTCAGGCGCCATCCTCGAGATCGATGGCGTGGAAGTGAAGATCAACGGCATCGCCAAGGGATCGGGCATGATCGCCCCCGACATGGCCACCATGCTGAGTTTCGTCGTCACCGACATGCCGATCGCGGCGCCGGTGCTGCAGGCCTTGCTGGCGCGCCATGTACAGACCAGCTTCAACGCCATCACTGTCGACAGCGACACCTCCACATCCGATACGTTGCTGGCCTTTGCTACCGGCAAAGCGCGGGTCGAGGCGATCGACAGCCTCGACGATCCGCGCGCCGAGACCTTCGGTGAAGCGCTGAAGGATGTGCTGTTCGATCTTGCCATCCAGGTGGTGCGCGACGGCGAGGGAGCGACCAAGCAGGTATCGATCCATGTCGAGGGCGCAACCTCCGACGCCAGCGCCTTCCGCATTGCCAAATCGATCGCCGATTCCCCGCTGGTCAAGACGGCCATCGCCGGCGAGGACGCCAACTGGGGCCGGGTGGTCATGGCGGTCGGCAAGTCGGGCGAGCGCGCCGATCGCGACAAGCTCCGGATCTCGATCGGCGGCGTCCGCATCACCGACGGCGGCCAGGTCGTGGCCAACTACGACGAGGCGCCGGTGACCAAGCACATGAAGGGCACCGATGTCGTGATCGATATCGACCTCGGCATCGGCCGCGGCCGCGCCACCGTGTGGACCTGCGACCTGACGCACGGCTACATCGACATCAACG
>NZ_JAIVFV010000304.1 GCF_020829445.1 Nostoc sp. CHAB 5836
ATTAGATTGTCGCCAAAACTTCACTTCACATTCATCGCGAAAGTACCAACCATTAGCGACAATTCCATGTTCATCAGGCAATTTTCCTGTTAAATAAGTAGCCTGAACAGAACAAGTTACAGCAGGTAATACTGTTCCAATGGAAGCCACCTGTCCAATAGCCGCCCAAGAAGATAAAAACGGCGTGTTTTCTCCTAGTAAGCTAGGCGTTAATCCCACGACATTTATAACAACCGTTTTCTGCATCAACTCAATCCTCTCTTAATCCCATTTTAAAAGATCAGTAGAAACGCACCATAACGCATCTCTACAGATTTCAACTATATATTGTTCATAAATCAAATCGGACTGCTATATTACGAATTAATTTTAATACCCACTCATATTCACGCTGAATAGAAGTTAGCAAATCTATCTTCATTTCTGATGGTAATACATCCCAGGTATAAGTCTCAATTTCTAAATGTGAGCAAGCATTGTTAGTTTGAAGTAGATGCAAAACACTAGCAATATCATCTTGCGTAGACTGCAAAATTTGATAATCATGAATAAAAATTGGGACATGAAAGTGAATGCGCCATTCTTCAGCTAGAGATTGCTCTAAATGTGGTAATGCAGTTATTAAGTCAGGATAGTGATGAAGTGTACCATCAATACGACGTTCTATTACCTGGTGAAGATAAGTCGATTCTGCAAAGGGACGTAAGCGTTCAACTATCAAGGTGCGCTTTTCAATATCAGCAGGTATTTTTACTTTAATTGCTGCACTGATTTGAATTTTACCAATCTTAATTCCTGCGAATTTCAAACGCGCAAATACAGAATCTGGCTGCTCATATTCAACTGAAAAATGGCAGGTGTCATAACAAAGTCGAACGTGTTCTAGCAATTCAGTTTCTGCTAAATGCTGCTCAATATTTAACTTTTCTGATAAGTAATTGCCGCCAATTGGCAATAACCAATTTTGATAGAAATCAATTACTTCTGAGGTATTTTCAATTAAACCATCAGGCTCAGGTTCTAAATCAATATGAAGTATTTTTCCTGTGTCTTCGCGGATGCGAATCATTTCTACAACAACTGATGCTATATTAAAACAACTCTGTTTCAGAACCATCTCATAAGTTGCTTGGTCTTTTTTCCACCAAGGTTTATAGGATAATGGTAGTGTAGAAATTCCGCCATCAAGCCCTTCTGGTAATAGAGTAGCTAAAATGTGTGCCAAGTTTAATGTATAATTAACTCGTTCTGATGTAGACCAATCTGGTGCATAAACTTGGTCTTTTACCACCTGTCGATGAAATCCGCCATAAGGGAATCCATTTAAGGTAAAAACATATAAATTATGTTGAGTTAGCCAAGTTTTAAAGTCAGCTAAGTTATGATTTTCTAAAAGTTGTTTTGCAGCGACATCTGCTAGCCTCAAGCCAATACCAAAAGGTTCTGTAGGCGATAAACGTGATTTGAGTTTGGGAATATAGTTTTCTAAATTGGCGAAAACCTCTAGCCAAGTTTCACCAGGGTGAATATTGCTACAATAAGTTAAATGAAAGTTGCTGTCTCTTGTAATTTTCATTTTCTATTTTTATGCCCCATATAGCACAATACGGTTCACTTAATGAAACTCTTTTTTTTACGAACCACAGAGGCGCAGAGAACACAGAGAGAAGAGAGAAGGAGGAAATGCTTAACCCAAGTGTATTGCTATATAGCAATCCTAAATCATTTGTGAAAATTATAATCTCTTTTTTCTTTCTTCCCTTTGTGCCCTTAGCGTACTTTGCGGTTCGTTTTCTTATTTATATTTTAACGACTACAGATAAGCCATTTCTAGGCTTTTATTGACACCAATGCATAGATGTGCGCCCCTACAGCCGATTCATAGTATTACTAGTACAATGTCTAAGCTAATTTTGAGGGTTTGTAGTCAGCACTTTAGTGGTTAGAAAATAAGGACTTCAGTCCTTACTACCAACTTGCTTACCGTCAATTTAAACTTGACAAACTACTAAGTGTGTACATTCCAATTTAAGTAACAGCAAATAGTTTTGCTAACTTCATCGAAAATGGTAGCAAGATTATAACTAATAAACCGTAATAGAAACCAGCAAAACCAGATGCAACGGTTGCATCCAAGACTATTAGAGATAAAACACCGATTTTTACAGCATTTCGGATATTTTCGGCTATCGGTTCACGCGCAGCTTTGAGAAAATTAGGTAAGACTCTCATAGCTAATAAAACAGCGAATGGTAGTGCTGCGATCGCTGTATACTCTTCTAATAATCCTAAAGCTAAAACTGCCGTCAAAACTATTGCAATTAGCATTAATGCCAGTACTCCGGTGATCTTCTTACCTCCGTGAACTTCCCCTTGGCTAATTGCGGTGATCGCAGCAATATAAACAACAGGAATTAGTGCTAAATACCAACGTTCCCATACTATTGCAGGTACAACACTCACGCCTAATAATAAATTACTACCACGGCATAAACCCATATTTAAAGGGCCAAAAAAAGGATGATGTTTGGCGAGTGAGTCATATAAAAGGCATGAAAGAGTGATAAATATAGCGATCGCACCACTCAACCAGGATAGTTGAAAAGCAGCTATAATGCCGATTGTAAACAGTATACTCCCCAATAAAGTAGCATTTTGACGAGATACGCGACCACTGGGAATTGCTCTATTTGGTCGTTCTTTTGCATCTAATTCCGCATCAAAAACATCATTAAAAACTATACCGCCACCGTATAACCCAGTTGTAGCCAATAATAACCAAGCTAATGGAATTAGTATGACAACACTCGCTTCTTCATTGATTAATTGAGTAAAAATAATCCCAGAGCCAGAAGCAGCAAAACCAACAAGAATATCTGCCCAAGCAGTAACAATATTAGCAGGACGCATCAATTCCAGATAACCCCGCCAGCTTTGAAAATTTAAGCTTGCAACATTCACTTATTTGCCTCCGTGCCTAGTAATTTATCAAAATAAACCGTATTATATATAGCTCAACACTCTTGGGTTGAGGCGAAAATTGAATATCTACATATCTACGTAGGTTGGGTTGAGGAACGAAACCCAACATTTCTGAGGCTTTGTTGGGTTATGCTTCCCTTAACCCAACAAAGCAATTTTCTGAATCGAAACCTATTGCTCTTGCAATTTTTTACTCAATCAACACATAATCTGAAACTGATTTAATTCCTGGTTCCTGTCCCCGCAACACAGAATTACCATTGAACATCTGACGTTGATCAACAGATTGAGGATTGAGCCAGTCTGATGCTTTCATCTGTCCAGTTTGACTGTAAGCAGCTAGGGCATTTTCATAACAAACTGCTCGCACATATTCTTCAGGAATACCTTTATCTAACATCAACTGAGCCGTTTTCGGGACTGCCAAAGGATCGCTAATACCCCAATCAGCACTACTATCTACAATGATGCGACGAACGTTATCACGTCCCGCTTTGCTAACGCATCCATACTGGCGGACAAGTTCTACCATCCTGGCGTTACCCATCTTCGTGTGTGGATAAATCGTAAAGGCTGCCCAAAAGCCCCTTTCTAATACTTCTTCAACAGTTTCTTCGTTGTTGTGGTCAATAACTACTTGTGAAGGATCTAAGCCATATTCAATGCAGCGATCCATACTCCGACTAGCACCCGCCTTTTTATTACGGTGAGGAGTATGAATTAGTACTAACATATCGAGTTCTTTAGCTAATTCTAACTGTTGACAAAAGTACTTATCTTCTGCTTCTGTCATGTCGTCATAGCCAATTTCGCCAATGGCAACAACTCCCTCTTTACAGGCATAAAGTGGTAGCAGTTCCATAACTTCTGCTGCTAGGGCCTCATTGTTAGCTTCTTTGGGATTTAGGCCGATTGTGCAGTAGTGTTGGATACCAAACTGACTAGCACGAAACCGTTCCCAGCCCACAAGACTACTGAAGTAGTCTTTAAATGAACCAGCGTTGGTTCGGGGTTGTCCTAACCAAAAGGCTGGTTCAATGACAGCGACAATACCATATTCCCGCATTACTAAGTAATCGTAAGTAGTACGGGAACACATATGAATGTGAGGATCGATAAACATCATGGTTTTAAGTAGAGCGACGCAAATAAAGCTAACTGGCTAAGGCTGTCATTTGTCATTTGTCCTTCGTCATTTGTAAGGGTTTAAGGTGTATTTACGTTTCGTAACATAGTTTGATTTATTCTTGCCGACT
>NZ_JAIVFV010000305.1 GCF_020829445.1 Nostoc sp. CHAB 5836
CCCCCCTCTCCCCCATCTCCCCCATCTCCCCCATCTCCCCCCTCTCCCCCATCTCCCCCATCTCCCCCATCTCCCCCATCTCCCCAATTCAATGGCTAAATTTTTAAATTTTGAAACTTTGTAAATTGTGGATTAAACAAAAGTTTCGCACTACCTGTAGGCCCATTGCGGTGTTTAGCTATAATTACTTCAGCAATGCCGCGATCGGGTGTATCTGGAGAGTAATATTCATCGCGATATAACATTATTACTAAGTCTGCGTCTTGTTCAATCGAGCCACTTTCTCT
The DNA here is from genome assembly GCF_020829445.1 of Nostoc sp. CHAB 5836. Lineage (GTDB taxonomy): Bacteria > Cyanobacteriota > Cyanobacteriia > Cyanobacteriales > Nostocaceae > Nostoc. The sequence goes on from NZ_JAIVFV010000305.1 coordinate 288, forward strand.
CAAATCTGACAACATCGGACGCTTGTTAGTACGTGCTTCCACCCCTCGACTCAACTGAGATAAAGCAATAATTGGTACAGATAATTCCCGCGCTAAACCTTTGAGTTGACGTGTAATTTTCGACAATTCTTGAACTCGATTATCGCCTGCTCCTTCCATTAATTGCAGATAATCTATTACAATCAAACCCAGATCGGTTCCTTGTTCTGCTTGCAGTCTTCTTGACTGACTACGCATTTGTGTAACTGTAATATTCGGCGTGTCGTCAATATAAATCGGTATCTCAGAAAGGATACCAATAGCACGGGTTAAAGGTTCCCATTGTGTTTGGCTGAGGCGTCCACTCCGCAAATAACTACTTTCAATTTGCGCCTCGCTGGCTAATAGACGTTGTGCTAGTTGCTCTTTGGACATTTCCAAGCTGAAAATAGCAACTGGTAATTTATAAGAAGCGGCGATATTATGAGCAATGTTCAAGCAAAATGCTGTTTTTCCCATTGATGGTCTTCCAGCGACAATAATCAAATCAGAACGTTGAAAGCCGCTAGTCATGGCATCTAAATCGTAAAATCCGCAGGGAATCCCAGGTAAAGCGATGCCTTGATTTCGATCCTCAATATCTTGAAAATTATTAATTAGAGTATTAGAAATGTGAACTAAACCCGATTGGGGGCGTTCTTGAGTAACTGAGAAGACTTTCTGTTCTGCCTGATCTAAAACAATTGGTAATTCGGTTTCTGTCTCGTAACCAAGATGTACAATTTCATTGCCAGCTTTAATTAACTGTCGCCGCAGGTATTTTTCCATCACTAACCCGGCTAAGGCGTCGATGTTCACGGCTGACACTGTGCGGTCTACCAGAGTTGCTAACTTATTTCTGCCACCAATGCGGGCAAGCTGATCATGGTCAGTCAGCCAACTGGTGACTGAGAGCAAATCTGTGGCTTTGCCTTGAGTATGGAGCCTCACAGCTGCTTGATAAATATCTTTATGAGCGCTAATGTAAAAAGCTTCGGGAAGGAGGCGATCGCTAACTCGACTAATCGCTTCTGGATCTAGCAAAATCCCCCCCAAAATCGCTTCTTCGGCTTCAATATTTTGTGGGGGGAGGCGTAGTTTACCGCCGTAGGCATCGCTACCATCGCTTTTAAAACTCAGTTCTTCAGCCATATAACGATTTTAGTTTTGCGATTTTGAAACACCTTCGTCTTCGTCATACCTCAATAGGGTTCACTTAAGGCTAAAACTCTTTTTCTTTAACGAACCGCAGAGACGCAGAGGGCACGGAGAGAAGAGAGGGAAGAAATGCTTAACCCAAGTGTATTGCGTCATACCTGGGTTTTGGCATACTTAAACGATTTTAGTTTTAATATTTTGCTGGTCGAGAGTATGGGAGTTAGGAGTTAGGAGTTATTATCTCCCTCATCTCCCTCATCCCCTGCGTAAATTAACTAGCGACCACTTGAATATCGACTTGCGCCGCTACTTCCGAATACAGCTTAATTTCGGCTTGATAAGTACCAAGGTGGTTAATATCGGGAATGGTAATCCCACGCCGATCGATTTCTTGACCAGTAGCTGCCTTAATTGCATCTGCAACATCTTGGGTGGTGATAGTACCGAAAATTGCTTCGTTTTCACCAACTGGCTTGGCAATTGTCAAACTGCCAACTTTTTCTAAAGATTCTTTTTGCTCAAGAGCTTGTTGTCTAAGTTCTAATTGCCGTTGACGTTCTTGCTCACGACGGCGTTCTACTTGCTTGAGAATACCAGGAGTGGCATTGGTTGCCAATTTCTGGGGAATCAGATAATTACGAGCGTAGCCAGGAGCTACTTCCACTAAGTCGCCAGATTTTCCCAGCTTGCTGATATCTTGATTTAAAACTAACTGTACGCGTTTCGCCATCGTTTTTCCTGTAAAATCTGATTAATTTGGGTTTGGCTAGGATAGCTCACAATGTCACTGCTGTATTCCAAGCTTCTTTGCCTACACCCTAAAGCTTACAGATCGTAGCGAAAGGAAGGGTGCGATCGCAACTATTAGCCCTAGAAAATTGAATAAACGAAGGAAGTGAAAAACAATTGTTTTGACGTAGCAGTGCTACGTCTCTACAAGAGACCTCTTGCATAAATCAAACAATTTGAACCCCACCCCGCTTTGTCTCCCTGCCCGTGATCCCCAGAGGGGGCCCCGAGTTCCTCGCTCTTCGGGCTACGGTGTATACACAAGTGACTTATTTTGCTCAAAGCGCTTTCACACCTAACAAGAACAGCCCCAACCCTTCAAGGGTTGTCGAGCCAATCTTCAAAGCCCCTCTCCGCATCGGAGAGGGGTTTGGGGAGAGGTCTGCCGACTTGTGTATACACGGTAGGCTGTTCGGGAGGCGTGTTAGGGACTTTTGCAAGAGGTCTAAGGAAGGCTTCTGGATAATGCATATTTAATTTCACCAGATGTCTAATTAATGAGGCACCAGGGGAGGAATAATTAATGCCCCATACTTCAGCTTCTCTACGAGACGCACTCGCGTTCGCTCAGTACAAGTACTCCATGCCTAAAAGTTATTTTTCATTTCCCGTATACGCGCAAAGGTTTGCACTCCATCGCTACTCTTAACGGTTGATTGTAATAATGGCTGATCCCAACGTAAAAAGGGATTGGTTCGCTTCTCAACCCCTAACAGCGAGGGTATGGTAGCTTCTCCTCGACTACGGTAAGCCTTCACTTCATTGAAACGTTTTTGTAAGTCGGCATTGTCACCATCCACTGTTAAGGCAAATTGGAGATTTTTTAAGGTGTATTCGTGGGCACACCAGATGTGTGTATCATCGGGTAGAGAGCGCAGTTTGCTTAATGAGTCTACCATTTGGGTCGGTGTTCCTTCAAACAAGCGACCGCAACCGCCAGAAAATAAGGTATCGCCGCAAAATAAATCCCCTGTCTCACCAGCTTTTTCGGGGGGAAAGTAGTAAGCAATGTGAGCGCGGGTATGTCCGGGGACGAAGATAACTTCAGCTATGCGGTCTGCAAACTCGACGCGATCGCCTTGTTGCAAAAACACCTGCTGTCCGGGAATTCTACCACGATCCTCGGCTCCTCCATAAACTATCAGTTGGGGGAATTGTTCGATTAATTGCTTATTACCACCCACATGATCGTTATGGTGATGGGTGTTGAAAACTGCTACCAACTCAGCTTTTAATTCTGCCAGTTTTTTGAGTACTGGTTGAGACTCTGCTGGATCGACAACAGCAGCAATATTTTGTTTATAGTCGTGTAACAAGAATATGTAGTTGTCTGAGAGTGCTTCCAGACGGATTACCTGCATTAACTCTGCCTCCCTCACAACATCAGGGCTATTTCATTCTAGACATAAACCACCCGGAACTGAGGTTCCTGGCTCAGAGGATGTTTGAAAAGTATTGGGCGAATAGAATTCGCTACTACACTAGCGTTGTCCACCTTTGTGGACTAACGAAAAATTAAGGTTTTTAACCTGCGTAGGCAGGTTTTGTTTGTGTAGCCGCACCTGTGCCAGGGCTAGTAATAAATTAGACTTTTCAAACATCCTCTCGTAGCTAAAGTACGTTTTAACGGACTATAACCTTTTCTCAGTCGTCTTTAGACGACTTCCGCTATTAGACTGGTGAATTCATTCTGAGGCGGGCTAGATGAGAATGAAATAGCCCTGCTCACAACATAGTTTGGTATTCAGTAACAATCTTAAAACTCATCGAGTTGTAACAGCTATATTAAGTATTTATACTTGGTCAAGTATAACTGTAATTTACCATGAAGCATACTAATATATAGGACTACTATTTGATTTCTGAACAGATACGTAGGGTGCGTTAGCGTTTCGCGTAACGCACCGAATCCTTAAGAATGGTGCGTTACGCTGTCGCTAACGCACCCTACAAATACTTAATGTT
>NZ_JAIVFV010000306.1 GCF_020829445.1 Nostoc sp. CHAB 5836
TAGTTTATATTACTATACCTTGGGGTTCTGGTGGCTATGCTTTTTTTTTGCTGGTAACTATAAACAAGATTAATCATTTATTCGCGTAATACATACGCGAACACTTCTTTTTTGTCCAAAGTCCAAAGATATTGTTTGATGGTATCGTCGCAAAGATTAACTATTGGCTCAATTTGTTGGGGGTCGTTGCAACAGAAACGCCCAGGCACGTTGAAAGAGTTCTAGCTGTAATTTGTGGTGGTCGCGGTAAAAACGACTGTAGAAATCCTCTTGGGGGTAACTATCGATTTGTTTCTGAATTTGTTGATGTTCTGCTTGTTTTAACTCTAGTTCCTTATTTAAAGCTGTTAGCTGGGTTTGAATTTCAGTGGCTTTTTGGTGAAGACTCTGCCATTGCTGTGAAAAATCGAGTTTTTGGGTAACAGAAGCCTGGGCTGCGGTTAAACTAGGGTGGTCAAGGGGGATCTGAAAGGGATGCCCTGTCGCCAAGGTGTTTAACACAGCAGCGTTGATTCGCAAAGCCAACCGGCGGAAAATTCGCTGATCGGTAGTAGCATTAAGCCAGTTCAAGGCGCGTTTGGTGATAGAGTCAGACTCTTTTGGCAGTTCGCGTTCTGCCTGGGATAAAGCTTCTTGTATCTGCTGGTAAGCATCAATGGGGAAATTTGCATAAGGAGCCAAACTTAACAGTTGTTCAGTTAGGGGTTGTAACTTGGAATCAGTAGCATAAATATCGTTATTGAGAGATTGGATTTCTACATCCAATTGCGATCGCCGTTCAAAATCAGTGACTTTTTGAGCAGTATTCAAGCGGTCTTGCTCTATAAGTTTTTGAATTTCACTTGATGCTTGCAGTAATTCGAGTTTGGCTTGCTCCCAAGCAGATTGATTAAATTCAGTCTGACGCAGCCAATCTTGGCTTGATTGCAGTTTGGGTAGAGTTTCCTTACGAATAATAGTTTGGTTGCCGCCAGGAAGATAAAACTGTTGAGCAGAAGAATTTATAGTCAGTCGTTGTTGGAATTTTTTAATGGTACTGTTATTAGTGCCGACAAAAAGTATTAAATTATTTGCATCATCTTCACCGCGAACAAGCCGTAACGCCCGATTCACTACTTGCTGTGCTATGAGGTGGAGAAACACTTCTGTTTTTCCAGTTCCGGGTGGCCCACAAACAGCAGTTAATAAGTTCTCTTGGGCGTGTTTGAGAACAGAGGCTTGAAATTCATCAGGCGCATGATCGGGGAAAGCCCCCCAGAATATCACCTCATCTTTGGGTGATTTTGGCTGACCACAGATGTACTGCATTGCTGGGTGAGTTTCAGTTAGCCATTCGCTATTACACTCAGGTTGTTGAAGTTCCTTAAGGATTTCTTGTATGTCTTGCTTGAGAAGGGCGTTATAGGGTGTAAAGTCGCAGCGTAGCAAATAAGGTTGTCGAGAGGTTTTGTAGTTTCCTTCGGGTAAGTCTACCAGTTCTAGGAAGTCTCGAAGCGTTGGGAATCTTCCTTTAAATGTATCTTCTAAAAATTTTCCAATTCCTGAAGCAACAATCAGTGATTCGGCTTGCTCCTCCTCTAGCCCGTACAGTCGCATCAAATTAACAACCACTGGCTGAAACTCGTATTCGGTCAAGTCCCAGCCAGTTTTGCGGTAATTACCTTTAAAGATGGGTGAAATATCAATTGTGAACAGAGGTAGGTATTTCAGCTTTTGCTCTTTTCCCTTCCCTTGGATTATATAAATTTGTGGGAAAGCAACAGCCATCTGAACATCATTTTTGTTGCCTCTCTTGGCTGCTTGTTGCTGTTGCTGGAATTGCGTAAATACTTCGCTATCTAACAGTAGCTTGTTGCCAACAAGCTGCACTCCCTTATCTACTACTTTTGAATAGATATCTGAAGAACGCTCAACCTCAGCTTGAGTCAGTTCTTCTAACCTGATGTAGCCTAGCCAGGATTGTACTATCTGGATAAGTTTTTCTGACTCTAGCATGGGGACTTAAACTTAAAAAGGAACACAAGCTAAGTATAAAAAATATTTGAGCTTTCTGCCTTCTACGTCCTGGTTTTGGTATGTAAGGTTACTCAACATTTGTCAGCGTCTCTAGTTGTGCAAGTAGTTTTTCTATTTGCTTGCGCTTCTTGGGGTCTGACCAAATACGGGACTTTCTTAGTTTGGTAGTCGCAGCAGTAAAGCGCTCTTTGTAATCGTTAGATTCGGTGTTTGGGGTAGAGGCTGGGGTTTTATTTTCAGTAATGCGCTGTCTGATTTCGCTTAAAGACCAGTTTTGAGCAAGAGCTTGTTCTAAAAATGCAACGCGCTCCGAAGTATCCTTAATCTGGGCGATCGCTTTGGCTTTGGTGTACTCAAGGGAGCCAAAGCGTAGTGCCTCAAGGATGTCTTCTGGGAGGTTTAGCAGTGGCAGGCGATTATTAGCAAACGATTCCCAAGTCATTAAACCCAAGCCATCAAACACTTCTTCAACAATTTTTAGGTCTGGATTTACTGGGGTTGAGCCATGAGTTTCATCGTTTCCATCTTTGACAATAACGTTATTGGAAACATCTAAATTCTTATCTTCATCCTTGACAATAACACTATTGTCATCATCTAATTTCTTGGATTCATCTTTGACAACATCATCCGAACTCGCATCATCTGAGGCTGATTTCTGTCTTCCAATAACGTTATTGGAAGAATTGGCCGCTTCTTTGCGTTCGTGTTGCAAGCGGCGCAGGAATGGCGGAATTTCCTCAATACTTCGACCTAGCTTGAGAGCCAGCAGTTGCAGTATGCCTTCAGTTTCTTCAACTGGGTTGAGGTCTGCTCGAAGTAAGTTTTCTATAAGTGCAAATTGAAAAGCTGCGTTGTCGTCTAACTCTCTAATGACGACGGGGACAACTTTCAACCCAATACTTAAGGCAGCACGATAGCGGCGCTCTCCTGCTACTAATTCGTGTTTTGATCCATCAAGGGGGCGTACTAAAATGGGTTGCAGGATGCCATGCTGTTTGATAGATTCAGTTAACTGTTTTAATGCCTCGGAGTCAAAGTAACGACGCGGTTGATTCGGCGGCAGAGAAATCTGCTCTAATGGCATGGACACTTGAGAATCAGCGTTGTTTATGCCTGTAGTGTCCCAAGGTACTTCAATTTTACTTTTGAGGGGCTGGCTGGCTTTAGTGTGTCTCATTTTAAGGATTCTATGCTAACGGCTATTTTTTTCAAGATTGCAACAGATGGGTGCTTTGGTTCATACACAGCTAGGGGCATTCGTTCTTCTGAAGCATCAACAAAAGCAGTGGAGCGAGGAATCGGGGCAAAGACTGTTCCGGCGCTGGCTAGTTGTTCGGTAATGGCTGCTAGGGTACGAGTGTCCTGGGAGTTACGGGCATCGTATTTTGTAGGCACAAATCCGGCAATTTGCAGTTTGCGGTTGGGTTTATTGCGTACTGTAGCAACCGTTTTTAAGAGTTCGCCTGTTCCCTCAAAGGCTTTGAAATGGGTTTCCAGAGGCACGAGAACATGAGTGGCAGCTACAAGGGAGATGTAACTTAGTAGCCCTAAGCTGGGAGGGCAATCTATTAATATAAAATCGTAATCTGATTCAATTGGTTCGATAGCTTCTTTCAGGCGAAAATCGCGCATGGAAGCACTAACCAATTGCATTTCTGCCGTACTCAGAGAGATGTTGGCAGGTGCTAAATCCATGCCGTGAATCCCCTCATGAATTGGCAGAGGTTGTTCATCCACAATGGCATTGTTGACGGTTTGCTCTATGTCTCTTGGAACCAAGCCCATAAAGATAGTCAAGCTGGCTTGGGGGTCTATGTCGATGAGCAGAACACGATGACCCAATTGTGCTATTTGGTAGCCCAGGTTTTGGGTAAGGGTGGTTTTGGCAACACCTCCCGCCTGATTAAAAACTGCGATGATTCGGCTCATAAGTGAGTTGGTTTACCTGCCCCGTTACAATTAAAGATAACTGTTGATGGGTAAATTGTTGTTGTTTATCAAAAATTATGATCGCATTAAATCCCAGGCTCTAGCTGTTTATGCTATTGGGATGAACAATAGTAATTCCTTCAACTTCTACAAAGTCTTTTGGGTTTAAAGTCAGAATATGGCTGATGTTATAGGCAAGCACTATCGCTTGTATGCGTAAATCGTGGGTGAGTTCACCTGAAATCTTAT
>NZ_JAIVFV010000307.1 GCF_020829445.1 Nostoc sp. CHAB 5836
TGTTGCTATTGGTGTTGGTGTTGGTGTTGGTGTTGGTGTTGGTGTTGGTGTTGCTATTGGTGTTGGTGTTGCTATTGGTGTTGGTGTTGCTATTGGTGTCGGTGTTGCTATTGGTGTTGGTGTTGCTATTGGTGTTGGTGTTGCTATTGGTGTTGGTGTTGCTATTGGTGTTGGAACCGAACTATCTGCAAACTCTATGTTTCCAGCGACTTTAGACGCATCTATTTTATTTCCTAAAGAAACTAGCTTATTGGAACTGGCATTTTGCAAATCAAATTTACCGTTATTGCGTAGAGTATTACCTCCTGGATTATTGGTACTGCCCATATCCGGTAGAGCAGTTCCAATTACTGTGATACCATCATCAGTGTTATTTTCACTGACATTATTGCGTAATACCGGACGAGCGCTACCAGAGATGATAATCCCAGAACGGTTTTCATAAATTCTGTTATCTCGAAGGGTGGGTGATGCAGTATCACTAATGGCAATGCCAAAACCTGTTTTAAAGTAGGTGTTATTTTCAATTTTACCTTTAGAATTTTTGGCGATCGCAATTCCATTGGCTGCATTCTCACTGAACACATTACCGAGAATAACTGGATTAGCCTCGCCTGTTGCAAATACTCCCTCCCGTTTATTATTGATGAAGGTGCTATTGGCAACAGTAGGGGCAGTTGATTCAATCCAGACACCACTACCACGGCTAGCCAAATTTGTTACGGTCACTCCCCGCAATTCGGCTTTATCTAATAACACAAATGTGACATTCTGAGCAGCAAAAGTACGGCTTAAGTAACTACCACTCCCTTCAATCAAAATGCCATTACCTTTGTTGGCTTCGTTACCTACCACTGTGACACCAGAGGGAATCGTTAGGGGAAAGACTTCACCGCTAGCAGCATTGTAATTACCATCTGCCAGTTGAATCTTGGTGTTGTCTGTAGCTACCTTAAGGGCTTGCGTAATAGTTTTGAACGGGGCTTGTTGGCTACCTGGGTTAGTATTACTGCCTGATACTGGATTTACGTAAAAAGCTTGAGCCATATTTATACTTCCAAAAAATACATAGCTATCCTAACGCTAACTATGAAAGTGAGTAGCAGTTGATGCATTAAGTTACTTAAAGTACTTGTCCTGCAAAGTTAAAAAATTACGTAAATGCTTTTGGTTTCACTAATAGTCCATCAAGTTAACGAAAGCCTGTTACGTAGTAAGCACTGAAGTGCTTAACACAAGGACTAAAGTCAGTAGATCGAAAACTTTTGTAAGCTGACGAAATCTAGGTGAGTAGATGACTCGCTGTCCTCAAGATGAGCTCCATCATCAAAGGAAGGCGAATATTTTCCTGCTTCGTGTAGAAACAGTATTTCATACTTTCTCGTGTTGGATACCAAGTCTCACCTGCGGTTACCTTTTTCTCGCATTTCCAAACTTTGTCCAAGACTTGGGGCTCGTTTATTGCCAATTGGAAACCATTACGCACAAATCGCTCCGACCACTCTTGGGTGCTGTGAAAGCTTTGTACACTATCAAATAATTGCTTTTTAGCGGACTTTTGTACTGCATCACTTGTTACTGCTTGTAAACAGATTCCGTACTTAACAACTCGATGCAACTCTTGTATGGCTTGATCGATATCGCTATCAGGAATGTGGCAGAGGCAGGTATCATATACAAAATCGAAATAGTTGTCTGCAAACGGTAGAGCGCGTATATCAGCAAGAAGATTTTTATGTCTTAGCTTTCGGTGCGTCTGTTTGTGAATGTACTCGTTATTCTCAATCCCCCAAGCGTCAATACCTTCTTTTGCCAAGGCAGCCAGAGTCAGTCCGTTAGCCGCACCTGAATTTAATAGTCGATAAGGAGGCTTCCTTCTCCAGACAATATCGATCAGCTTGATGATATATTTCTTGTCAAAATATTCTTCAAGTACTTTTTGCTCGCGCTGCTTGCCATTGTAGTCATCAAAATCAGACTTGTTAGTACTACTAGTCTTGGCTTTTTTATGGTTGATAGGCGTGGAGTGAAGCTTTGGTTTCTTGAAGTAGTTTAGGATCATATCTGTGGCGATATCTGCTGAATCTAATACGCCATTGATTGTGGAATCAAATAGATAGTCACCGACTACGAACAGTCCAGGATGTTCTTGAGGCTCTGGCAAATGTCGAGCTTTAGAACCCTTGATTGGATGACCGCCAGGTTGAGCACTGACTGTTCCAACCCAGCGATGAACGTGACCTTCAATAAATAAGTCTCGTCCTTCTATCAATGATTTTGGGAGTGTTTCCAGCACCTTACGGATTAAAATCTGATCCTCATAGTTGCTCATAATTAGAGCATCGCTACCACCTAAGAGCCAACTGAGAACACCGTAAGTACCCGCATCATATCTTGAGCTTTCATCATATACACAGCAGCCGCCAAAAGCATCTAATTGAAAATAGGAATCGGTAATTAGCTTTCGCCAGAATGGCTTTTGAAAGAGAATGCTGATCCGGAGATAGTGTGCGGGGCTGTCGTAGTATGCGTGATGCTCTTGCATGGCCAAAGCTAACCGCTTTCCACCCCACTCAATCCGTGGTAACCAATAATTTGGTAAAGCTAACACCACAATGTCGAAATCATTTGACTCGACTTGTTCATTGTGGCGGAAAGAAACACAGTAGGTATTGTAATGAGTCTTTTGGACACGCACTACCGGACAGCTCAGCTGCACCCGGGCAGAAATTTGCTGTTTCAGCGTCTGAGGTAGACGTTCTATCCCACCTGCGATTGTATAAAGTCGTAGATAACGTGGATCGTCCATCAGACAGTTCTCTAAACCAAATAGGCCATTGGTCAGATGTGGTTCAATGGCCAAATCGCTATGTACTGCTACCTGCAAAAAACGTCTAGCTGCATCGTCAGGAATCTTGGCAAGTACTGATTGGAACGAACGTTGTGCCCAGATATGCTGATTGTCATCAGGCCAACCAGCGTCATAATAATTCTGTGGGCTAAGAAGCGCACTACCACGTTTGCGAAAGTTATCTATAGCTTTAACCGTCTTCTTGCCAAAGTGACGTTTGATGTCTCCTTTGTGCCGCATGATCCGATCGCCAAATACAACTGTTTGTCCGAACATATTAATTGTCGGTAGCCCCAGTTCTGCAATCAGATGCCGCAAGGGATCGTGTCCTAAGTGAGAATAATCATAGATTTCTGCTACGCCAGCTTCGTAAGTAACTGCGGCTGTCTCAAACTGTCTTGTAAGGATTTTTCCACCGACTCTTTCGTTGGATTCAAACAGAGTGATGTCTAAATTCTCTGAACTTTTCTTCTCTAATAAGTAAGCTGTGATTAGTCCGCCAGTACCGCCGCCGATAATTGCAATTCTTTTCATAACTCTGCAATAAATTTTTACAAGGTCAATGATTTTGACTTGAATTCTTTGTATTCCAAGGCAGCCGAGTATTCTCTATGACTAGCCCTTTCAAGGTGATTGGTAAAATCTCTTTTTTCTCTCTGCGCTCTCTGCGTCTGGAGCGGTTAAAAAGTAATTAATTTAACCACAGAGGCGCAGAGAACACAGAGTCAAGAGATTAAGGAGGAATTTTTTGACCAAAATTTTTACCCACCTTGAAAGGGTAGTCCTATCCTCTTATTTGTTATCCAGCAACACAGCATCGAATTGATTTACTAACTTGATATGTAGGATGTAGTTTTTATGTACTATTACATAAATTTTTGTTCCAATGCTGACGTTGAAGAACACAAATATGTATTACACTGTATATTATCATGCAATTAACCTATGATTAACATTAAATTAAAAATTAAAAAAACTCAGTAAATATTTGTTAATTGATAGGTAAGCCGATAGTGATAAATCACTTCATTTAGACACACAGGAAATTGGGGTTTTGATAAGTATCGTCAGAGCTTAAATTAGGAGGTGCAATATTCATGACAGCCATGAACTACACACTGAATCAAAAACTAGAATTGAGAGTTGGCGAAAGATTGCGAATAAAGGTTCGGGAACCTAATGGTCACACAAGCGCTCAAGCTGACCAACCAGGAAACTATACACCTATAGATTAACAAATATTTACTGAGTTTTTTTAAT
>NZ_JAIVFV010000308.1 GCF_020829445.1 Nostoc sp. CHAB 5836
GATATTGTTGTTCGTCATAGAACGCATCACCCGTACAGCGAAATAATTCTCTGTTAATTTCTTGCCACTGTGCGTTAACTACATTGATTTGTTGCGCCATCAATGCCCAAGTGCAATAGTTTACAGTCCAGCGCGGTTGAGTACAGTTACATCCACTACCTGCTTGTCCGCCCCTTCCTGCAATACCTGCCCTCCCGCCCCGATTACGTAACACCACATTCTTGAGTTGAGATAATGACTCAAAGTAAACAGTAGCATTACCGCCACGACCACCATGACCACCATGACCACCATTACCACCATTACCACCATTAGCACCGCATACATTCACTGTCACATTCTGGGGCTGTTGGCATCCAGAAGCTTGTTCAGCAGAGGTAGCAGATTCTCCGGCTTCGCCATCTGTACCTGAGAGGTCGAGCATTTGTAGTTGTTCGCTAGCGCGAATTATTTGATCTGATCGAGAGTTCCCATCTCGTCCAGACCGACCATCTACCCCATGTCTACCATCTTGGCCAAAAGGTTCCACTTCAGCAGCGACAACATTGACAGCTAGAGCATTAACAGTTGTTGCCAAAAGGCATAGTTTGAGAATGTACTGAAACGGCTGATTAATATTCACACAAATCAAAGAAATTGAAGGAGACTTTTGATATAGCAATCTTAAATGAGTTACGAACTGGGGTTTGAGTTGGGTAAAGCCAGTCATCATCGTTTTGTTGGGTACTTTATCAATACTGTAGCCAAAAAAAGAGTATAAAAAGAGGGCTGATGTAGTAACCCAAGTTGCTAGTTATGAGAGAGTGCGATCGCACCCCCGAATCATGCTTCTAAAAATCCATCCCGCCAAGTCCCGATAATTCCGAACATCACAACAGAGGATATTAAAATAATTCGTAATACCTCGACTTACTTCGACTACGCGCTTGGTGAGCCTAGTCGAAGTAAGTCGAAATATAACCCCAATACAAAACTTATCGGTTACAGAACTGGGGGACTTAAATCCGTGGACAGCAGTTAAATATCAGCCGAGGGAACCCCCTTCTTGCCGCGTTGATCGCCTTTCTTACCCACCAGTTTGTCAAATAAGTCTCAAGATAGTTTGTATTCACCACAGAAGAACTTAAGCTTGGCATATAAGTTTGGGAAAATAGTGATGAATAAGGAAACAGTTCCTAGTCAAGCTGAAAAGTCAAATCCAGAAGGAGATCCATCGCAGCTCAGTCCAGAGGTACTGGACAAAATCAAACACCCTCGAAAAATGGACGATGTGATCCGGGAGCAATCACCAGAAGAACGTAGCAGTAACCCAGCTTTAGTACCGGAAATGATTGATGATCCAGCTGAATAAATAGATATCTGGTGAAATTAAATATGGATTATCCAGAACCCTTGTAGAGACCTAGCAATGCTAGGTCTCTACATTAATTTTTACCAGATGTCTATGTGTTTTCATGTGCGATCGCCCCTGTAGTCACGTGCCCCGAAGGAAGTCTATTTATGGACTCTTCAGAAATCCCCACATCTTCAGACCGGGGAAGCTTATAAATAATTCGTAATTCGTAATTCGTAATGACGCTCTCTACGAGACGCTAAAAGCGTAGCTTGCTTCCCCGGAGGGGTACGCGGACTCGCTACCGCTACGTTCGCGGAGCGTCTCGTAGAGAAGACAGTAAATTTTGTTTTGTGACGGGGATTTAGACCCCGACCCAAAACAAGCTGCTTGTAGAAGCTATGCAACTTTAACCCCTAAAGTTAGTTAAATACCATGAATTGCTGCTACATGAATAAAGTGCAGGTTCATATCAAATCGGTATAAACCAAGCGGGTGAAAGATATATTCTGGTTTTGGGAACACTAGTACCGTGCGGCATAAATACGCCGACCATTTCTCAAGACTGCAAATGATGATTGTTTTAAAGTTCATAATGGTGGGTTTATTTCCGCCATGCTTTACTAGTAGTTTGTCAAGTTTAAATTGAGGGGAAACAAGTTGGTAGTAAGGACTTCAGTCCTTATTTTCTAAGCACTAAAGTGCTTACTACAAACCCTCAAAATTAGCTTAGGCATTGTACTAGATTTAGCACCAAGCTTCACAGGAAGGAGCTAATGTCTAAAGGTTAGGACTTACGCAAAAACTCTCTAAAACTCTTGTTCCTTTGCGTTCTTTGCGTCCTTCTCCCAGGGGGAGACGCTGCGCGAATGCGGTTCGTTTTTTCATGATTTTGCCTAAGTCCTAAAGGTCAATAGAACAATAGATCGAAAAATACACTTCCCCTGCAATTACCCATAAAATACCTAAAACCAGTGAAGCGTAAGACAATTACTCATGAATTTGACTCTGGTTCACAAGCACAAATACTACCTCCACAAGAAAGCGACGACCATTTCTTGGAAGCGTCCAAGCTACTACAGCAAGGAATTCAACAGCAGCAAGCGGGTGAATTAATCACGGCGATCAAATCTTTCCAACAATCCTTGGGGCTGTTTCAAGCAATTGGGGATTTGCAAAAACAGGCACAGGTACTTTCTTTTTTAGGATTGTCAACTTACAGTGCTGGAGACTACAAAGGTGCTATCTCCTACTCCCAACAGTGTCTGTCTTTGCTCAATAACACCTCAGATTTAGCATTGCAAATGCAAGCACTTTCCCATTTAGGCAATGCATACCGTCACCTAAATGACCATAAAAAGGCAATTGAGTTTCTAGAAAAGTGTTTGAAAATAACGCAGCAACTGCAAGACAAACGAAGTCAAGTAGCAGCACTGAATAATTTGGGATTAGTGTATAAAGCTTTGGGCAACTTTACACAGGCCATTGAGTATCAGCAGCGAAGCCTAGAAATTGTGCGGGAACTCAAAGATAACTGGGGCGAGGAACAGGTACTCAAGAATTTGGGTAATGCTTGGTATGCTTTGGACAATTACCCAAAAGCGATCGCTTACTATGAGCAATGTGTAGCTATAGCACGCTCCCTAAAAAATTTTCGCAGTGCTTCTCAGGTGCTAAAAAATCTGGGAAATGCTTGTTACACTTTAGGTGATTATACTGGAGCCGTTAAGTATTACGAAGAACGGTTACAATTAGCCAAAGAAATTCAAGACAAGCGTAGCGAGGAACAGTCTTTAGGTAGTTTAGGAGTTGCCTGTGAAGCTTTGGGTGACCATAACAAAGCAATTACATATTATGAAGAACGTTTGCTGTTAGCTAGGAGTATCAAAGACCGTCGCAGTGAAGAACAAGCTCTTGCTAGTCTGAGAGTCGCTTGCTATGCCTTGGGTGATTACGCCAAAGCTATACAATACCAGCAAGGAACATCTCCAAATAGTTAAAAAGCAAGATAAGTAGAGCGACGCAAATAAAGCTAAGTTTAAGCAATCCCAGAACTGGAAAAACTTCAGCCCAAGTCAGCATCGTTAAAAACCGCAAATCAGTTCGTAAAGTAAGTATTTCTAAAGCCTGAACTAGCTGCAAAGCTCCCAACCGAATGCCATTTAAAGCTCTCACCAAGCCCTTGGGGCAGGGAACTCTTAAGAGGGAACAGGCAACAGTAAGAAAAACCTGTGATCATAAAATTCCAAGACATCTTTTGAATACTCGTACTCTTCAATTGCCTTACTGGTTCTGTGGAACGGATTTGAGAAATGACGTTTCTTGCCACCTCTGGTAAATTTAGTCGGCGACACCACTCATCAAACTCTTGGGTGTTAAGCATATTAACTCAACCTACCTCTAATGGACTCAAGGCAAGCTATAAGTTCAATTTGGGATTTTCGGCAATCTTACCGTTTAATTACTTCGGTACTCAAACGATCGCACTCTTATAACAATTGGCAATTCCAACCATCGGCGGCGGCAAGCTGCCGAGCAGATATTCGTGCGTGACTCTATTTAAACTATAATTTTGCCTTGAGTTCAAAATTTAGGTAAAAGCTTGCCGTTTGTCCTTAAAAATCTTTAAGTAATTATGCTTATTTTGACGGCATTGCATATAAACTCCAGTTTTTATCTCCTAAACTACCAGTCTGCTGTTTCAAGTATCAAGAAGCTGGAGTCTAATTAAAGGAATTGCTTGCCGTTGCGGCAAACAATTCCTTTAA
>NZ_JAIVFV010000030.1 GCF_020829445.1 Nostoc sp. CHAB 5836
AGCGGTAGGAACAGCAGTTGTAGTGGTGGAAACTCTGAGAACAAATATCTACCAAACACGAAAACTTCAATTAGAGGAAGCAAATAAGGCAAGGAAGCAAAAATCCGATCTGAAACTGTTGTAGACCCGCGCCAAGACATTATGCGTTCTCCTGTGGTTAAATTTCTATAGTTACTTGAGCTTAGGATAACGCAGTTGCTTGCTCTTGCTGAGAAATTCAACTATTCTATATGGGCGATACGAAAGCCCATCATGCACTCATACTGGTCTGGCTGTTGTTGAGTAAGCTTGCGAATGGCTTGACCACAGCGCAGTTGACCCCCACGCCAACGGGGTTGACCACTACCGTCAGCGAGTAAACAAGACTGGCAAACTTGCTCAGGAGCAAGGATTTGATCTTCCATTAAAATGACTAGCATCGAATCCTCCTGTAAATCCTCATTGTCAAACAATTTGGGATTTTAGACTTCGACTACCCTCAGTCGAACGATTTGAGATTTTGGATTGACCCCATAGATATATCTGGGGTTAAGCGTGGTGATTGGCGATCGCGCTTTGCACCCAGAGGGAGCGATCGCGGGGGACACTTAAGAGCCACGTCCTACCTCTTTGTAGCAAAAATGTAAGTAGAGCGATGCAAATAAAGCTAACTGGCTAAGGCTGTCATTTGTCATTTTTCCTTCATTATTTATAAGAGTTTAAGGTATTTTTACGTTTCGTAATATAGTTTGGTTTATTCTTACCGACTTACTTAAGCAATCACAATTCAATAAAAGTTGTCAACTGAATCTTAATTTATTGTATGTTGTGTATATTGCAAATTGGAAATTTTAGTAAAAAATAATACAAGATTCTTGACACTAAGTTGAGCAGAGATAGCCAAGGCTATTACGAAAAATACTTTTCAAACAACCTCTAACGAGACGCACTCGCTTTGCGTCCAACTCTTATGAGAAGCTGCGCCAATGTGGTTCGTTCCTTTGCCCTTCAAACTTCCCTTGACACGTTGAAGAATTTTGGAGTTTTACCCCGATTTATTCAGCCATTACTGAATAAGTCTTTAAGCAAAGTAACTGGTTAGAAGCGCTATGGTCAGTAGACATCTAGTGAAAAAGAATTGTTTTGACGTAGCAGTGCTACGTCAAAACAATGGTTCTGGGTAACGCATATTTAATTTCTACCAGATGTCTAGTAGCAAGTTGTCAATTTTACGCACTACTAACTAATTTTGAATTTTCCTTAAAGATCTCAATAATTATCTTGATTTACACTTACACACAGTTACTTATCTTTATTTTTTATACACGTATCATGGATTATGCGGATTATACATATTTTAAACCACGTTCAAGAAATAGGTAACGGTATTGTGAATGTGGCTGTGGATCTGGCTTGTCTACAGGCAAAATCTGGTTGTGAGGTAGCGGTTGTTTCTGCTGGTGGTGAATACGAGGCTTTACTGGATATTTTTGGTGTCAAACATTACCAACTAGACCAAAGCAGAAAACCAATAAGTATGATCAAAGCAGCGATCAGTTACCGGGCGATCGCAGCTGAATTTCAACCGGATATTGTTCATGCCCATATGATGACGGGAGTGATACTAGCACGCATTTTTAAAGGGCACAAATATGCTTTAGTTTCTACAGTACACAATGAATTTCAACGTGCTAGCCTGCTCATGGGTTTAGCGGATCAGGTAATTGCTGTCAGTAAAGCTGTGCAAGATTCTCTCATTAGGCGTGGTATCCCAGAAGACAAGTTACGGGTAGTATGTAATGGAACTTTGGGCAGTCCCCGTACCCGACAAATACAAGATTATCAACCTTTACCACTACAGCGTCCGGCGATCGCCACTGTAGCCGGAATGTATGAACGCAAGGGAATTGCTGAGTTAATCGCTGCCTTTGAACAAATAGCCTCAGATTTTCCCCAAGCCCATCTTTATTTGGTAGGAAATGGCCCTGATAAACAGCTATTTGAGGCACAGGCACAAGCAACTTCTGTAAAAGAACGCATTCATTTTGAAGGCTTCCAACGGTCACCTCAACGCTATCTGATATCTTGTGACATATTTGTGCTGGCTTCCCACCGTGACCCTTGCCCTCTGGTACTTTCGGAAGCTAGGGAAACTGGAACTGCGATCGTCGGGACTCAGGTAGACGGAATTCCTGAAGCTTTGGACAATGGGCAAGCAGGTATTTTAGTACCAGTAAAAGATAGTAATGCTTTGGCTGGTATTTTAATGCAATTACTGAGTAATGCCCAGATGCTGGATGAATGGAAACAACGGGCAAATAAAAACCTCGAGCGGCTGAGTGTTGCCCGTGTCCATCAGGAAACACTGGGAGTGTATGTTGAGCTTTTGCAGCAGCAGCCCCGCGCTCTACCCGATCGAGGGTGAGCGTCGGGAAGAATGCGAGTGAGTCGAGGTAGGTTGCTTGACCAATGCGAAGCGAGGGAGAGCAACACTGCCGAGACGAACAATCTCTTATGCCTTTACACAGGTGCGTTCTGATTTTCGATGTACTGACGCAGAACGGAAACTGTCACCCCCCCACAAGAGGCGATAAAGTACGACTCATTCCAAAGGACATCTTTCCAATAGAATGCGTTAATATGCTCGGCAAATTCACTTCTGATGCGTCGGCTGGACACTGACTTGATGTTGTTCACAAATTTGGGCAAATCCATCTGCGGATAGTACTGAAACAACAAGTGAATGTGATCTTCTTCACCGTTAAACTCAATCAGCTTGCAGTTCCATTTCTGGCATAGATCAGAAAGAATTTCATGGAGCCTGGCCAACATCTCACCCGTAAAAGCCTTACGGCGACATTTGGTCGTTAAAACCAGATGTGCCTTCATGTCAGATACAGATCTACCACTAGAAACAAAATCGGTTTTCATCGCCATCTTTAGATATCTTTGCTATAATCAGCGTAGCTTAAAACAATAACGCTCACATCAGAACCGCTTACCAGTACCGATTAAGGTTGACCACAATGCAGCAAACCACGATTGATCAGTGGCTTGAACTTGCACGTCGTCAATACAACTATCGGTTGGCGGAGCGTTTTAACTGGTACGAGCAAAATCGCTGTGACGTTAACGCTTGCCCGTTAATCTGCCATTTGCCAGAGTTGAAAGACCGTCCTGATTTCTATTGGCAGAAACGAGATTTGGTCAACTCTAAAAAGCTGTTCCCCGAATATAAGGATCTGCCATCTCACACTTTACAAGACGTGATTGCGCGGGTTGATAAGACTTTTCAACGCTGGCTCAGTGGTGATAGTAGTGGTAAGCGAAGCGGTAAACCTAGATTCAAAGCACAGGGACGATTCCGCTCGATTGCATTTCCAGATCCCGTTAAGCCAGAACACATTCAGGGGCCATTCATTCAGCTTCCGAAGATTGGCAAGTTAAAACTGATTCTCCATCGTCCACTACCCGATGGCTTCAAGGTAAAGACGGCTGCAATCATCAAGAAGGTAGACGGTTACTACATTACGCTGTCGCTTCAAGATTCATCTGTTCCTATTCTTACTCCTGACGTTCCAGAAATGGAGAACACCATCGGGATTGACATGGGGTTGAAGTCGTTTCTGGTGAATGATTTGGGTGAAGAAATCACAATCCCTCAGCACTACCGCTCTTCAGAGAAGAACCTGAAACGGTTGCAGCGTTCACTGTCTCGCAAAAAGAAAGGTTCAAGTCGTCGTCAAAAGGCAATTAAACGAGTCGGTAAGGCACATCTGAAAGTCTCGAATCAGCGCAAAGACTTTCACCACAAAACCGCTCAGAAGCTTCTACAACTAGGATTGCACGTTGCACATGAAAAGCTAAACATCAAAGGGATTGCCAGAACAAGACTCGCAAAATCGACCC
Organism: Nostoc sp. CHAB 5836; assembly: GCF_020829445.1. Classification (GTDB taxonomy): domain Bacteria; phylum Cyanobacteriota; class Cyanobacteriia; order Cyanobacteriales; family Nostocaceae; genus Nostoc. The sequence goes on from NZ_JAIVFV010000030.1 coordinate 3,889, forward strand.
ATGATGCTGGATGGGGTCAATTCCTGCAAATTCTGTCAATCAAAGCTGAAAAAGCTGGGCTGATGGCAATTGCAGTCAATGCAAACGGTACGTCTCAAAACTGCTCTGGGTGCGGTACAAAGGTCCCAAAAACACTTTCGGACAGGCTTCATGTTTGTCATGAATGTGGACTGACGCTAGATCGTGACTACAATGCAGCAATCAACATTAAATATTTGGCGGTAGGGCATTCCGTCAATAAAGCTCAGGCTAAGCCCGATGGAATACCAGGGGTCACTGAGAAGCCCGCGCTCTATGCGTCAGCATGAGCGTCGGGAGTATGTCACTTAATTGTATAATGTACTAGTACAGTGTCTAAGCTAATTTTGAGGGTTTGTAGTAATACCAATTCTGTATGAAGATGCGCTAAACCATAAGTACAAAAAAGAAAAACGAACCGCAATCGCGTTAGCGTCTCCCCTTCTCCCACTCGTGAGAGGCTAGCGCCTTCGCGAGTGCGTCTCGTAAGAGTTGGGAGAAGGACGCAAAGGACACAAAGAAAGAAGTTAAAACAGTTTGGCGCAGCCTCACAAAGAAATGGTATAAGCACTTTAGTGCTTAGAAAATAAGGACTGAAGTCCTTACTACCAACTTGCTTCCTGTCAATTTAAACTTGACAAACTACTAGTACAGGTCGGCGGAAATAAACCTACCATTTCATTACAGCCAGAAAGCCCAAAATTAATTGCACAGTCGGCGGTAGGGCATTCCCTGGACTCTAAGCAAAGCTCAGTGTCTCCTAAGCAATAGCTGGATTGACTGAGAAGCCCACACTGTATGCTTGCATCAGGGTGGGAGTATGTTACACTACTCCCTGCCAAATCGGCGTGAAGGTGATTAAACAATCATGAGACGTAAACCCACTGGTAGATCGGCTACTACTTCTAAACCCTCTATTTTCCAATCCCCGATGTTTAACCTCTTCACCATTGCAATTATGGGAGGGGTGTTAATTTTGGGAATTGGAATTGGCATTGCTTTTAGTTCTACAACGACCTTGGCTCCATCAAATGTGGCTTCCCGTGAATTTATTGACACGAAAGCACCAAACCCGGAAATTTGTGTGCAGTACGGAGCCAGTGCGATGGTGATGGACGCTAGACTGTTCGTCACTCTCAACCCCTTTAATGTTTATGTTGCCCAGCCGAGTATGCGTCCTGGATGTGTGATCCGACAAAATAACTGGGCACTTTTAGAGCAACGTAAGCTGGTGACATCTGATCAGGTAAGAGATTGCAAAAATCGCCTGAACACCTTTGGTTTTACAGGTAACTTGGACAGTGACAAACCTGATATTAGGTGTATATATCAGAATGAAGCTGCTCAAAACTTCTTCACGGCTCAACCAGGAGCAGTTGGAACGCCTCAAGAAACCGATAGGTTTTAGAATTTGGGCATCCCTTCTGGTGCGATCGCACTCGCGTTCGACAACTCTACCAGACGCACTCGCGAACGCGCTTGGTGAGCGTAGTCGTTGGCGCAGCCTCTCGTAGAGAAGGGCAAGGCAAGTGGCCATTGGTTATTAATTCTTCCACTTCTGCTCCCCCTGCTCCCCCATCCCCCTCATCCCCCTCATCCCCCTCATCCCTATCTACTTTTAGGAAGCGGTTGACCAAACTCGATCACCTGGGGATCGGCAACATTGGGGATTGTTGGAACTGGGAATTCCGACATACCGAAAGGAGGAATACTATTTAAATTACCAGTTTGATTTGGGAAAGAAGGAGGGGGAAGAGTCAAAGCAGGTTGCTGAGATGATATATTCGGCGTTAGGGGAGGTACAGTGACAAAAGGCTGTCCTGAGTTATTGGTAATTGTTGAGGGCAGTTCGTTGGATAAAGGGGGAACTGCGAGTAAGGGCGCTTGTGGAGTAGTCGTTACGGGTAGGTTACTAGGCGGCTGTGACTTATAAGGTGTTTGAGGTTGTTTTTTCGGAGAAGGTGGGGAGTTTGCTGGTTTGACGGCAGTAGTTTTACCAGAAATAACCGGACGTAATACCCAGCGAGTGGAGTTTTTTCGAGAAACGGGTTGCAGTTGTACCTGCTTGGGATCAAAAACAGCCCCTGGTGCTAAATCTAGGACAATGCGTGTTTGGTGATCATTCAGTTGAGAAACGCGAATACTTTTGATTGCTCCAGAATAATTTTGTTGTGTGGTAACTTTGCCCAACTTAGTATTTGGTAAATCTACAACCAGACGAGAGGGTTGGGTAAGGTAGAAATAACGGGGGGTTGTGCCTGTTGAGAGGGTGATTTCGAGTTGCTGTGTCTTAGGGGAAAAACGCCAATTATCTAGCTTTGCCACTGGTGTAGCGGCAGTACTGCAAGTTTCGAGGGCGATCGCTGCATAAAAGCCTAATATACTGATACTAAATAGCTGCTTGCGCCGTTGACGAACTTGCCTAGTCTTTAGTCCCTGATCCATTCTTTTATTTGCTCCATAAAACCCATACAATGCGCTGACATTGCTGTTTATTTCGGGCTTCCAATCCCTGTAAACGCGATTAATCGCGTCTCTCCCCACTCCCCAATTCAATTAGCTTTTTGGGGTATAGCAGTAAATATCCGAGTTTGTTGAATCTCATTTATGGTTAATTTACCTGTCATATTACCTTTATCTACAAGTTGCATTTGAATTTTGACTAAGTTCAGAGGATCATTTTGGGGGCGAGGAATATTACAAAGGATTGAGCTACCAACTTTTCCAGATAAATTTAATTGTTGATTTCTGAAGATACCTGCCAAAGAGTGCTTTTGGTTAGTATCGCCGTTATCAGTTGCCGATAAGACAGAGGCATTTAAGTAAATACCTGACTGTTCAATGTTTAACGTCAGGGTATCCGATTTTTCACAGTTAAGCAAATTTTCCGCTAGGGTTAGACGATATTGGCCGTTAACTGGAGGAGGAGCCTTGAGATTTTTTTCCCCATAAATGGTTACAGTTTTAAACAAGAGTAGCACTGAAGTTATTGCTACTCCGTAAAAAGCTAAAGATTTGAATTTGAAATGATTCATAATCTCAATTCCTAAGTAGAGTGACGCAAATAAAGCTAACTAGCTAAGGCTGTCATTTGTCATTTGTCCTTCGTCATTTATAAGGGTTTAAGGTGTATTTACGTTTCGTAACATAGTTTGATTTATTCTTGCCGACTTACTTAAGTGTTGGCTCTTGATTCCTAACATCAGGAAGCATGGAAGCCAGATGAGCGGTGACTTGACTGTAACGGCGGGTAATCAGTAGGGAGGAGCAACATTGGATGGCTAGTTGATCTGTATATCTTCCCAAGGTTTGACGCTCAATACCCCAAGTGCGACTAGTACCTGCAATTGTCAGGTCTACATTTTTTGAGGCTTCGACTACAGCTTGGATTGGATCTGGGGCTTGGACAATTTTGATTTCTATGCGATCGCGTACACTACTGGGTAATTGCTCCATCATCTTATTTAACTCGTAACTCAATTCATCCTTCAGGTGATTTTCGGGTACAACCTGTAAAACTTGTAACATACAAGTCTCACGATTAATTAGCAGCCTCAGAGCTAGTATTAGGGCTAAATCATCATGAATATTTGCCGAATAAGGCACTAACAAGCTTTCTAAGCGATCGCCTCCCCGATCCACAAACACTGCAACATCAACTGGCGCAGTGGTGAGCATTTGACCAACTTTTCCGCCCAAGCGGTTGCTACTAAAAGCTGGGCGATGCCATCCCACAAGAATTAAGTCAACTTGTTTGAGTGCAGCAATCTGTGCGGTTTCCCGTGCGACATTGCTAGATATGCGAACGATGGGATGCACATGAGAGCGTATTTCCACTGGTTCGAGAGTATTAATCAATTGTTCTAGCTGCTGACGGCGCTGGGCAATTAATCGGTCTGCTTCAACTGGTGTACTTTCAAAGGCATAATCTTCTTCAAATTCAATCAGGCTCAGAGGGTTAATAATGGCAGGATAACTGTAGTTGAGAGCAATGCTGGCTGCTAACTGTAGCAAACCTTTTTGGGTACTCGGATTAGCCACTGGCACTAAAATTCGGTAGGGGCGAGTGTAATTTTCGCCATCAGTAGCGCTTGTAGCTGTTTCTACTTCCAACTCCGGTTCTACCACGTCTAACCTGATCAGTCTCTTAGGATATGTCCATTCCAGCAGTGGCGAGGTCATGAATGTAGTTACCAATGCCATAATTACCAGCATGGTAAATATCAAGGGGGAAATTACCCCTAACTCTAGACCAATGTTTAGCACTATCAGTTCGGTCAAGCCGCGCGTATTCATTAACCAACCGAGTGCTGAGGCTTCCCGTTTATTAATGCCACTTACACGGGCTGCGACATAAGTGCCAACATATTTGCCTGCGATCGCTACTCCTAAAACCAAATTGCTAGCTGTGGCGGTGTTACAGTTTCAACTTTACGAAAATATATAGAAAATCAAAATACCCCAGAAAATGGCGATTCCGACGCGGGAGTACCCGCTAACGCTTCGCTATCATCGACCCACCGTCCTGTCAATCCTACGGATTGAATTGGTTGTGGGTCAATTCGTCATCGCCCAAAAATTCATCTCACACTCCTAAGAGTGAGTGTGAGGCTTCTTTTTGTTTCAGCTAAATAACCAAGACAAAAGATTTGCAACCGTAGCAGCCCCAAAAGAGAACAGCGCAATAATTGCATCACGAGGTAAAACCCCATCCAACCAGCTACCCTGTATTTGAGAAACTGGAAAATCTTGATCTAAACCAATTTGAATCTCCTTAGTTTTTCCAGAAAAGCGGGCTTCTATTCCCTTTTTCGGGACAATTTGTAGATGGCGTATTAGTTCAATATTGAGAGGAATATCAGGATTTTCCCCCATGAGAAACTGATTTCTCTTAATATCCTGTTCTTGTCCCACCACGCGGATTTTACCTTCCACAATAGTAGAAAATTTTAAATCGTCTCTGGCATCTTTACCATTTCTGTCTAAATCTAGAAATTTCACATCTTTGGTTTCTATCTTTTCTCTAAACCATTGTTCTGATTCGTATTTGGGAGGTTTGGCTAGGGTAATATAAAGATTGGTATTTTGTGCGATTTCTAAATTAAATTTTTTATTATTTGGATTGACAATAAATTTTAGCGGTGTTTCTTTATCTGGTTGATTTGGTAATTTTAAATCTAATAGTTCATAGCCTTCTACTATAACTTTAATTGGTTGTTCACCTAAATATAGTTCTAATGTATTTTGGTTGTTGTTTAAGTCTGATTTCGAGTTAGATTGCAGAGAAAAAGCAAGCTGATTGCGATAAAAGTCATAACTTAATCCAGCTACTTTTGTGTTTGGTTGCAGCCGGAGTTCATCTAGGTTTATTTCACTTGTTGTTTGGAGATTAGCTGGAGCAATAAGGATTCTTATTATGCGATCGCTCTCGTTGTTAACTAAAGTAGTTAATATCGAGTATGAAGTCACTTTTTATCTTTATAAATACTACTACGATGCCCAACTTCTATGATGATTATCAATAAAATTTCATCCAAAATATCATAGATAATGCGATAGTCTCCTACTCTAATTCGATAACCATTGTCTCTATTTTTTAGCTTTTTAACTCCATTTGCACGTGGGTCTGTGGCTAAATCATCAATTTTAGCGTGTATGCATTCTTGAAGTTTTGGCGGTAATTTGTTAAGTTGTTTTGATGCACCTTGAGAAATTTCAACTTGATAACTCACGCCACTTCCTGACTTATTTCTTTTTTAACTTCTTCCCAACTCACAGTACCATTAATACGTATATCTTCTTTACCTTGATCATAGGCTTTTAACTCTTCCTCCTCCTCTTCTTCTTCTATTCGTTGTAACAATGCGAGAATTTCATCTAAAGTGCTGTCATAAGCCTGTTTCAGTAGTAAGTTGATGGCTTTGATAATTTTTTCTCTTTCAATTTCGGTTTTCATGTTTCAAGCCAGAAATATTGAATTTACATACATTATATATTGTAGTAACAGTAGTCTGGAATCAAGGCATCGCTTGAGACTCAGAACAGTCCCTGCTGCCTTAATCACAAAGTTAATTGACAAATTACTTTTAAAACTTGTAACAACTGAATTGAACGCTCTCTTTCCATTAAATTTAATTCTGGCAACAGGTAATAAATCGGGGGATTTCCTTGTTCAATATATATAAACTGATAACTTCTACCATTAGTCGCCAATCCCCAAACGAATTTTTGATTATCTAAATTTTTATAAGCATAAGTGAGTAGCTGAGGCAAACCTGTTGATATATCAATCTGGCTATTTTTAGATTCAATTAACAGTACCCAAAAATATTTTTGAGGTTTTGTATGTTGAGCCTTACTAACAGCTAGAATATCAAATCTTCCTTTAATTTTGATATCTTCATCTTCAACTTCAATATCAGCAATATTTTCCTCCAAAAGAATCTCAATAGGATAGCGATAAAAACCAGCTAATCTTAATAAAGGGGCAACTGCAAGAAACTTTACCTGACCTTCAGAAACTTTACCTGCTGTCAGGTATCTATCAAAGTCATGCTGAATTTGTTTAAGTTCCTGCTGTTCTGCTTCCGTGAGAGGTTCCAAACATAAGTAGTTAGAAAATGAGTCATTGTACTGTTTTTGAAAGCCAAACAGACGATGAACTTCTTCGAGGGATAAATTACGAGCGTTGAGGGTTGTCATATATTTTTGCTTGATTAAGATTTAGCATACAAAGTAACACACGTTTTTAACCTGCGTAGGCAGGTTTTGTTTGTGTAGCTGCACCTGTGCCAGGGCTAGTAATAAATTAGACTTTTCAAACATCCTCTTCGCCTACGGCATAACATCCCCCTCTGCGCTCTCTGCGTCTTGGCGGTTCGTCAAAAACCTTACAATCAACTGTAGAGAAGCTTGACATAAGTAATGAACAATGCCATCCCCATGCCCATCAGGTGATATTTTTAGATCAAGGTATTGTGGCAGAAAAAGGCCCAGCCTATGAAGTACTGACCAATTCCCAAAGCGATCGCCTACGTATTTTTCTCAGTCGCCTTCAAATAATTCGTAATTCGTAATTAAAGGTACTCGCGTAAGAAATCAAAGGGGTCATCTTCCCAACAAGGTTCAGGTATCAGCCAAACCAAACTCCCACTGATGTCGGCTTCAATTTCATCAGCATCATCTCTATCAAATAGTTCTATCAAAGCTGTCCAATCACGTTCTCTCAGAGACGTTAACGATGGGGCATATACCTGGAGGTTATTTGGGTAATTCACGCGCAAAGTTATGCTTGACTGCCGTAAAAAGTTACTATAGAAATTTGTAAATAATCAGATTCTAGCTTTAACAATCGCAGTAAAATAGTTGTTTGGATGCTATTAAATATGGGCTACTCTTATAAGTGTCTCACAATTTAAATAGGACTGCTATAGCCATTTTCAATCCGGTGAGGTTACAAGTATGCAAATAGACCCAACCCCCTAACCCCCTTCCCGAAGCGGGAAGGGGGAACAATTTAAAGCCTCTCTCCTAAAAGGAGAGAGGAATGGAAGCGAGGTCAAAATTGTACCTCACGCTTGTCGAGAACTGCTATATAGAATTTATTACTTTACTCAGACCGGAAAAATCCTTCAGGCTGAGATTTGATTAATTCCACGTCAAAAACTTCCGCAAAGCACTGCTCTGTATAAAAACGCACTTCTTGGCAAGTGATTCCTGGAATCCATTCGGCTAAACTGCCTACAGGTTTATCAGAAATACCGCAGGGTATAATGCGCTCAAAGCCTGTCATGTCTGGACAAACATTTAACGCAAAGCCGTGCATGGTAATCCAACGGCTGACTTTAATCCCAATAGCCGCAACTTTTCGCCCTTGCAACCAAACGCCAGTAAAAGCCGGAATTCTTTCTCCCTGCAACCCATAAACTGCCAATACGCGAATTATTACTTCTTCAAGTTGACGTAAATACCAGTGTAAGTCTTGACGATGACGTTGCAGATTTAAAATTGGATACCCCACCAGTTGACCGGGACAATGGTAAGTAACCTCGCCGCCTCGTTCAACTCGATGCACATCATATTCACCTTTGTCAATATCAAATTGGAGAAAATCTAAATTGGCTCCTTGTCCCAGAGTGTACACAGGTGGATGTTCTAGCAAAATTAACACATCATCTAGACTGGGATCATGGATGCGCTCAGTGAGGAGCGATCGCTGCCATCCATGAGCTTCTAAATAAGGCATCAATCCTTGACTATACAACAAACAACGGTTTTTGTGTGGTTCTATACTATGGATCATGCCAAAAATCAACCGTGTTTAGAACGAAATATATTTCAAGTTACAGGATTTCAGTCAACAATTGTCAAGCTTTGCAAAGGATTTTAAAGGAAAGTCAAGGGAATATGCATTAGAAAATACAAAGTGCTAGCTTGAATATATAACCTCAATAGGTTTTTAGGAGGAATTCTCTGCGATAAGCATCATGCCAAGACAGTAAGGACGAATGTACTGGCTGATGACTTTAACAAAATAGTTTGCATTTCAAACAAAATCAAACTTTCACAAAGACTTGTATTATTGAACAACAGCAAGCAAACCTCAACCGAACACAGAAGGAGCAACTATCAAAAGTTTTGTAAGCGTTGCTTTATTGAAGAAGGTAGTTACAGGAGCTACCACTCAGATTGCCTCACCCAAAAGTCCTAAGTCAATATCCAAATTTGGATATCAGCGCAGAGATGAGGAGGGAAATCAAGGGTATACTTGAGAAAAACTCAGGTGCAACAAACTTATAGACAGCTTACCACCAGTAGACATCTGGTGAAAAAGAATCTCAAACACTTATTCTGTCTAGGTGAAAACCTAATTTGCGAAGATGTCTAGTACATAGAAATAGTTCACAATTTGTTTTGGCGGAAGTAATAGACCTTACCGCAACTTCTTTTCATACAAAGCAAATTCACACATCCAAATATTTAGCGGGAGAGTTTACATGAAGCTTGTCATCCACGGCAAAAATATTGAAATCACCGATGCAATTCGTGAGTATGTACATCAGAAGATTGAAAAAGCAGTTAGTCATTTTCAGAGCATTACAAATGAAGTGGATGTGCATCTTAGCGTCGCCCGTAATCCCCGAATTAATCCAAGACAAGCGGCGGAAGTAACTATTTATGCTAATGGTAGCGTTATTCGTGCGGAGGAAAGTAGCGAAAACTTATATGCCAGCATTGACTTAGTTGCAGATAAAATTGCCCGTCAACTGCGTAAATACAAAGAACGGCGTCAAGACCAGAAAACTCAACATCAACCAACAGAAACAGTTGTTGCAGAGTCGGTAGTAACAGATTTAATTGGCGATCGCACCCCCGAACTACCCAACGAAGTCGTCCGCACCAAATATTTTTCCATGCCGCCGATGACCCTTGCAGAAGCCTTAGAACAGCTGCAACTCGTGGGACACGACTTTTATATGTTCCGCAATTCGGAAACTGGAGAAATTAATGTAATTTACGAACGCAATCACGGCGGTTATGGTGTGATCCATCCGCGTAATGGTAACGGTCATACCAACGGCAAGAATGGTAAGGCTAATATTGTCATGCCAGAAAAGTCGCACTCTAAATAGGGAGTGGGGAATGGGGAATGGGGAATGGGGAGATGAGGGAGATGAGGGAGATGAGGGAGATAGGGAAGAAATAACTCCAAACTCCAAACTCCAAACTCCAAACTCCAAACTCCAAACTCCTATTTCGCAATCTGTTGCAAAGTTTTCAGCGCTTCCTCAACATGACCTTTAAAGTTAAACAATAAAACTTTAAACAAAATATAGTCTAGCATAGTCAGATATAGTCTAAAAGTCCTTACTGATGAAATTGTCTGATTATGCTAAAACTTTGGGGATTTCGTATCTTACCCCTTGGCGACACTACAAAGCAGGTAAAATACCATACCCAACAGAGCAACTTCCTACAGGGACGGTAATTGTTGATTACGACCCAAAAAAGACATCAGAGGGTGTTGTTAGGGTTGCAATTTATGCCAGGGTATCAAGTGCTGAAAACAAAGATAATCTGAATAGGCAAGGCCAGAGGTTAACTCAATATGCAATTGCCAAAGGATATCAGATCGTCTACATCGTCAAGGAAGTAGGGAGTGGTCTAAACGACAATCGCAAGAAACTAGAAAAGCTTTTACTCAAAGACGATTATGATATTTTGCTAGTCGAACACAAAGTTAGGAAAGCGTACAAACCAAAACTTTACTCAAATACCACACGCTAGATTTATCGAGATTCTGACTTATAAATTAGAACAAGTTGGCATCGCCGTTAAGGTTGGAGAAGAATCTTACACCAGCAAGGCATCTTTTATTGATTGGGACATTATCCCAATTTATGATCCTAACAATAAGGTAAAGCACATCTTCTCAGGGAGGCGTGTCGAACGTGCGTGGTATGTCAGTAAAAATGGTTTGAAGATTCATGCCGATCTCAATGGCGCACTGAATATCGGCAGAAAAAGTAATCCTGAAGGTTTTGATTATCTCAAATCTATTCTAAGGGATAGGGGATGTTTGGTAGTACATCCAAGGCGGATAACTCCACTATTCAAGCGTGTCCATGCTAAAGGTAGGGTTGCTTAAATCTGAGTTGCAGATGTCTGACTATGTTTGACTATGTGATTTGGAACTATAAGTACTAGCTGAAACCGCTACTTTTGTCTTCGATTTCAAAAGTTTGTGAGGGAACTGACTTTTTTGGTTGATTACTTTGTCCTGGTGTCACATACTCGATTGCGAGATTGATGGTATTTTATTTTTGCACAAACTCCTTTATCCCAATCGCCATACAAGCTATGACACTCAATTTATATTTACTGCGACATGGAGAAACTACTTTTAGTCAAAGTGGTAATTTCTGCGGTGAAACTGATGGGGAGTTGACAACAGAGGGGATGCAGATGGCAGAGAGTTTTGCCGATGTTTATCAAAAATTGAAGTGGTCAGCAGTTTATGTTAGCCCGATGAAGCGCACAATTGCAACTGCCAAGCCATTTTGTAATGCTATCGGTATGGATATGCAGTTGCGTGACGGACTTAGAGAAGGTAGTTACGGCGAATGGGAAACTAAGAGTAAATCCTTTGCCCAAGAGAATTACGCAGAAAACTATGTAAAATGGTTGACAGAACCCGCTTGGAATGCACCACTAGGTGGAGAAACTGCGGTAGATATTGCTAACCGTTCTATGCCTGTAATTGCTGAAATTCAAGAAAAACATCCCCAAGGTAATGTTTTAGTAGTTTCCCATAAAGCCACGATTCGGATTATGCTTTGCAGTTTACTGGGAATTGATTTGGGACGCTATCGCTATCGGGTGAATATTTTGGTTGCGTCGGTAAGTATGGTTAAATTTGACGTTAATGGCCCAATGCTCGAAATATTAGGCGATCGCCATCATATACCCGATCGTATTCGCTCTCGTCCGGGAACATAATCGGTATTGAGCCGGGATGTTTGTAATTTCCGGCAAGATGGTTTGAAAATCCCTACACTAAGTAGAGCGACGCAAATAAAGGTAACTGGCTAAGGCTGTCATTTGTCATTTGTCCTTCGTCATTTATAACGGTTTAAGGTGTATTTACGTTTCGTAATATAGTTTGGTTTATTCTTGCCGACTTACTTATATGGGTTTAAAAAATTGCTACATCTAAGTCTTAAAAGCAAGGAGTTACAACGAAAAATCAAGCCTTTTCAGGTTATATTGCAGGTTTTTGGTCATATATCGGCTCAACATCTGCTTCTTTTCTATTTCGCGCTGTGTGTCTGGTAGCAGCATAAAGATGCTCCAGATCCAGAGGATACTCTCTATTGAGGCGTTGTCTCCGGCGTCGGTGTCGGTGTGGGAGTGGCAGTTTCTGTGGGAGTTGGCGTTGGCGTTGGCGTGGGTGTGGGTGTCGGAGTGGCAGTTTCCGTGGGCGTTGGTGTTGGCGTTGGCGATGGGGGAGGGGTAAGATTTTCTGCTGTAACGCTGAGTTGATAATCTAGTGGTTTCGATGCTGTGGAAACTACGACAAACTCGTAAAATCCGTTTTCTGGTAATTTAGCTGACAAACTACGCTCTTTAGAATCTTCCAAAAATTTGATTTTGCCAGAGGGTGAATAGACTGATAACAAAACTTGGGAATTTCCTTGTAGCTTCAATTCCAGAGATTGCTCTTTGGCAAGTTGAGCAATGAATACTTTACCACCGCCAGGTTGGAGAGTACCGCTTACTGTTTTACCGATCGCACCCGGTTCAAACACAAGTTTCTGGAAAGCACTACCAGCAAGGATAGCGCTGAGTTGATCGCTAACAAATCCGTACCAAACTTGCCCAATTGGTTGACTAAGAAAATCTTGACTACGTTGCCCCGGGAATATACGGAAGAAGGCAGCATCTCCCAAATCATACAAAGAACGACTACCAACGTTGATTTTGTTGATTTCCATTTTCTGGCGATCGCGTTCAGCAGTTGTGTAAGTTCCCAATTGTCGGCGGGTGTTGTCACTCAGTAGGGCAAGTTTTTCCAGCAATTCGGAGGCTGTTTTATCCCATTCTGCCCGCAAACTCTCATCTTCAGGGCCGTTGCTGAGAGTCCGTCCCCGTAAACTAGGATTTCTGTCCCAAAAAACTTGATTCACCAAGTTCAGGTAGAAGTTAGAGTCAATACCTAGCTGTTGACGGCGATCGCTTAATCTTTCTTTGCGTTCCCGTTCTGCTGGCGAATATTGCGCTAAAGGATCAGTCGGTTGTTCACTGGTTGGGGTTGGGCTGACTGTAGAATTAGATTTGACTTCCCCAACATTGCGGCTGCTATTCACTCCCCACCAAATTAATCCAACACTAGCAGTTGCTAACAGCGTCACTAGGAAGGTTTTTGCTGGTGTCCATTGGGGAGGGGGGGATGGGGGGGATGGGGGGGATGAGGGGGATGAGGGGGAGACGGCGAGGGTGGCTGATGTGGGTTCTGGTGGTGTGGGATATTCAGTTGGGGGATAATTAATTGTGGGCGGGTTGATAGCTTGGAGTACTTGACGGGCTGATTGATAGCGATCGCTAGGTCTAGCAGATAGCATTTTATCTAATACCTGTGCCAAAATCGGACTCAGGCTAACTTCCCGTCGCCACTCCCAATGGAGATTGTAGGTATCAATTAATTCTTGAGGATGTTTTCCTGTCAGTAAAACTAACATTGATGCTGCCAAGGCATATAAGTCGCTGTGGGGTGATACGGAGCCAGTTTGCATCTGTTCTGGAGGGGCAAATCCGACTTTACCCAATAGGGTTGGTGATGGGGAAGATGCAACTATGCCGGGTTGGTAATATTGGGAAGCAACGGTCGCTACTACTTGTTTGACACCGCCAAAATCAATTAAAACTGGCAGTTTGTCAATAGTGCGAAGTATTAAGTTATCTGGAGAAATATCTCGATGAATAACGCCTATGGAGTGAATGTATTCCAACACGGGCAAAATTGAAAGCAATAGTTGTCGCACTTCTGCTTCTGTAAAGCGTAAACCCTGCTGTATCCGGGCATTTAACAACGAGTTGTAAGTTTCCCCTTCTACATAATCTTGCACCAAAAATAGATATTCTTTGCCCCCTAAGTTTAGCCGAAGCAGTTCCCGGAAGCGGGGAATTTGGGGATGTTGCAGTTTATAAAGAACACTCGCTTCCCTCTCAAACAGTTCTTCAGCTTTTTGGACAACGTAGGCGGTTTGAACTTGGGGGGAAAATTCTTTTAAAACACAAAGTTCGCGGAAACGGTTGACATCTTCAGCTAAATAAGTGCGTCCGAAGCCACCTTGGCCAATTTGACGCACAATCACATAGCGATCGCCTAAAGTTAGTCCCGGTTGGATAGTATAACTCATGGGCATATCCAACAAATTTTCACCACACTGGAGACAAAAGCGACTACCTGGGGAATTTTCATGTGCTTTAGAACAATATAATTTTGTCATTTGTTATTTGTCAGTAGTGACTCTTCCCCAGTCTGCTTACTTGCCAGATTGTACTTTACTAACTTGATCGGCTGCGATCGCATACCAAATTTGACCAAAAGTCTGTTGATTGAGTTTCCTACGCTGCTGATCAGGAAACAACCGATCAAATTTTTCATTTGTCTGTTTGTTCAGTTGATCAATTGTATAATTCCCCAATTGCCCTGATCTCGCTTGTCGTCTCCATATTTCGTAATCTTTTTGACTATATTTCCCCAGTTGGCGACGAGTTGCTGTACTGAGGTCAGCCTGTTCTAGTTTATTCAATAAATCGTCAGCGAAACCAGACCATTCATCTCGTAAACCAGCGTCTTCTGGCTTAGATGTCAGGCTACGTCCCTTTAATTCCGGTTTTTTTGTATAAAATAAATCATCTACAAAGGCAATAAAAAATCCTTCAGTAATTTCTAGCTGTTGACGACGACTGATAATTTTCTGGAGGTCGCTATTTTTTCCTTTGTCGCTGTCTGGCTTCCCGCCCGGTAATTGTGGAATTTGCGGTAACGAAATTGATGGAATCGTAATTGAAGTTATACTCCGAATGACTGCATTTACTACCGCCCAAGCACCTGCGCCAGTTAAGACAACTACAGCCGTCCCCCCTAAACTCATCACAAAAGGGCGAATCCAAACGGGCAAAGATATCGGTTTTGGGATTGCTTGCGTTTTGCTCTGAAATTTACTCAAAACTGCGCTGGCGCGTTGCCTTCCTGGAGCAACTACCATCGTCTTAATCTTGGTGGTAATATAATTACCTGGGGATTTAGTAGTAGTTGGCGATGGTAAATCTTTGAGGATTTGCTCGGCTCGTTGGTAGCGATCGCTCGGTTTATAAGCCAGCATTTTTTTTAACACTGCTTCCAGTTGGGGACTAACTCTAATTTCCTTCCCCCATCCCCAAATTCCCTGATAGCTATCGTATAATTTTTGCGGTTCTTGACCTGTAAGCAAGACCAATATCGTCACAGCTAAAGAGTATAAATCACTACTAAAAAATGCTTTTCCCTGCCGTAGCTGTTCCTCTGGGGCATAGCCCTTTTTACCCAGCAAAGTGTTATTTCCAACCAACTTGGTGCGCCAAAAACCTTGAGAAGCTGGCAATTGCTTGACACCACCAAAATCAATTAATACTGGTAGATTATCAGAACGCCGCCAAATCAAATTATCAGGAGAGATATCACGGTGAACTACATCTCGTGAGTGGATGTAGGATAACACGGGTAAAATCTGTTGGAGGAGGGTGATTATTTCCTCTTCACTAAAGGTTTTTCCTTGAGTCTGACGCTGCTCTAATAATTGGTAGTAATTGTCACCATCCACATAATCTTGCACTAGAAAGAAAAAATCTGATTCGCCGATCTTCCCTTGTAGCGAAGCGTGAAAACGGGGAATTTGTGGATGTTGGAGTGTTTTCAGGACATTCGCTTCTCGTTCAAATAACTCTTTAGCTTTTTGTAAATCTTGTTGTTCTTCTACTTGGGGTGCAAATTCCTTCAGCACACAGGTTTGATCAGCTTTATTTCTATCCTTTGCCAAATAGGTGCGTCCAAAGCCACCCTGCCCTAAATGACGGATAATTTGATAGCGATTATCCACAACCTGTCCCGCAGCAAGAGGTAATGGCTCACCGCAATGAGTACAAAAGCGGTTACCACCATTATTTGTGTGTTGTTTACTGCAATAGAGCTGCATGGTGCCCAAGGATAAATTAAGGTTTTATTGAATAACTACAACCCGCATACCTTTATTTTCGGATATCTTACGAATTACGTAAGCGAGTATTCGTTGGCAAAGCCTCTCGTAGAGAGCGTCATTACGAATTATTTTAACGGTGTTGATTCTACTTCAAAATAAAGAACAAGCGTCATGAACTCGAAATCAAGACAGCAGCAAGTAATTAAAGCATTTGAAGATTTTTTATCTACCCCCCTAGAAACCATACTCCAACGGCATCTCAACACTCAAACTTCGGCAGTTTTGAGTTTATTTCACGATGTGGCAACTAACGTACCTGCCTACAAAGCTTTTTTAGAAGAAAGAGAAATTAATCCCGCGACTATTCAAACCTTAGAGGAGTTTCAGAAACTACCAGCGATCGCTAAACAAAATTATATACTGCGTTATCCCTTAGCTGACTTGTGTCGCAACGGACAACTCCAAGGGTGCGACATCATAGCTGCTTCTTCCGGTTCCAGTGGTAAACCGACATTTTGGCCTCGTTTTTTCACAGATGAACTCCAAATCACCACACGCTTTGAACAGATTTTTCACGATAGTTTCTATACAGATACCAGACGTACCCTAGCAGTAATTTGTTTCACTTTGGGCACTTGGGTCGGTGGGATGTTCACTACTAATTGCTGTCGTTATCTTGCTAGCAAAGGTTATCTGATCACTGTAATTACTCCTGGTAACAACAAAGAAGAAATCTTGCGAGTTGTCCAAGAACTAGGTTCAGCTTTTGAACAAGTGGTGTTATTGGGATACCCGCCATTTTTAAAAGATGTGATTGATACTGGTGTCGCTCGTGGTGTCCAGTGGCAGCAATATCAGATTAAATTAGTGATGGCGGGAGAAGTATTTAGTGAAGAATGGCGGAGTTTAGTTGGTGAAAGAGTTGGTTCACAAAATCCTTGTTATGATTTTGCATCACTCTACGGCACTGCGGATGCAGGAGTTTTAGGTAATGAAACACCGTTAAGTATTTGTATTCGCCGTTTTTTGGCAAAAAATCCGGATGCAGCTAGAGCTTTATTTGGTGAATCGCGTTTACCTACACTAGTACAATATGATCCCTTCACTCGCTTTTTTGAAGTTGAAGATGGGGGATTACTGTTTTCGGGAGACAACGGTATTCCTTTAGTGCGCTATGACATTTTAGATACTGGCGGGATCATTAGTTATGATGCCATGCTGCAATTTTTAGCTGAATGGGGATTTAATCCGCTTGAAAATCTCTGTTATGACACTCAACAACACTCACCTAGAGGTATTCATCAGCTACCTTTCGTTTATGTCTTCGGGCGTTCTAACTTTACAGTTTCTTACTTTGGTGCAAATATCTATCCAGAAAATGTGACCGTGGGATTAGAACAACCAGTAATTCAAGAATGGGTGACAGGTAAATTTGTATTGCAGGTGAAGGAAGATGCTGACAAGAACCTATTTTTATCTGTGGTTGTGGAATTAGCACCAGGGGTAGAGGGTAATGAAGCTCAAAGACTTGCGATCGCATCTTCTATTGTTTCACAACTGCTACGCCTAAATAGCGAGTTTGCTAATTATGTTCCCGCAGAATATCAAACACCACAAGTTACATTAGCCCCAATGGGGGAGGCAGAATATTTCCCGATTGGGGTGAAGCATCGTTATACCCGTCAATAGTAAGTAGGTTGGCGCAATTAAAGTTAACTGGCTAAGGCTGTCATTTGTCATTTGTCATTTGTCATTCGTCATTAGTAAGGGTTTTAAGCTTATTTACGTTTCGTAACATACTTGAGTTTTTTCGCACCAAGGTATTTACTAGGCGCGATGAATCAGCAAGAAGACGCGATGAATCAGGAATCAGGAAGAAGACGCTGTCAAAATAGATGACAAAAACGCCTTGTAGAGACGGCGATTTATCGCGTCTCTCTTGTTCGTTCAGAACACAAGCCCCTTCGTTCAGAACACAAGCCCATTCGTTCAGAACACAAGCCCCTTCGTTCAGAACACAAGCCCATTCGTTCAGAACACAAGCCCCTTCGTTCAGAACACAAGCCCCTTCGTTCAGAACACAAGCCCATTCGTTCAGAACACAAGCCCATTCGTTCAGAACACAAGCCCATTCGTTCAGAACACAAGTTTATTGTCGTAGAATTACTGAGCTAGCAATCCAATCTTATTACAAAAAACACCTTTTTTTGGAAGTTTTACGGAACCACTATACTGTCCCATTGAGACACTCTAGAAAGATAAAGTTTAGTAAAAAGTCTGCATTGATGCCACGCCAAAAAAGAACCTCTTCCGTGCTAGAAAAAACCGAACAGAGAGTAATCGGATTTAAATCGATTAATTCCAGCCTCGACTTTGGTGATTCGATCAGCTTAAACCATTTAACCGAGTTAACCGGGCAACTCCGCAACCAGATTGACCAGTATAATATGATGCTGACTGCCATTGACACAGCAAAGCAACAAATAGAAACCCTTGAAAAGACTATCCGCGAAACCTCTGAGCGCTTAATCAGTGGTGTAGCATTGAAGTATGGCAAAGACAGCCGGGAATACGAAATGACTGGCGGAGTACGCAAAAGCGATCGCATTCGTAGAGCCACCATTACGCGGTTAAAATCCACCGCAGATTTAAAAGCGGCTTCTACACAGACCGCGTAATGAGCAACAAATAGGCATCATTCACCATGAATGATGCCTATGTTATCGCAGTTTTATTCCTCAATCAACTCAAAATCAACTCGCTCATAAATATCACGCAAGGTAATTTCAAAATCAATAGAATCTAAGATTAAAACTGCCTCTTCACCTTCATATTCCTTAAAAATCCATTGACCTTCTGTTTGCTTAGTAAATTGTTCCACAGCAAAACTATACTGATCAATCATAATATATTCCTGAAAACCAGGAATTGAACGATAATATTTAAACTTATCTGTTTTATCATAATTTTTAGTTGAATTTGATAAAACTTCAACAATTAATAAGGGATTAGTAATAATTGTTCTGTTTGTTCCCTCGTAGATAGGCTTACCTTTGATGACTATAATATCAGGATAAGTATAGAGGCGATAACGAGGTATT
The DNA here is from genome assembly GCF_020829445.1 of Nostoc sp. CHAB 5836. Lineage (GTDB taxonomy): Bacteria > Cyanobacteriota > Cyanobacteriia > Cyanobacteriales > Nostocaceae > Nostoc. The sequence goes on from NZ_JAIVFV010000030.1 coordinate 22,751, forward strand.
GATAATTTCACATCCCCTATGTAAATATCATAATCTTGTCCTTGCAGTGTCAACGGAAATTTTTTATAAAAATTACCTGCAATTTTGTTGTGGTTAGTTGTTCCCCCTGTCATCGGTATAATTTCTCCATCTTTGTATTCATTTTTATATTCAGCCTTTTCTTCTAATTCCAAATATTCTTCTGGGGTATAGTAGCGCTTTTCTATTTGTAAAACCATATTAATTAACTCACAAAATGAGGGAATGACTATGTTATCAATAGCGTAACGTAGCCTAAAGATAGCGAAAATAAATATTTTTGTTATAACAAAGATGGTTGCAGACAATGTAACAATAGCGATCGCATCTTCTATTGTTTCACAACTGCTAAGTACGTTGGCACGAAAAAAGTCAAGTATGTTACGAAACGTAAATACACCTTAAATGCTTATAAATGACAAATGACAAATGACAAATGACAGCCTTAGCCAGTTAGCTTTATTTGCGTCGCTTTACTTATAGAGACTTTAATAGACATCTGGTGAAATTAAATATGCCTTATCCATAACCCTTGTAGAGACGTAGCAGTGCTACGTCTCTACATTTATTGTCACCAGATGTCTAATTAAGCAAACCAGCCCGCAACGCTAATACAGTTGCTTGGGTGCGATCGCTGGATCAATCCACGACTGACCTTCATTGGTAGATTTGCGTCGCTTTCAGCATATGGTAGGTAATTATTAACTGGGTAAGAGCGAGGGGGTAACTTTGGAGTGTTTCCCCAGTTGTACCAGCAATTTTACCCAGTTCTGGATTACTTTCGCGATCGCAAATATTTCGTAAATGGGGCATATCGGAACAAATAATATGCTCTAGCTTATTCACCTGTTCTAAGGTGGCATGACCATCAACTTCTAAGACATCTACCGGCTTACTCATATCCCTGTCTAGTCCCAGGCGGATTGCTGAGTCAGAATCACCATAGCCAGAGATGATAATCTGGGTGAAATCTGGGTGGGGAATTGTCGGACGAAGTACCAAACGGACATTCAGGTGTCCATTGGTTCCATCATCTTCTTCAGTGGCTGGATAAAAACTAATGACTATATCAGACCATTGCCGTTGCGGACGAATAAATTGTGCTGAGTCTGGTTCGCGCTTTTCTAATTCCGCTAGTACCTGTTCCGGAGTGTAGCCTCGCTTTTGGGTATCCCGCTTGACTTTCCACTTAGAACGCAGTGTTTCTGGAGGTGCAAGGTAAACTTTCACGTCGTAGGAATCACGGGCAGCACGGGTAGAATAACCGAGTAATCCCTCAATAATCACGAATTTATTGGGTTTGATATACTGGGGTGGCTCGAATGTGCCGGTTTTATGGCTGTAAACTGGTTTGAGAATTGGCTGTCCTGTGCGTAGCAGCGAAAGGTGTTGCTGCATAATATCTAAGTGGTTGCAGTCCGGGTGGAGGGCAGTTATGCCAATTTCTGCACGTTGTTGGCGATCGTAACGGTGATAATCATCTGTACAAATGAGCGTGACATTTTCTGGGCCGAGTACCTGAGCGATTCCTCGGGTTAGGGTTGTTTTCCCAGCAGCGCTGTCGCCTACAATACCAAGAATTATTGGACGGCTCATCATACCTCCCAGAATAAAAATAAGCTTATTAATAAAATTCCCGACAATAGTTTTAATTCTAGAAGGATTTAGGCAAGTAACTCCAGCAATGGCTTGGTATGCAATATCTCTACATATAGAATGTCTCTGCGCTGGTTTATTGCATATTGACACTCTCCTGCCTAAAGGCGAGGAGATTCTTAAGACTTCACAGCCTTAATATCCTGTTTGCACAGGTTCCCAAACTCACCACGTTTGCACGTAAGTGCGTGGTGATACCGCCAGTTGCTCTACTTGGGGAGACCCCAAGACCGCACTGGCTCACCTTTTGGGCGTTTAGCACTCTTGCAGCAAGTTTCGCAAAGTCCCCGCGTACTATCTCCAAACCTCTATCTCTAATAGTTTTTGCAGCACCGATGTCAGCGTGTTCGTGATATCCGCATTCTGTACAAATGAACTTCTCACCATCACGATTTGACTTATCGATATGTCCACAATTTCTGCATTCCTGACTAGAGTGTTTAGGATTAATTTTAATTACGACTTTTCCTTGCTTTGCAGCGAGATACTCAATCTTTAAAATTAATTCACTCCAACTTGCATCAGAGATAGCGCGATTCAAACCAATATTCTCGATTGTCCATTTAAGACTCATAGTTTCCAGAATTGCTTAAACTCCCAACTCTATGGACACCCAGCTATTTTGTTTCTACTGCTGGTAATATTTCTACAAAAAATGTAATAGAGTATACTGCACACCAAAAAGATTAAATCGTAGCACCGTTTACGGTGCTACCAGCTTTCATCAAGAGCCTGAAGTACGAAAAACGCAACTGCGTTGCTGTTTCTCAAGGGTTTTCAGCATTTCCCTTATAATTTGTAATGACGTTCCCGGAATTGCTAACTTAATTAAGTTTTGTAACGGAGATTTAGCAATAAGCAAGCAAATAAAACAGGAGTAATTTTGTATAAGAATTCTTAATTATGAACTTTTCTGGAATCCTATGTAGTCACATTGTAGTTATAATGTAACATTGACAAAGGATTGATATGCGCTTACCTATTGCCATTGGTGCAATCTTAGTAGCATCTGTGAGTTTCAACGCCCCAGTAATGTCTGCGACTCCTACGCAGGGAGTACAAACAGAGATTGCTACCTCAAAGTTAAGACAGCTAACAATTAATCGCCAATTGTGGAATCGACAAAAAATTAACAATTACCGCTACCAACTTAGCAATGATTGCTTTTGTATTTCCGAATTTAGAGGCCCATTAATTATTGAAGTACGTAATGGCAGAACAACTTCTATTACAAATGCAAACACTGGTAAGCCACTGAATTCAGAATTATTACGAGAACTACGACAATATAGTACGATTCCCAAGCTCTTTAATTTGATTCAGAATGCGATCAATCGGGGAGAATCCGAACTAACTGTGGGATACAATCCACGACTTGGTTATCCAACCCAAATTAATATCGGTAATCTAGCTGCTGATGCTGGTATATTTACTAGAATTAGCAACTTTGAAATACTTCAGAAGCGTTAATAACATCAATCGATGAAGCTATTTTTGATCAAGTGCTGCGCCCTTACCAATTAGCGATCGCTACCTAAATTTACCCTTGCCAGTGACTCAAAAGTTGAGCAAGATCGAAGCGATCATCTGTGGAAAGTATACTAGAAACCCCGCTTCCATTCCTCTCCCCGAAAGGTCAAGACGCTTGAAACCCCCATTCCCTTCAAGGGTTGGGGGCTAGGGGGTTAGATTTGGGAGACTTAGATGTCGTTACGTTCTAATGGCTTGCTACTACCTCTGTTTCAAGGCGAACTAGTCGGTCTGCCAAAAGTTTCTCAAGGTCTTCTAACGCCTTGGTGAAACCTTTGATGCCCTCGTCTAGTTTGTCCGTTGCCATACGGTCAGCAGCGTGTAATTTGTCGTAGGTAGCTTTGTCAATGGATATCTTTTCAATTTCCAAATTTGCTACCTTAGCAGGGTCGAGTTTGCGTGGTAGTTCTCCAATAGTTGCCTGTAATTCAGCCAAAAGCGATGGCGAAATGGTCAGCAAATCACTACCTGCAAGTTCCGTAATTTCACCAAGATTACGGAAGCTAGCTCCCATAACTTCGGTTTTATAGCCGAATTTCTTGTAGTAGTTGTAGATTTTGGTGACAGACAAAACTCCTGGGTCTTCGGCTGCTGGGTAGCTATCGCGTCCGGTATCTTTTTTGTACCAGTCAAGAATCCGACCGACGAAGGGAGAAATTAGGGTAACACCAGCTTCGGCACAGGCGATCGCTTGGTGAAGACCAAACAACAAGGTCAGGTTACAGTGAATACCTTCTTTTTCGAGAATTTCCGCAGCACGAATGCCTTCCCAGGTGGTGGCAATTTTAATCAAAACGCGATCGCGCCCAATTCCGGCGGCTTTATACTGGGCAATTAATTCCCGTGCTTTGGCAATGGTAGCTTCGGTATCGTAAGACAAGCGAGCATCCACTTCTGTAGACACACGACCAGGAATGATTTGCAAAATCTTTAATCCAAAGGCAACTGCCAAACGGTCAAAAGCTAGAGAAACTATCTGTGCTTGGGTAGCACCAGCTCCAGCATCTTTTTTTGCCTGAAGTAAAGTTTGATCGACAATTCCCTGATATTCTGGCATCTGCGCCGCAGCAGTAATCAGAGAAGGATTGGTGGTAGCGTCTTGGGGTTTGAACTTTTGAATTGCCTGAATATCCCCTGTATCTGCGACTACAACAGTCACTTCTCGCAATTGTTCTAGTAAATTCTTAGACATAAAATACTCCGTGATGTTTGTTTAGGATTTACTTATTCCCCAGTTCTTTACCAAGTGAGTGTTGAGTTAGGAGTTAGGAGTTAGGAGTTTGGAGTTTGGAGTTTGGAGTTAGGAGTTTGGAGTTTGGAGTTAGGGGTTATTATTCTCGTCTCCAGTCCCCGGTCTCCAGTCCTTAGTCCCTTCAATTCTCATTCTGACAATTTTTCGGAATCGTTGCTCAAGTTTGCTTACTATCGAGAGCTACACCCTATTCTAAGTGCCTTACGCCGAAATTGGCTGTCCAATGGAATGCACTTTGATTAAACTGGTTGTTCCCGATTTACCAATTGGAACGCCAGAGGTAATTACCACCTTATCGCCCTTATTGGCTAAACCCATGTCTACAACTGTGTTCACGACATTGGTAAACATCTCTTCGGCATTGTGGACTGGTGGGATCAACAAAGGTTCCACACCCCAAGAAAGTGCTAGCTGACGGTAAGCGGTGGCATCAGCAGTCAGGGCAATAATGGGAGAAGTTGGGCGATATTTAGACACCATTCTCGCCGTACTCCCTGAAGTCGTGTTACAGAGAATTGCCCGTGAGCCTGTTTCATAGGCGATGCGACACACCGCTTCTGCCACAGATTCGGTAACGCTGAGACTGCCTGCCTCATGACACCAAGAATGTCTGCTACCCTCATCTAGAGCCTGTTCTGTCCGCACGGCGATGTCGTGCATCATCTGGACGGCGGCGATGGGATATTGTCCGACAGCTGTTTCACCAGAAAGCATTACCGCATCCGTACCATCTAAGATGGAATTGGCAACATCGGTGGCTTCGGCGCGGGTGGGGTCGGGGGAGCTAATCATCGACTCTAGCATTTGTGTGGCTGTAATTACCGGCTTACCAGCCTGATTGCAACGGCGAGTTATATCTTTTTGAATTAGAGGGACTTCATGAATCGGCATTTCTACCCCCAAATCGCCACGGGCAATCATGATTCCGTCGGCAACCTTCAAAATGGAGTCAAACTCCTCTACTGCTTCTGCTCTTTCGATTTTGGCAATTAAGCGGATGGAAGCATGAGCAGCTTCAATCATTCGCTTGGCGGGTTCTAAATCTTGTGGCGATCGCACAAAGGACACCGCCACCCAGTCTACACCCAACTGAATACCAAAGCGCAGATCCAGCAAGTCTTTTTCGGTGATGGAACTTACAGGTAAAGGAGTTTGGGGCAGGTTTACTCCCTTGTGCGTAGAAATTAATCCGCCAATTTTCACCTGGGCCCGAATGCGATCGGCATCGCGATCGGTAACAATCAACTTGACGCGACCATCATTAATCAAAATCGGTTCGCCGGGCCGCACCATTGCGAACAAAGTTGGCAATGGTAAAGGTATTTCGTCAATACTCTCACCCTTTTCTTGCAAAACAAAAGTGACTTCACTAGCAGCTTCTAAATTTAACCCTTCCGGTGGTAAAGTTCCCAAGCGAATTTTGGGGCCACACAGGTCTTGCATAATTGCGATCGGCTTTTGCTGCTCAGTACTAATCTGCCTGAGATAATGAGCCGTTTGGGCGTGGAATTCATAGGCTCCGTGGGAAAAATTCAGCCGCGCCACATTCATTCCAGCTTTTACCAAGGCTTGCAGCTTTTCAGGTGCAGATGTAGCCGGCCCAACAGTACAAATGATTTTAGTTCGACGCATAAGGATTAGGGGTTGAGGAGTAACCTGCAAATTTGGATGCCTTATACCAATTCGTAATTCGTACCTCGACCTCGCTCGGCAACCTAATTCGTAATACCTCGACTTTGCGGTTCCTGAGCGTAGTCGAAGGACGGCACAAGTTCGTAATTAAGAGACTTCAGAATTACGAAACGTAAATACACCTTAAACCCTTATAAATGACGAAGGACGAAGGACAAATGACAAATGACAGCCTTAGCCAGTTAGCTTTATTTGCGTCACTCTACTTAAGTCCTATTAAAGAATTGGTATTATGCAGTCCATAGGTTTAGTCCGTTCTAGACATTGCATAAAGCATCCAAATTTACACGTGCTTCATATCACTGTTTGCTAAATAAAGATACTAAATTACGTTTTGTTTTCAGGGTATTTACCATTCAACCCAAATCTCAAAAGCCAAGGGTCAAAAGTCAAGAGTTAATGTACAAATGACCAATGACCAATGACCAATGACAAATCAAACCACAGCTACTGTCGAGACGAGTTTTTCCTTCTGTGACATAGACAACATCAGGTCAATCACGCGATTTGAGTAGCCCCACTCGTTGTCATACCACGCAACTACCTTGAAGAAATTGGAGTTCAACTCAATACCAGCACCTGCATCGAAGATACTAGAATGGGTATCGCCTTGAAAATCTGTAGAAACTACTTCTTCATCTGTGTAGCCCAAGATACCCGCTAGTGAACCTGCGGCAGCCTCCTTCATGGCAGCACAGATTTCCTTATAACTGGTAGCTTTGGCAGTTTTGAAAGTTAAATCAACTACAGAAACATCGGGAGTCGGAACTCTAAATGCCATACCAGTCAACCTGCCCTTCAATTCTGGTAAAACAAGAGCTACGGCTTTAGCTGCACCTGTGGAGGAGGGAATAATATTCTGGGCTGCACCTCGACCACCCCGCCAGTCTTTTTTGCTGGGGCCGTCTACAGTTGGCTGGGTAGCAGTCATGGCATGGACTGTGGTCATTAACCCTTCGGTCAAACCAAAGTTGTCATTGATGACCTTAGCTATGGGAGCTAGACAGTTTGTAGTGCAGCTAGCATTGGAGACAATGATATCCTTGCTGGGGTCAAAAAGGTGATGATTTACACCCATTAACAAAGTAGGAACTGTATCTGGGTCTTTGGTGGGAGCGGAAATTATCACTCGCTTTGCACCTGCCTTCAGGTGGTTTGCGGCCCCTTCATAGCCAGTGAAGAGTCCCGTAGCTTCCACTACATAGTCTGCACCTAATTTTCCCCAAGGTAAGTCTGCTGGATTCCTCACCGACAGGCAAGGAATGAAGTGCCCATCAATGACGATGCCATCTTCCTTGGCTTCAACCTTGAGCTTTAATCTACCGTGAGTTGAGTCGTACTTTAATAGATAAGCGAGGTTATCTGGTGGTACTAGGTCATTAATGCCCACAAACTCAATATTGGGATTATCGATGCCAGCACGAAGCACAAGTCGCCCAATTCGACCGAAGCCATTGATACCAACTTTCAATTTAGTCAAGATTAAACCTCCCGTTTTGGAAAGTTGAACAAAAGGAGCAAGTTAAAAGTCAAAATAGATTGCCTTTTACTCTTTACTTTCTGATCGTGACAGTCTCAGTCGGCTAAGGCATATTTACTTGGCATCTTTTAAGGATTGGGGCATTGGGGATTGGTTATTCTTTCTCCCTACTGCCTACTCCTTAGTACTGAAAGGCGATCGCACTGGTCACAATTGCGGGAAACTGAAAGCAGATCTATTTAGGAAAGGAGAACCTAATGAGTTGGACTAAAGTTCTTGCAGTCGAAGCACTTTCCCCAGGTGCGCGACAAGTGGTGAAAGTTGGCAACCGGAAAATTCTGGTTTTGAATCACGAAAATCAGCTTTATGCTGTAGATAACAACTGTCCCCACTTAAAATTACCCTTAAAAAGCGGGAAAATCACGGAGAGTGGGGCAATTGTTTGTACCTTCCATCACAGTGCTTTTGACCTGCGCACAGGTGAGGTACAAGACTGGTGTTCTTGGCCACCTGGTGTCGGTAAGGTACTCTCGTTAGTTTCACAACCAAAGACACTACCAGTGTTTCCGATTCGTGTGGAAGAAGGCAGTATCTGGGTTGATGTACAAGACGAATAGCACTCTCTCCGTGAATTTACTGTCATTGGGCAAATACAGAACTTACGCAAAATACCTCTCAAACTCTCATCCCCACCGAACTTCAGATACCTGTGCGTCTACGGCAAAAGCCGCCGCTCCGACTTCTCTCCGTGTTCTCTGTGCCTCTGTGGTTCGATTTTTCTTACCTGTAGGCGATCCATTTTTTAGGAGTTAAGCGACAAAAACCCCAGCCGATGAGTTTAGCTGGGGTTTTTATCAAAATTCACCTATTTGAGAGGTCTATTGCATAAGAAAATAGAACATCTTCTCAAGCAGTTTAAACACTTTGCTGTGATGTAATGTTGGGTTGGGTATTACTATTGCCAGCTTCTATAGAAGCTGTAGCACTTTCAGATGGCCCTAAATTCACTTTGAATACCTTGTTCTGCTCTTGCTCCAGTTTGGGTAAAGTCAAAATTAAAATCCCATCTTTCAAGTCTGCCTTAACTTGTTGATTCTGAACTTTGCTTGGCAGAGCAATTACTCTAGTGAATTTGCCATACCGGAATTCTGAATGAATTCTGGCGTTAGATTCTGAATGTTTTTCGTAACGATGCTCACCAGCAATTGAAACTGCATCTTGAGTAACTTGAATATCCAAGTCTTTAGCTTCCACGCCTGGAATCTCTGCTCTCAATAGCAACTCTGAGCCATTGTCATGTAATTCAACAGCAGGAACCCACGCTGTTCTCGGTGATGGAGAAACCTCCGAGTTGCCGCGCTCGGCTGCTGTCAGATCCGAGAAGAGTTGATCCATTTGACGACGCAGAATTTCCATTTCACGGAATGGTTCCCAACGAATGAGTGCCATATCTGAATCTCTCCTTAACTTTCTAATTCAATTTGGGGTAATCAAACAAGTTTTAGAGGTATTTAGAGGTTTCAAATATTTAAAATTATCGAACCTCTATTTTTTTAGAGAGGAGCTTTATTTGCTTTGTTTTTTCTCTCTAGTAAGTAATTTAATAAAATAAAAATCTAAAAACAGTTGGGTAAACCGTACAGACATAGGTTGGATTTACCGTATCAAACAAACAACCAGAGCTTAGGGACTTCCAAGAAATAAATTACCCAAGTAAACGAACCACAGAGCCACAGAGAACACAGAGAAATCAGGAGGAGAGAGTTTTTTGAGTATTTTTTTATTTGGAAGTCCCTTAGAGGATGTTTGAAAGGTCTTCTTGTTGGTAGCAAAACGTTTTTGATCCCCCTAAATCCCCCGATAAATTGGGGGACTTTGAAAGTTTTTGCCCCCTTAAAAAGGGGGGTTGGGGGGATCAATAAGTGCAAATATACAGCTAACGACTTTTCAAACAACCTCTTAGGCAAACAATAGCCGAAAACAAAGATTTTCAGTTCTGGTGTCGTTGAAGTGGAACCGGGAATGTTCTTGGACATCGGGTGTGGTAAAGGGTGGTTCTGCTGTGAACCCTAGTGTACGTAGGTTGGATTGAGGAACGAAAGCCAACATTTCTGAGGCTTTGTTGGGTTGCGCTTCTCTTAACCCAACCTACTAATGGAATCAGCACGGTGTAAGTAAGTCAGCACGATAAAATCAAAGTGTGTTGGATGAATAACTGGGTTTAAAACAGGGCTATTTCATTCTAGACATAAACCACCCGGAACTGAAGTTCCTGGCTCATAGCTAAAGTCCGTTTTAATGGACTATAACCTTTTCTCAGTAGTCTAAAGACTACTTTCGCTATTAGACTCAGAATGAATTCTGAGGCGGGCTAGAGGAGAATGAAATAGCCCTGGGGTTTAAGAGGATGTTTGAAAAGTCTAATTTATTACTTGCCTCGGCGATTAGAAATCGCGGCTACACAGGCAAAACCTGCCGACCCAGGTTAAAAACCCTTGATTTTGTATTAGTCCACTGAGGTTGACAAGAGTTTGTGTAGTAGCGATTTCATTGAGTTTTTTCGCACCAACGTACTTAGTAACTTATATGGATGCTCAAAAAATCAAAATTTTATTAATTGATGATCACTTAGAGAATTTAGATTTTTTATCAAATATCCTTCAACACCAAGGTTATCAGGTGGAAAGTGCCACTTCTGGACAATTGGCAATCAATAGGGCGCTGACTTCTCCCCCTGATTTGATTTTAGTAGATATTCTGATGTCAGAGATGGATGGTTATGAAGTATGTCAACATTTGAGATCTAATCAGAAAACTCAAGAGATTCCAATAATTTTTTTCGGTGTTTTAGATGAACTATTTGAGAAAATCAACGTTTTGGATTTAGACGATATTGACTATATTATTCAGCCATTCCGAACTAAAGAAGTTTTATTACGCGTACAAAATCAACTCACTCTCCAAAGACTGAAAAAACAGTTAAAAGAAAAAAATGATCAGTTGCAACAGGAGATTAAAGAGTGCCAACGGGTTGTAGTTGAGTTAAATATTCGCAACAGACAAATAGAAGAGATTTTTCAAGAAATTCCTGTTAGCTTTGGCAAAGCCTTTTGCAGAGAAGTTTACCAAAACGAAGGACTTTTAGTCGAAGCCGCTCTGAAAAAGAGCGAAAGTCAGTATCGCCACTTAGTGGAGACATCCCAGGATATGATCTGGTCGGTGAATATTGATGGACTAATTACCTTTGTTAACCCGGCAGTCAAGCAGATTTATGGCTACGAACCCCAGGAAATGATCGGGCGTGCCTTGATTGATTTCATCTCGGCTACAGAAATTGCTCAAAATAAAGTAGCGTTTGAGGGTGTTTTTCAGGGAAAGCCGATCTTCCAGCATGAAACTACCTGTATAGCTAAAGATGGTACTTTAGTTTATTTAGTGTTTAATGCGATCGCCTTACGCAACGACGAGGGTCTAGTTATAGGCATGACAGGCACGGCTAGTAATATTACACACCGCCAAGATGGAGAAAAATTACTGGGAAAAAGCACAATTAAGCTCCGCAATCATAACCTAGTGCTAACTCAACTGGCACAAAATCAGACGCTTTATCAAGGTGACTTGAAAGCAGCTTTCGGTGAAATTACAGAAACAGCTGTCAAAAATATTGGAGTCGAACGAGCCAGTGTCTGGCTGTATGACGAAACAGGGATGAAAATCCAGTGTTTTGACCTATTTGAGGCCAGTAGCGATCGACATAGCGAAGGACTTTCCTTATCAGCCGCAGACTATCCAGCTTATTTTGCAGCTTTGCAGCAAGACCAGCCAATCGCTGCAGATGATCTCCATATCGATCCCAGAACTAAAGAATTTTCTGCATCTTATTCAACATTAAACATTACCTCCATACTCGATACACCCATCAGGCTGGAGGGCATGACTGTAGGAGTTTTATCTCTAGAGGCAGTGGGAGTTACTCATCATTGGACGCTAGAAGATCAAAATTTCGTTCGCTCTCTGGGCAATTTAACATCTTTGGCATTGGAAGCAAAAGAACGCCAACGCGCAGAAGCAGCGCGACGGGCTTCTGAAGAAAAGTTAGCATCAGCTTTTCGGTCATCTCCTGATCCAATTGCCTTAATTACTGTTGCCAACAACCGCTATGTCGAAGTTAACGACAGCTTTTGTCGCTTTTTTGGTTATTCTCGTTCTCAGGTCATCGATCGCACTGAGCAAGAATTGAATATTTGGGCGAATCCAGAAGAATATAATTTTCTCCAACAAACGTTACAACAAACTAAAGCCATCTACAACTACGAGGTTGATGTCTGCACTTCAAGAGGAGAAATTAAGACGACATTGTTTAGTGCAGAAATGATCGAGATTGATCACCAATGGTACGTACTGGGCACAGCCAAAGATATTACTGAACGCAAGCAGGCAGAAAATGAAAGCCGTTTGCTACTGTTGACAACCCAAGCGATCACTCGCGCCAGTGATGTCAACAGCGCCTTAGTAGTGGTCTTGGGCTTAATTTGTCAGACCATCGGTTGGGATTTTGGTGAAGCATGGATACCTAATGAAGATGGTGCTGTTTTAGAACACGGTCTGGGGTGGTACGGTGAGGACAGTAGTTTAGCAGAATTCTGTTGCCAAAACCAAACTGTGAAATTTGCTCTGGGAATGGGACTACCGGGAAGAGTTTGGCAAAGCCAAGAACCAGAATGGATAGAAGATGTTTCTCAAGTTACACAGCCAGTTTTTTGGCGTAGGCGTAGCCCGCCGCAGGCATCGCCACAAGCAACAAATGTCGGGTTAAAAGCTGGCTTTGCTGTTCCCATACTAGCTGGGAACCAAGTATTAGCTGTTTTAGTATTTTTTAAACGTAGCTCAGTATTGGAAGATCAGCGTCTGCTGTTGCTAGTCAGTGCTGTTGCTGCTCAGTTAGGTGGGTTAATTGAGCGCAAAACCCTAGAACAAGAACTAGCACTGAGAGAAGCTCGCCTCAATGCTTTTTTTAGCGGCGCTCCCGTCGGCATGAGTATCGTAGATCACCAGCTGCGGTTTGTGCAAATCAACCAATTACTAGCCCAGATTAATGGATTATCCCAGCAAGATCATATTGGCAAGACCATGAATGAAGTCTTACCCCACATGGCTGCCTTAGTGGAACCAATTTATCAACAAGTTCTGTTGACTGGTCAACCCATTCTCAATCAAGAATTAAGCGGCGCATCAATTAAACAACCAGATATTATCCGCCACTTCTTAGTTTCTTATTTTCCGATCCCTGGTCAGGGCGATCGCCCCTGTGGTGTCGGCACAGTTTTAGTAGAAATTAGCGAACTGCAAGCAGCGCTGCGCGAACGCAAACACGTCGAACAAGAATTGCGTTTAGCCAACGAACGTTTGCAATACCTGCTCACTTCTAGTCCTGTAGTCATTTATAGCAGCAAAATTTCAGAGGATTTTAGTACTACTTTTATTAGTGAAAACGTTAAGGAAATGATTGGCTACGAAGCCCGGGAATTTATCGAAAATCCCAGTTTTTGGCTGCATCATGTCCACCCAGAAGATATTGAACTCATCTTAGGAAAATTTTCGCAGCTTCTTGAGCAGGAGTACGTCTCCTACGAATACCGTTTGTTACACGCTGACGGAACTTATCACTGGTTTTATGAAAAGGTGAGGTTAATTCGTGATGAAGCTGACCACCCGATGGAATGCGTTGGTTATTGGACAGATATCAACGATCGCAAATTGGCAGAACTAGCTTTGCAGTCAGGTCAGCAGCGATATCAACTTCTAGCAGAAGCCTCACCAGCTTGTATATTTCACACTGATGTCGATGGTAACGTCTTATATTTTAATCAACGCTGGAGTGAGATTACTGGATGCAGTTTAGAAGAGTCTCTAGGTAGAGATTGGTCAAATGCCGTACATCCAGACGACCGCGAGCAGCTATTGTTGCTATGGAATCAAGCAAGAGTTACCAAAGATTCGTATAAATCAGAACATCGATTTTTGCATCATGATAGTACGGTCGTCTGGGTAATTTGTCAGGCTTTGCCAGAATTTGGAGATGATGGAGAAATTAAAGGCTACATCGGTACAATTACAGATATTACCGAGAGAAAATTGGCAGAAGAAGCCTTGCGTGAGAGTGCAGAACGAGAAAGAGCGATCGCCCAAGTGATTCAAAGGATGCGCCAAACACTCGATTTAGAGACGATATTTGCGGCTACAACCGAAGAATTACGGCAAGTACTCAATTGCGATCGGGTTGTTGTCTATCGTTTCAATCCCCACTGGAGTGGCGAATTTGTCTCGGAGTCAGTAGGTGATGGTTGGATTTCGCTGATAGAAGAACACAACAATCACCCCAATCTCACAGAGGGTATCTTACAAGATGGGCGTTGCCTAACGAAAATTTTGGATAGCACGGATAACCAGATGGAAGATCATGATCTGCAAGCAACCCCAGGTGCAAGTTTCCGCTCTGTCCCAGACATTTACAACGCTGGGTTTCATCCTGCTTATATCAACCTCTTAGAGCGCTTTCAGGCAAAAGCCTACATTATTGTCCCCATTTTATATAGTAATCAGCTTTGGGGATTACTAGCGAGTTATCAAAATTCCGATTCCCGCCAATGGAAACCAGGAGAAATCAACATCGTAGTTCAAATTGGCAATCAGTTAGGTGTTGCTTTACAGCAGGCACAATTGCTGGCACAAACTCAAAGGCAGTCACAAGCATTGCAAGAAGCCGTGATTACAGCTGATACTGCCAACCGCGCCAAAAGCGAATTCCTCGCCAACATGAGCCACGAGCTGCGTACCCCACTCAACGCCATCCTCGGTTTTACCCAAGTTATGAGCCACGATCATGCTTTATCTACTGAACATCAGCAAAACCTCGCAATCATCAATCGTGCTGGCGAACATCTCCTGAACTTAATCAACGATATTTTGGAAATGTCTAAAATCGAAGCCGGTAGAATAACATTGAATCTCAACAGTTTTGACCTAATTCGCCTCTTAGAAAACCTGGAAGAGATGTTGCGCTTCCGTGCCACCTCCAAAGGATTAGAATTAGTCTTTGAATATACAACTCATCTCCCCCAATACATCCAAATTGACGAAAGTAAACTGCGTCAAGTATTGCTTAACCTCTTGGGAAATGCAATCAAATTTACCGACATTGGAAGGGTCACACTGCGCGTCGGCATGGGGATTGGCTCCCAGGAGAGCAGAAAAGCACAGGAACAGGCAAAAAAACTTCTCCCTCATCCCCCTCATCCTCCTCATCTCCCTCATCTCTTCTTCGAGGTACAAGATACCGGTAGCGGTATTGCCTCACAAGAAATTGACTTGCTGTTTGAAGCTTTTGGGCAAACTGAAACTGGAAGGAAATCGCAACAGGGAACAGGACTAGGTTTAGCAATTAGCCGTAAATACGTGCAATTAATGGGGGGAGATATTAGCGTCTCCAGCACTATTGGCAAAGGAAGTAAATTTGCTTTTGATATTGAAATTTGTCTAGCCGGAGCTAGCGAAATCCAGATCAAACAAACTACACGTCAAGTTATTAGTTTAGCGCCCGATCAAAGCGAATACCGCATTTTAGTGGTTGATGACTCCACAGATAGCCGTTTAGTGTTAATGAAAATTCTGACATCCATCGGTTTTGCAGTTCAGGAAGCAGCAAATGGCATCGAAGCGATCGCACTTTGGCAAACATGGCAACCACATCTCATCTTAATGGATATGCGGATGCCGATTATGGACGGCTATGAAGCCACAAGAACTATTAAAACTAGAGAAGAAACCTCAATTCCAAATCTCAATTGTGCTGGTAGCGCAACTTTGATGCAACCCCAAATCACAAATTGCAAGACTATTATCATCGCCTTAACTGCTAATGCCTTTGAGGAACAGCGAGAGGCAATGGCATTAGCAGGTTGTGATGATTATATTAATAAGCCTTTCCGTGAAGAACAATTACTAGAAAAATTGAGCGAATATTTAGGAGTTCAATATACTTATCAAAAAGAGAGCTATCAGCTAACAAACGTCAATAAACAAGGAACAAAACCAATTTTTACACTCACAGAGATAGTGCCTCTATTATCTGAAATGCCGCCGGAATGGGTAAAACAGGTGTACACTGCCGCAGCCCAATGTAGTGATGATCTAATTATAGAATTGATTGAACAAATTCCTTCAGAAAATGCGGCGCTACAAAATTTTATCAATAATTTAGCTCATGATTTTCAGTTTGAAAAAATTATGGAATTGACGAGTCTTGTCGGAGTATTATCTAGTTAATCATAATTGGAGATTGGGTAGCAATAAGATACCTCCAATCACCCGTTTTAAACCAATTCGCAATTCGCTATTTTTAGCACCTAACTTGCATCGCACTGCTCCCAAGCAAATAATTTAACCTACATTCCGCACCCTCAACTGTCACAATCGGTTTTTACTGGTTTTTAGACATAAACAAAGCTACTGAATATACATAAAACCAGTAAAATAACTTAAATATGAAGATGCACGAGCATAATCTGCAACTACAACAATCACAAAAACTTAGTAATTACACTATGTGACACCCCAGGGTGCGGAACGTGGGATTTAACCTAGCGAGCAAGTGCAGCAGTTACAGGCACAGATGTCTGAAGAAAATTAATCTCAGTAGACATTCGTGTATCATCATTTAAATGCTAATTGGTTTCACTGGAGTCGCGCCTCTTCTTATTGACGAGACAATTGGGGAGCCTTTAATCTGGCTTTTAGCCTATTTCAGACAATTGCTTCACAAAATTCTGATGCTCAACTGTTGTTAATCCCTGCTGCACTATCTCAATTACTTTTGCTAAATTTCCGGCTAACAAGGCTTCTTTATCTAACCATAATCCTGGGAAAACTTCACTTTTGATAATTCCTTCCGAATTGGAGGGGAGCAGAATATACTTACCTTTTGTTAGTCGAAACCAATCCAGTTCTCTGTCTTGAAACCGCCAAACTATATATTCTTGTACTTGATTACGGCGATAAACCTTGAGTTTATCATGTATATCAATTGAAACAGTACTGGCAGCCACTTCAGCAGTTAATTCTGGCGCACCTTCCACGTAACCATCTTCACTAATTTTGGATTGTCCCCCGACTTCAATTCTCAGCAGTGCATCTGGTTGAGGTTCATTATCTGCATCAAGGCGTACAGTACAATTATCTCCTAATTGAACTCCAGGCGTTAAGGCTTTATAAAGCATCAACCAACCAATAATTGCGGCATGGGGTTCACCATGTTGGGTAATTCGTAGTGGGGATGCCATGTAAACAATTCCTTCGATTAATTCTATTTTTTTTCGGTCTGGCATCGCATGATAACGGCGTTCAAACTCGCTTTGAGTCAGTCTGTCACCGTTTTCCAGAGCCGGAATTGTGTTTTTTGGCGAGATGTCTTCGACATAGCTAAAGTACGCACTTGAAGTCATAGCTGGAATATTAAGAGGAGGAACTGTAGGGAAAATATTTTGCTTCTATCCAGATTCTAAAACATTACTATGCTGATATCGTAATCCCAAATCATTTGTCGCAAAACTTGATCCCCGACTTACCGACGTTTGCCGGGAGTATTAAAATAATTCGTAATTCGTAATTCGTAATTCGTAAATTTTGTTTTGTGACGGGGATTTACACCCCGACCCAAAACGTTCTGCCTGTAGAGACTCTTGACTTAAACCCCCAAAGTTCGTTTAAACCAATAGCGATTGAAAAGTTTGAATCCTGGGTGAAATTGGTCAAATAAATGCTCAGTACACTAACGAGTAATGAGCCGAATCGCTCTTTTTTTTTCATAGATTGGGAGAGCGATCGCTCTTTTGGCTGGTATCGCTGCCCTCAAAGAGTTCGTAAGACTCTAAAAAACTTTTTGGGCGAAACTGGCTATACAAAAAGGCGATGCCTGCGGGGGGCTACGCCTACGCTACGATTGATGCGAACTCACGTCTTTTTAACCGAGTACCGTGGGTTTAAATCCCCCGGTTCAAAAAATAAGCAAGTTTTGGGTCGGGGTCTAAATCCCCGGACGCTCTCTACGAGACGCTAAAAGCGAACGCAGACTCGCTTTGCGCGTCGCTAACACAAAACAAAATTTACGAATTACGAATTACGAATTACGAATTATTTTAAGGGGGGTTGGGGGGATCTCTGAGCTATGCAGATTATCAGGAGAAACCCTAAATCAACTAATAGTAAAAAAATCAAAAAAAGCCCCCCTTTTTAAGGGGGGTGGGGGGATATCTCATCTATAATCTTGACTTTGAATACTCCCTAAACGAGCAGCATCACGAATATTATAGTCGGAACGAGTAAAGCGATTTAACTGCATCTCAAAAAAATCTCGATTGGCTTGTAAATGCTTAGGGTTTTGGTCATCTAATGGATATAGAAGTGCAGTTCGCAAGGCTTGAATTACCGCAGAAGTGACACAGTACATTGAGCGTTGAAAACTAACTCCCAACTGAATCAACATATCTTCTTCACCCCGGCAATGTTGGCTGTAATAATCAACAAGATATGGGGGCAAAAAATGCAACATATCTTGCATTAATAATGTCGGGGGAATACCAGCAGTACCCACTGGAAATACATCAGCATAAAGAATACCAAAGTGAAAATCTTTTTGCTCTTCTGGTACTTGATGCGCTTGAGCATTATAAGATTTTGTCCCCCGGAAAGGTGCAGTGCGGTAGAAAACTGCTTCTACATATGGTAATGCAGCTTCATATAGCCACATGAAACCCTTAGATTTGGGGATAATTTCGTAGCATTGGCCACGAATATAAACGTGATGGTAAATGGGACGACCTGCGATCGCAAATATACCATTAACTAAGAAGCTCATTGCCTCTGGGACGCTGCTAATAGTGCCTTCGTCATAGCGATCGGACATTTCAAAAAATACCGGAGCCATGATTTCCCAAAATAAGCCCAAGTTAGCGTAGTATGACATCTGGCGGCACTGTTCCAAAAACATATCAGGGAACAGCTTGTAAAGCCCCAGCATCACTGGGTTTCCTTGGAAGTAAGCTTTAATTGCCTTGTCAGCGTTGGCTTTGTATTCTTCGGAATCTAGGTAAGGGTCAAATTGTCCACCCATCCCTCTGTGCCACAACATCGCCCGCATACAAGCTTCCGCAAATTCCATGTTAATGCGATCGTGGAGCAAGTGGTGCAATAACTTCGGCATTTTGAAAGTTTCACCCTTCTCAATAAATGCCAAAAGTTCTGGATGTGCAGTAGCTTCGCCGCGCCAAATTCGTAAATCGGCATCATCGCCAGCGTAATGATTATGCCGTTCTAAATACTCTTTGGGTAAGAAGTATTTAAAAAAGGGAAGCGGGTCTAAAAATACGTTTTCAGCAATATAAAGTAAGTCACGCCAGTAAAAATCCATCGGCACAGCATAAGCTTTGTATAAGCCGATGATTTGCATCAAATTTTCTGGGGTATCAGGTAACATCGCACCGCCGGCTTCTAAGCGGTGAATTACTTCAGCAAATTCATGCTTGGAAGGAGGTAACTTAATGGCTGTTTTAATTGCTGTCATCTTATTTGGTAATTGGTGTTAGTGATTCTTATCAAAAAGCGAAATAGAAGAAGACCACTGGGAATTAATGTCAGATTCATTCTTCCTGCTTTATCGATGCGTAACTCTCTTACTGATTATTTCAGCACTACTTCAGAGATTACGGTTTTTTCTAAGGTGGGAATTGCAGCCACCATTGTTGTAGTTGTGGATTCACTCCAACGTACTAACCAAGTAGGTTGTACTCCCAAAAAGATGATCAGAACTGCCAAAATTAAAGCTGGTATTTTCTCAGACCATAGGACTTTGGGATAGTAGGCTAAGTTATCGAGTTTGCCAAAACAAGTACGGTTGAGGAGGATGACAAAATAAACTGCGGTTAATCCACTAGCGACTACACACAAAATAGTTGGGATGGGAAAGATAGAGAAACTACCTTGAAAGACGATAAATTCGGCGATGAATCCTGTTAAACTGGGAATACCAGCACTAGCCATTCCACTTAAAACTAGTAAGGCGCTAATTAGAGGTAAACCACGTATGGGACTCATTAAACCATTGAGTTGATCTAACTCGCGGGTGCCCACTTTGGCTTCTACAACTCCCACCAAGTGGAAGAGAATTGCTAAAATAATGCCGTGGCTAAACATTTGGGCGACTGCACCCACAAGTGATAAGGGTGTACTAGCGGCAGCAGCTAGCAAGATATAGCCCATGTGACCGACCGAACTGTATGCTACCATCCGCTTGATGTCTTTTTGAGCGATCGCAACTACTGCCCCATAAATAGCGCTGATTGCTCCCCAAATTGCCAGAGTTGGTGCAATAATACTCCAAGCGTGGGGAAACATACCCAACCCAAATCGTAGTAGTCCATAGGTTCCCAGCTTTGCTAACACCCCACCGAGAAGAATGGCAATTGGTGCTGAAGCTTCAACGTAAGCATCGGGTAGCCAAGTATGGAAGGGAACTAGAGGAATTTTAATCCCAAAACCTAATACTATTCCTGCTAGTAAAAGGATTTGCTTTGCTGTTGACAGGTTTTCAGTAGAGACTGCATCAAAAGCAAAATTGGTAGAACCACTCAGCAACACCATACCCAAGAATGTCGCCAGAATTAAGCCTCCCGATACAGCAGTATAAATCAGGAATTTAATCCCAGCATAACCCCGTTTTGCTCCTCCCCAAATAGAAATTAGTAAATAGAAGGGGATTAATTCTAGTTCGTAGAACAGGAAGAATAGCAGCAAATTTTCTGCTAGAAAAGCACCTGCGACTCCTCCACTAACTAATAAAATCATGGAGTAGAACAGCCGGGGGCGTTCAGTGGCTTTACTACTGCTGTAAATAGAAATCCAGGTGAGTAGGCTATTTAAGACCAACATTAATATAGAAAGCCCATCGACACCTATTTGATAGCTCAAGCCAAGGGTTTCATTCCAGGGCAAATACTCTTTAAATTGCATTTCTGGATTGCTGATATCAAATTTTAGCAGGATAAATAGGTTCCATACTAGAACGATTCCAGAAAAAATTAATGCGATGAAACGAATGCGCTCTTTAGGGATACTTACAGGTAATATTGCTATGAAAATAGCAGCTACAATTGGAAGCCAAACCAATACACTTAACATGGTAATTTTGTCCTTCGTCTTTTGTCCTTTGTCCTTCGCCCTTTGTCTTTTGTCATTTATGACTTACTCTTAGCCAATGACCAATGACTAATGACAAAGGACAAAAAAACTAACCGACTACGCTGATTTTTCCAGTATCTAAATCGTAATAACCACCGACTATTTTCAGTTTTTCTGTCTTGATTAACTCAGATAAAACTGAGGATGATTTCAATTTTTCAACTTGCGCCAAAATATTTGCTTTACAAGCGTTTTCTAGCTGGTCTCCTGATTCTGCTTTTGAGCTTTCTACACTGGGTTTAATCGCCTCAAGTAAACTGCCAATTTGTCCTGGTACTTGAGCGCCTTTGATCGCGGCATCTACCGCACCACATCTTTCATGCCCTACTACCATAATAACTTTGGAGCCTAATACTAAACTGCCAAATTCTAGGCTACCAATTTCTTCTGGTGTAGCAATATTACCCGCTACACGGCAGACAAATAAATCTCCAAGTCCTTGATCAAAGACAATCTCTGAAGGTACCCGTGAATCTGCACAACCGAGAATAGAAGCGAAGGGCTTTTGACCTTTGGCAACTTCGACCAAGCGTGAATAGCTTTGGTTAGAATTGCGACGTTTTCTTTTGGCAAATCTTTCATTCCCATCTAGTAATTCTTCCAATGCCTTGTCGGGGGTAATTTCATCTTCTGCTGGGGGTTTTTCGGCTGCAAGTAAGTTTGAGCCAAGTCCGGCTGTCAATACACCTGTACCGATCGCACCTGCACCAAACCTAAATAAACTTCTTCTGGAAAGATTTAGTTGAAAATGTTTTATGCTCATTGAATTATCCTCACAATATTAACTAATTCGTAATTCTTGGCGAAACACTCGTGCGTAATTGTCTTTTTTGTTAGTCGTTACCTGCTGAGGTCTAAATTTCCAACTCCTTCAATTATGAACTATTTTGTTACTGCTACCGAAATGTCGAGATGGGAAAAATCAAATTTAAAAACTGCACTCCCCAAAATGGCCAAGTTACCCACATTCCTAAAATGCTCACTCCTAGAAGAACGGTGAAGGCATAAAACTGAGT
Source organism: Nostoc sp. CHAB 5836 (assembly GCF_020829445.1). GTDB lineage: Bacteria > Cyanobacteriota > Cyanobacteriia > Cyanobacteriales > Nostocaceae > Nostoc. The sequence goes on from NZ_JAIVFV010000030.1 coordinate 44,685, forward strand.
TTGTCCAGAGGTGCTGTATTTAAGACCTTCACCACCTAATAGCGAAAATAAACCCACGAAATTAACGATACCATCGACTACAAAGCGGTCAATCATATCGGCAAGCTGGGAAATTTTGGTAACGCTGAAAATGATGGTCATCCGATAAAGTTTAGGGGTGTAAAAGTCGTATGCCAGTAAGTCTTGTAAACCTTGCCAAGGGAGGCGAATCGGTTTAGGAATATTGCCTAAATAAATTACGCCAGTGATGCTGCAACCAAAAAGACTCGACCAAATTAAAAGTAGTGCGACATCTTTATTTAGAGTTGCCCAATTGGGTAAAAGTGATAAGCTTTGTAACACTAAAGGAAGATGTAGACTAACGCCAAGTAAAATTGCCATTGGCAGAATCATCGGCCAGTGTGCTTCAGGCGATCGCTGACTCATTTGTCTAGCTTTTCCACCAAAAATTAAACCGAATTCTCTGGTTAAACTCACGGCTGTTAAAGCATTGACCGCGATCACTACTCCCACTAACCAAGGTTGCGTTTCCCACAAGCCATCTGCAAGTTTCACCAACGCCCAAAAGCTACCCAAGGGTGGAAAACCAATTAATCCCAAAGTCCCGACGATAAAGGCTATTGCTGAGATTGGGCGACGTGTCCACAATCCGCCTAATTGGGTGACATTTTGGGTAATGCTATTCCAGATAATTCCCCCAGTACTCATCACCAACAGGGCTGCGGATATGGCATGGGTAAGTACTAACAACAGCGCCGCTTCGTTTTGTTGCGTTCCTACAGCGATAAATACTAAACCCATGTATACACTGACAGAATAGGATTGGCAGCGTTTAAGGTCAATTTGAGCGATCGCAATTAAAGAAGCACCCAACGCTGTCACTACCCCAATAGCCACCATAGCCGAGGAAACTATGGGCGAGATGGTTAACACCGGTTGTAATTTAATCAGCACCCATGCACCACTGGCTACTACTACCGAATTCCGCAAAATCGTACTGGGAACTGGGCCTTCCATCGCTTCATCTAACCACAGATGCAGGGGGAACTGGGCACATTTGCCCATCGGCCCAGCAATTAAGGCTAAACCTACCAGTGTTATTGTTGTCGGGTTGACGTTAGCAGTAGTAGCCCACTTGGCTAGTTCTGGATAACTCCAAGTTCCCGCTAGGGGCCATAATGCCAACACTCCTATTAGCAAGAATAAGTCTCCCACCCGCTTGGTTAAAAAAGCGTCTCTCGCACCCGTGACTACCAAAGGCTGACTAAACCATAAGCCAACTAGCAGGTAGGTTCCGAGTGTGAGGACTTCCAAAATTACATAGCTAAAAAACAAGTTATTACACAGAACAAGGGCACATAATCCCGCTTCAAACAATCCTAATAACGAATAGAAGCGTCCCCAGCCCCAATCCATTTCCATGTAGCCGATGGCATAAATCTGCGCTAGCAAATTCAAGCCACTAATCACAACCAAAGCGCTGACAGTGACTGAGGAAATTTCTAAAGCAATGGTCAAGTTTAAACCAGCTGTAGATAACCAGGGAATAAATACTTCTTGGGCTGGCTGATTCCAAGTTGCTTGTAAAGCGATCGCACTATGGACAAACGCCAAAAATGTCATCACCAAGTTTACATAACCCGCCGGTCTTGGCCCCGTTTTCCGAATGATCCCCGGCGACCAAGGTACGGCTAATAAGCCACCCATTAAGGCATAGCACGGAACTAGCCAAACAGTCTCAAGTAGAAACTGAGCCATCAACTTACCTCTATATTGCCATTAAAAATCAGGGGTTTTGAATCAACTGGCGTTGATCCCGGTTAACCCAGCGATGTCTACGACGGGCTACGCCTACGCAGATAATGCGAATTTATCTTTATTTAATTTTGTTAGAAATAGCTTACCGTTATATCTGCCAAAAGGGAATTACTTCATCTAAACAAATCTGAGATAATTGCTCTAATTAATTTTTATATAGTAAACTACTATACTCAGTAAGTCGGCGTTAAAAAACTAATCTACGTGACGAAATGTAAACTAAGTAAAAAGCTTATAAATAAATTTTTTCCAGGATTTTAATCCAACTCAATATACCTTAGTTTTATCGTGCCCACTTAACTTAATCAATAATATTTATTGCTTTTTCTCTATGATTTCAGTGTGGTGTTAATCAATAGTCATCATTAGTTTTATCCATTGACATCAAGCCTGTGTTGTTAGGAGGGCCGCTAGAAACCGCGTCTACACCAGGCAAAACCTACCCCCGTGGGTTTCAAGCACTCTTATAGGACTTACGCAATAACTCTCTGAAACTCTTATTCCTTTGTGTCCAACTTTTACGAGACGCACTCGCGTTTGGGTTCTTCTCCCAGGGGGAGACGCACTCGCGTTTGCGGTTGTTTTTTCATTATTTTGCGTATATTATAGCGGTTCTCGCTTGGGTGGAGTACAGTTTTGACCTCTCTCCAAACCTCTCTCCTAAGAGGAGAGAGGCTTTGAATCTTACTCCCCAACGCTAGAAGGGAAGGGGCTAGGGGTTAGGTCTGTATTCCATGCAATTGAGAACCGCTATAAGACTATTTTGAGTACTTTAACCGATTGACAAAATGCTCTTTATTTTAAAGTCTAACCGATGGGATGGGGGTGGGTGCAATGACTGTGAGAATCATAACTAATTACCCGGACATGATATAACTTATATAGCAACCGCCAACTCTTCAGTTTTACCAATTCTACACATAAAAAAAGAGGGTTTTCCCTCTTTCTAAAATGATTTGACACTCTTACTTAAACAGAAATAAAAAATCTCTTATTCTTCAATAGCTGCTGGAATTTCCTCTTCAGTTTCTGTCGCTACTGAAATATCTTCTTCAAATTCTGCTGCTGGTGGAATATCTTCTTCAAATTCTGCTGCTGGTGGAATATCTTCTTCTCCTACAACTTCCACAGGTGCAGCCGACGCAGCAGTAGCACCTTGCTGTTTGGCTAGAAGCTGTTCACGATACTTAGCAGCCATTTCTTCTGCCTTATCGTAGACCAAATCCCGGTTTTTAATCATGTCGCCCGGTTCTGGTTCTAACTGCTTGGTAGATAGGGAAATCCGACCCCTTTCTGCATCCAAGTCAATGATCATAACTTTCACTTCATCATTGACATTGAATACACTATGGGGTGTATCAATATGTTCGTGAGAAATCTCAGAAATATGCAGTAGACCACTGACGCCACCAATGTCGATGAAAGCACCGTAGGGCTTGATCCCACGAACAGTACCAATTACTACTTCGCCAACTTCTAGGCGATTCATCTTACGCTCAACTAGGGCCCGACGGTGAGATAGAACAAGGCGATTACGTTCTTCGTCCACCTCTAAAAATTTCAATGGCAGTTCTTCGCCTACTAATTCTTCTTTAGGTTTGCGGGTGCTGATGTGAGAACCTGGGATAAAGCCACGTAATCCCTCAATCCTTACTAATGCTCCACCGCGATTGGTGGCAAACACGCCAGAACGTACTGTAGCATCTTCTGCTTGCAGTTGTCGGACGCGTTCCCAAGCCCGCATATATTCAATGCGGCGAATGGAAAGGGTTAATTGACCGTCCTCGTTTTCATCGGTAAGGATGAAAAATTCCCGTGTTTCGTTTGACTGTAAGACTTCTTCCGGGGCATCAACCCGGTTAATAGACATTTCTTGTATGGGTATATATGCTGCGGTTTTAGCACCAATGTCAATCAGAGCGCCGCGCGGCTCTATACTGAAAACTGTTCCTGGGACAACATCACCAGGGCTAAAATGATAATCGTATTTGTCAAGTAGAGCAGCGAAATCTTCGTGAGTGAATCCAATTTCTGTAGCGGTTAAATTCTGATTGACCATGCTGATTTGTTCCTGGTTTTAGTCTCCGTAAAGGTTGTGCGACAAGGGCGATGTACTATGCAAGCGCTTTTATTGGCATCTAACACAAAACACCCTTTTTCATCCTAGCGCAGAAAAGCTAGTATTAACACATATCTACTCTCAAGATTGGAAATTATATCATAATTTTAAAATGATTGCTCATTTACTTAGTAGTTAAAATCAACAAAAAACAAACACAATAATATCCGTTGCCACCATGCTTAGTAGCAACGGATATTATTGTTAAATCTGTTTAAAGGTGTGGGAATAGGATCTACTTATCTTTTGGTTTCTCAAAGCGAGGAGGTTCGCGAAATGCGATCGCAAAAAAGATAGTACCTATACACAGAGTAAAAATCAAAATGTACGCAACGCTTTCCATATTACGATTTCCTCTTTATCCAGGCAGTAATTAAAGTTCTTAATGCTGAGTCACCTGAGTGCTGAGTCAAAGCCTTAACACCGAACTCACCACTCAGAACTCAGCACTGAAATTAAAGGGCTTCCTTCCGGCGGGTTGACTTGTCACCCACTTTCTGGAACAGACCCCACTCAACTTGCTCTTCTAGATCGGCATCAACACCAGCAAATACGTCTCGGTAGATTGTCCTAGCGCCATGCCACAGATGACCAAAGAAGAATAGTAGAGCAAATACGGCGTGTCCAAAGGTAAACCAACCTCTAGGACTGGTGCGGAATACACCATCAGAGTTCAAGGTTTCTCGGTCAAATTCAAAGATTTCACCGCCTTGAGCCTTACGGGCATACTTCTTCACATCAGCTGGCTCTGTAAAGGTCTTACCATTCAGATTTCCACCGTAGAAACTAACGGTGACACCAGATTGCTCAAAGCTATACTTAGATTCTGCCCGACGGAAGGGAATGTCAGCGCGGACAATTCCATCTGCATCAGTCAAGATCACTGGGAAGGTTTCAAAGAAGTTGGGGAGACGACGCACGGTCAATTCCCGTCCTTCCGAATCTTTGAATACAGCGTGACCTTGCCAAGATTGGGCAATGCCATCACCCTTCACCATTGGCCCTGTACGGAATAGACCGCCTTTGGCGGGGCTATTACCGACGTAATCATAGAAAGCCAGTTTTTCGGGAATTTGCGACCAAGCTTGATCAAGGGTTGCACCTTGGGCAACGCTTGTTTGGACGCGGCGCTGAATTTCTTGACGGAAGTAGCCTTGATCCCATTGGTAACGGGTAGGGCCAAACAATTCGATGGGTGTGGCGGCGTTACCGTACCACATAGTACCAGCAACAACGAAAGCAGCAAAAAAGACTGCTGCAATACTGCTAGAGAGTACTGTTTCAATGTTCCCCATCCGCAGGGCTTTATAAAGCCGTTCAGGGGGTCTAACTGTGAGGTGGAATAAACCTGCAATAATACCAACAACACCAGCAGCAATGTGGTGAGCCGCAATGCCACCAGGATTATATGGGTTAAAACCATCTGGGCCCCATTCTGGTGCTACTGCCTGGACAGTGCCAGTTATACCATAGGGGTCAGAAACCCATATCCCCGGGCCAAATAGTCCGGTGAGGTGAAAAGCACCAAATCCAAAACAAAGTAGACCAGATAAGAACAGGTGAATGCCAAACATTTTTGGCAAATCTAAGGCGGGTTCACCAGTGCGAGGATCTCTAAACAGTTCCAAATCCCAGTAAACCCAGTGCCATACGGCAGCTAAAAACAGTAACCCGGAAAGAACAATGTGAGCCGCAGCAACACCTTCAAATGACCAGAAGCCAGGATCACTTGCTGGGCCACCAGTAACGTTCCAACCACCCCAAGATTGGGTGACGCCCAAACGTGACATGAACGGCAGGACGAACATTCCTTGACGCCACATCGGGTTGAGAATCGGATCGCTAGGGTCATAGACAGCCAGTTCGTAGAGTGCCATCGAACCAGCCCAGCCTGCTACTAAGGCTGTGTGCATCAGGTGTACAGAAATCAGCCGTCCTGGATCATTCAGAACGACTGTATGTACTCGGTACCAGGGTAGTCCCATCGACTACGCTCCTCCTCGATGAGTTAGTTTACAAAGCAATTTTCTTACTGAGGTTCCAAGAGACGAAAATTGCCACTCAGAAAACTCTCTCTTGTTTTTTGTTATTGCCACAGCCAGAGTTCTAGCACAGCCTAGTGTTATAAGCTAGACAGCGTAGGTGCTTTGGCAATGCTTACTCGCTTCGGGAGGTTTACCTTGTAGGGTAGCCATCGCCAAGCAAAAATGAGAATGTTTTAAAAAGTGTAACTATTGATGGAATTGTTTGCAAGCGTGTAAATTGATGCGATCGCGTAGCATCTCAAACTTTTTTCGCTACCAATACCCGCCGAGGATTAAATTTGCTTATCTTTTCTTTACGAGGGGAATGGGGAGAAATCAATTCAAAATTCACGCATTGTTCGCGCAGCGTCTCGTGGAGATGGGGGAGATGGGGGAGATGGGGGAGATGAGGGAGATGAGGGAGATGGGGGAGATGGGGGAGACGGGGGAAGTGTTTTCTCTATGGCCTATGCCCAATGCTCAATGTCCCACTATATCTACTGAACCACTAAGTGGATATTTTGCAGTTGACACTTCGCCTCAGCAGTACTCAGGCGTTCGATTACCTGTTCGGCACTCATCAGACGCTTGAGTACTACTTGACCGATGGTGTCACTGGCAATTACTGGTGTTGTTGGCTTTACTTCCACGGTTAAAACGGCTTCTTCAACTCGATAAAGCCATAGCAATTCGTTTTGTTCGACTAAACAGATATTCATTCGCTGAATATCTGGTTGGCGTCGCCATGCGGTTATTTGCCAGAGTCCATCAGATGCCCAGACTCTAGCAACTGCCCATCCCTCAGATAGAAAGAAATACTTCACGTTTTTAGTCTCACTATTAGACTTTCAATCTGCTGTTAACCATATCGTATACAGGGCTATTTCATTCTAGACATAAACCACCCGGAACTGAAGTTCCTGGCTCATAGCTAAAGTCCGTTAAAACGGACTACAACCTTTTCTCAGTCGTCTTTAGACGACTTTCGCTATTAGACTCAGAATTCATTCTGAGGCGGGCTAGAGGAGAATGAAATAGCCCTGATATCGTATATTATTTGCTAATAATGTATAAATAATGATATTTTAACTTAACAAGTTTTCAACCATTATTGCCCACTTATTAATAGGGAAAGTACTTATTTATCTCATGTAACGCAGTACTAGAAATAACAGAACTATATTTCATTTTAAACTACTAGTTTTATTTTCTTGCAAAGTTGGCAATAAATATTTATGTATACTAGACTTAGCAAGTGCCGAACATAATTTTATGAATACTTCAGGTAACTATGAACAAACCTATAAACTCACCATTTAGATATCCTGGCGGCAAATTTTATGCTCGTAATTTGATTCTTAATCATATTCCTTCTCACTCCTATTATGCTGAACCTTTTGCTGGAGGTGGTTCTATCTTCTTTGTCAAAGATAAAGTAAATATTAATTGGCTCAATGATATTGATGAATTATTAATAAATACCTTATTAATAATAAGAGATAAGCCCGAAGAATTAATAAAGTTTTTAGAAGGTGAACCTGCTACTAAAGAAAAACATACATATTACAAAAATGAGTTTACACCACAAAATAAATTAGAACAAGCTGGTAGATGGTTTTACCTCAACAGAACCTCCTACTCTGGGATCATGAAGCATCAGAACTGTTATTGGGGATATGGTGAAAAATACAGTATGCGTCCAGAGAATTGGCCTAGAAATATACGGCGAACTTCTGAGAAACTTCAAAACGTTAAAATTAGTAATCTCGACTTTGAAGAAGTTATTGAATCTGTACCTGATGGATCTTTCTTATTTATAGATCCTCCTTATTTCAATGCAGATCAAGATAAATTTTATGTTCATTCATTTTCTAAAGACGATCATTTCAGGCTATGCAAAATATTAAACAGACATCAGCATAGAATAAAATTTCTTATAACTTACGATAATAGCAACGAAATTAGAAACCTATATGAATGGGCATTGGAAATACATGACAAAGAATGGAATTATACAATTAATAGAACCGACGATCAAAAAAATGGAAAAAGTAAACAAGATAACTTTAAAGGCGAACGATATAAGGGGAAAGAAATTTTTATATTAAACTACTCTTCTGTTGACTCTAATTTTCAAAAATATGAAAAGCCTTGCCCCGAATCATTGGAGCAACTTTTAAATCAGTTACAATCTTCCATAAGTCGCTAATTGATATATTTAAAGACTTACAATACTTGCGAATATCATTTATCCATTTTTCTTCTTCTTGTTCTTTAAGCATTTTTTAATTAATATCTTTTAATAATTGATCTACAGCTATACCCAGCGCCTTAGCTATTTTTCCAATATTGATAAGAGTGATGTTTTTCTCGCCTCTTTCAATCATTCCTATGTATGTCCGATGAAGTTCTGCTTTTTCCGCTAATTCCTCTTGCGATAGTCCTCTCTGCAATCTTTCATCTCTGACTCGCTTTCCGAATTTATCAAGTATCTCAGCTCTCATAGAATTTTGCTAAGTACAGATGCAGCATAAAATCGTGGTGAATTGAGGGTTGAAATTTAAACGCATAGGCGCAACTCTTGGAGACGCACTCGCGTTCGCCTTCCCGCAGGGTAGGGGCGCAAAGGGAAGCGCATAGGCGCTTCGCCTTCCCGCAGGGTAGGAACGCAAAGAGAATTCGCTACGAATTTATGAAATATTGTACTAAGACAATTAGGTATAGTTCCATGCTTAATTCATAATAATTTTCTACATACTATAGTTAGCATCTAAAAATCAACCATTGCACGATATGGTTTATTCAATTGCTTTCTAAGTATTATTATTTAATAATCCCAAATATATCTATATTATTGCAGCATAACCCTGTATCGAAAGTGGATAAATTAGTAATTAATTGTAGAATATGCTATAAAACTAGCGAATATCTAGTAAAATCACTGACCGCTAATTAAATAAAATTTAATTGTATGACCTGGTTTTCGTTGTTTGTGAAACGGTGGGGTCGGATTACACAATTCCTATCTTTGTTCTGTCTATGTTTATTTTTAGTTGTTAGTTGCGCTCCTCGTCCCCAGCAAACTACGCCGCCATCGGGTTCTGTAAATAGCCCTACAGGTGATGGTCGTATTACTATCGGTACAACAGCGAAACCAAGAACCCTTGATCCGGCTGATGCTTATGAGTTAGCATCTTTGGGTTTGGTGTTTAATATGAGCGATCGCCTCTACACCTACGAACCAGGAAGCACGGAAATTAAACCCCAACTCGCCACAGCATTACCTAAAGTCAGTCAAGACGGCTTAACTTATACTATTCCCTTACGTCAGGGAGTTGTTTTTCACGATGGGACTCCCTTCAATGCTCAAGCAATGGCCTTTACCATCCAGCGCTTTATTGAAAATAAAGGAAAACCCTCGTTCTTGCTGGGTGATATTGTAGATTCGGTAAAAACAACAAGTGCTTATGAGTTAACAATTAAGCTGAAAAAGCCCTTTGCAGCATTTCCCTCACTGCTGGCGTTTCCTGGGGTGTGTGCAGTTTCACCAAAAGCTTACGAACTTGGTGCTGGTAAATTCAAGCCGAATATTTTTGTGGGAACTGGCCCTTACAAATTAGGACAGTATGGTACTGATTCCATCCGATTTGATGTGTTTGATAAGTATTGGGGGGAAAAACCAGTTAACCAGGGTGTTAACCTGCAAATTCAAACTAGTCCGGTTAATTTGTTTAATGCTTTCCGTACAGGCGCAATCGATGTAGCTTATTTGTCGCTACAGCCAGATCAAAATCGGAGTTTGGAAGAAGGTGGTAAAAAAGGGGATTGGCAAGCGATCGCAGCTGAAGGTAGCGTAGTTAGTTATCTGGTATTAAACCGGAATCAAAAGCCTTTAGATAAATTAGAGGTAAGACAAGCGATCGCATCAATAATTGACCGTCCCCTGATCAACGAGCGAGTATTACTTGGTCAAGCAGATCCGCTTTATAGCATGATTCCTA
>NZ_JAIVFV010000309.1 GCF_020829445.1 Nostoc sp. CHAB 5836
CTCAGTTATCCTGTAATCATGATTAGGTAAGCCTGAAAAAGTGTGGAATATATCCATTGATTTTCAGGCACATACTCTAGATAAAGCGATTACAAACTGATTGCACTTTCCCAAGCATAATGGGTTTCATCTGCTGTCAGTCCACTGACACCATATACAACGCCAGCACCTATAATGAATAAGTAAGCATCAAGATTGAAATGAAAATCATTTCTCTTATACTCTTTCTTGCCTTTTTTGCCACCACCACCAATAACGGAAGATTGTTCAGCAGAAACTTCGGTAAACAAAGCGTTATTTTCTACAACTTGCATGATTTTTTTCCTAGAATGAGAATGTTTGCAGTTAACGTTCGCTCGGAGTTGATTGTTGCTTTTGTTTCGCTTCAACTCCTTGCTTAATTAAGACAATAAGTGAAAGCACCGAGGTTTGTCATTTCGAGTTTCAGTAAACTTAATTACCAGATTTAGAAAACTAGATTTCACAATTAGGCGACTACTATTTCCGAAAAATACATAAAAGCAGCAATTACGCTGGAACTATAGGAATCCTACTTGAATGTTGCTCAGTATACTGAGAAGTCAAGCTTTGTATGTCAAGCTTCTAGGCCAATACGCTTGGGTTAAGGCTAAAACTCTTTGCCAAAGTCAATTTTTTTTACGAACCGCCATCGCGTAGCGTCTCCCCTTCTCCCAAAGGGAGAGGCTAGCGCCAAGGGAGAAGGACGCCAAGGACGCAAAGAGAAGAAAGAAATGCTTAACTGAACTGTATTGGCTTCTAGGCAGCTTGACTGTTCAAAAATCAAATAGGAGTCCTATAGTACTGCAAGGCGGAATTAAAGATTAAAAATTAGAAGTTAAAAATGAATACAGCGTAAGTATTTTATTGATTTGGAATGGGTGGTTTATTTACGCTGTACTATACCCTGCAAGAAACACCTTAAATCAAAGTGGATATGATATGAGTCCATTCGCTACCAATGAATGCAAAACTCTACTTAGTACGCCGGCTTGTGGCGAGATGAAAAAGTTTTTACCTTTTTTCATCTCGCCACAAAGCGATACCGCCTAATAAACCGGTGATATTGGGGATAAGTTTCACATTTAACGGTAGCTGGAAATTGACTTTCACGGCTTCACCACCGCCAATGTAAAGGTAATCATAATTGAACAGATGTTGCAAAGATGCGATCGCTTTTTCTAAACGCCTATTCCATCTCTTCTCACCAATTTTTTCTAATTCTGCACGCCTCAACTGCTGCTCGAAAGTCTCTCCTTTGCGAAAGGGATGATGCCCCATTTCCATATTCGGCACTAGTTTACCATCCACAAATAAAGCCGAACCAAACCCCGTACCCAGAGTAATCACTAATTCGACACCTTTACCTGCGATCGCTCCAAAACCCTGCATATCTGCATCATTAATCACCCGTACAGGCTTGTTTAAGTATTTTAATAATGCTGTTTCCAAATCAAATCCGATCCAATCTGGATGTAAGTTTACTGCTGTTTCCGTGACTCCACACCGCACCACACCGGGAAAACCTACCGAAACGCGATGAAATTCACCTTGAGCGGCTGCTAAGACAACAATTGCGTTAATTACAACCTCTGGTGTCGCCGGTTGGGGTGTATCTAAACGCGCCCTTTGCGTTATCGGATTTCCCGTAATATCCAAAACCATAGCCTTAACGCCACTACCGCCAATATCAACCGATAGGGTACGAATCACTCCATTTTCTTCAACCATTGAGTTACATCCTTCTTACTGCTTGGTTTCTGGTTCTTACTTCGTTATTATGCTCTGCTGCATCTAAATAATATCGGGATGTTTGGAGAGTCTTTAGATTGAGGGAGAGTGGGGAGATGAGGGAGATGAGGGAGATGAGGGAGATGAGGGAGATGAGGGGACAATGAGAATAACTATGGACAACCAAAAGTAGAGGAGGAATTGACGCGTTTTACTCAAAGTTAAAAATTCAATACATTAGATGCAGGACAGCATCTAGATTTGCTAATGTAGGAATAATGGGAATAGTACTGGCGTAGCTGCTTAAAATCTATCGAGCAGCAAATTTCTATTAATTAAAAGTAATATTAAGAGAAAGAATTATGACGGCGTTTGAACCTCAAAGCATCCGCTCTTATAGCCAAGAAGATGTCCAACAAATTCTGCACTTAGCGATCGCTCGTCAAGCTGATGACAAAGATACAGAATTTTCTTATGAGCAGATCTTAGAAATTGCTGCTGAGTTAGAAATTTCACCTGAGTCTTTAAAATTAGCCGAACGTGATTGGTTAGTACAACAAGGTCAAGTCCAACAGCGAAAGGCTTTTGACGCCTATCGCATCCGAAGATTTCAGAAGCGTCTAGGCAATTATGCAATTTTCAATGGCTTTTTGATACTGCTTGATTTCATCGCTGGTGGCGGAATTTCTTGGTCGCTGTACATTTTGCTATTCTGCGGATTGACAGCAGGGCTTGATGTCTGGAATACCTTCCAAATCAAAGGCGAAGAGTATGAAATGGCATTCCAAAAGTGGAGCCGTAACCACCAGATTAAGAAAACCATCAGTACAGTTTTGAATAAGTGGTTTAAGGCATTACAGGCTTAGTACATTCGCTCGCGTCAGGGTATTCCTACTCTAAAAGCTTGCTAGGGGTAGCGTTTCCTAGAGAAACTCGTCTTACACATCGGTATGGTGGTCTGTTTTTTTAAAGATGCTGTTAGGGACTTCCAGTTAAAAAAACATCCCATCGTCGAGGCGCAAGACCTAGATCCCCTACAAATGTACAAATAATTTTGGATAATTTATTTTTTGGAAGTCCTTTAGTATACAGTTTCGTAAATTCGTCACAAGGGATAGGGAACAGAAAAAATTTTCAACTTTAGTTATGAGTCTAAAGCTCACTAAAAAAATATGTTTTTCGAGACGGGTAGCGCGAGAAAAACGGTGTCCTTGCTTCAATCCCGCATTTTTAACTGTTCCCTATTCCCCTTAACCAATTCAGAGCTTACAGCGATTTTCAGGTAAATGAACTACAATTATGAAACCTAACCCCCAGCCCCTTCCCTTGTAGGGAAGGGGAGAAAATCAAACCCTCTCTCCTCGTAGGAGAGAGGAATGGAAGTGAGGTCTATTTGTGGTTCAAATACATGAAAACTGCTGTAAGTTTAAACGCAGACCATAGCACAGAGGAGCGCAAAGTTTTTTTTACGCTCATTCACTACCAACTTAGGCAAAGCTATACTTAGCGGTAACTTAGGCAACACAATCTGTGGGGAAGTATATTTAGCACCAATAGCCGTAAATAAAATCGATAACCAATAAGTAAGTGGGCAATAATAAATCAAACTATGTTACACAATACTTGCTAATGCGCTTACCACGGACTCTAAGTTATCTTGAAACCTGGGGCTTTGGGTTAACCGGCCATGTTGGATGGATTAGTACTGCCCCCATCATTCATGCAGCGTTAGGCTCTAGAGCTATCTTAGTTTGGTTTTTTGGCACGATCATTTCCTTTTTGCTTAACTTGCAGGTACAAAGTCTAGGTAGACACTGGCCAGATGTCGCAGGAGGAACACCAAACTATACCACAAGGCTATTAAAGAAGTTTCCTAGCTTAGGCCGTTACGTAGCCTTAGCATACTTTTTTAGCTGGGCAGCAGCACCAGCACTATATGCGATTATTCTCACCGACCTAATTAAAGTCAATTTTCAACCATTAGGTATTTCTTGTCCAGAAACTTTCTTAAAAGTTTTATTTACAGCGATTCCTTTTGTTTTAGCGTTCAGTGGCACTCGTGCTTTAGCGCTGCTACATTTATTTTTTGTATTCCCAGCGATTTTATTGCTGTTAGTGTTTTGTACTCAAGGCGTAGTATGGTCAGCCTTCTCATTTACTAGTTTGAAATGTCTCTCAAGTGGCACACATAGCCTGAGCTTTGCAGAATGGGCAAAGTGGTTTTTTCTAGCTAGCTATTCAGTTTATGCTTGTGAAACTACTTCTTCTTTTGTTGCTGATAGTCGCGACCCCTATAAAACTTTAAGGTTCTTAAAGGTAGCTGCACTAAAGCACGAGT
>NZ_JAIVFV010000310.1 GCF_020829445.1 Nostoc sp. CHAB 5836
TATTACCCACATTGCGGCCGATCCTTTGAGTTGCGTTGTGCTGGGAACAGGTCGTGTGTTAGAAAACTTTAAACAGTTGGAACGAGTTGTCACTGAAAGTTCCCGCAATATGTAACGCGGTGTGCAACTTGCTCTCAAACCTAACCCCCAAACTCTTCCCTACGTTCTTGCAGCCTGCCAAAGGCAGGGAAGGGGGGCAAGATTTCAAGCCTCTCTCCGAAGGGGAGAGAGGAATGGAAGCAGGGTTTTAAAAATAAGTTGCACATTGCGTTACATAGCAATAGGACTTAGGCAATAACTCTCTGAAACTCTTATTCCTTTGTGACGGCAGTCGCTCATGGGGGAAACCCCCAAGACCGCGCTGCCTCTCCTTTGCGTCCTTCTCCCAGGGGGAGACGCACTGGCGTTTGCGGTTCGTTTTTTGATTATTTTGCGTAAGTCCTAATAGCAAAAAAAATATCAGATTTGAGTTCTATTTGAGTTCTATTTGGGTTCTATATAAATAGAATCCAAGTAGAACTTAATTTATGTAAGTACAGGAAGATATACATGGTTACAATACGGCGTTGGTGGGATCGTAAAGGGTTACAAATCGGGTTGTTAGCTCTAGTAGTTGGTAGTGCTTGGATATTGCGACAAACTCAAGGTGAATTGGTGCTTGAGACATACCAGGCAATTACCCGTCCGTTAGAGATGTTGCAGTCAGGGCCAACTCCAGAAGAACGTATTAGAGATGCCCGGATCGCGGAATTAGAAACCCGTATAGTGGATTTGGAAAGTCAAAATACAAAGCTACAAGATTTATTAGGCTATGTGGAAAAAGAGCCACTGGCATTACGGCCAATTCCAGCACGGGTGGTAGGACGTAGTGCTGACCAGTGGTGGCAACAAGTTACCCTAAATCGCGGGGCGAATGCAGGGATTCAGGAAGGCTTTATAGTTAAGGCAGATGGAGGATTGGTGGGTTTAGTGGAGAGTGTAACTCCCAACACTAGCCGCGTGTTGTTAATCAGTGACCTCAAGAGTCAAGTGGGTGTATCAGTTAGCCGCACGGCAGCTAAAGGCGTTTTGCGAGGAGATTCTTCTGCCGAAGCTGTGTTGGAATTTTATGAAAAAGTCCCAAATGTGAGGCTAGGAGATTTAGTTTCCACATCCACTTATAGTCAGAAATTTCCATCTGGCTTGGCAATAGGACGAATTAAGTCGCTAGATTTAAAGAAACTCCCGGCATCAGTGGCAAAAATTGAGCTTTTTTTGCCAATTCGATCTCTCGATTGGGTAGCTGTTTATCCAAAGCCAGAAAACCAAGAGTTGGCAAATCAACTGCCGCAAAAGTCTAAGTAAATTCTTTGATAAAATCCATAGAAAAATGAAGATTCCTGCATTTGGTGGTAGCAGGCAGAAAAAGCCAAAATCGTCAGAGCGAAAATCGAAATTTAAAATCCAGCCGCTTTCTCGTTGGCATCCCGGTGTACGTAAGTTGTTGGGTTTGATTGTGACGATTGGATCTGTACTGTTATGTTTACTATTATTGCCTACCCGGCTGCCAGGGATGGAATTATTGGGAATTGGCCCTAACTGGCTGTTAATTTGGGTGGTAGCTTGGAGTGTGAAGCGCACGGTGTTTGCTGGAGCATTGGCAGGTATAGTTTTGGGCCTACTTCAAGATTCAATGACATCGCCTAACCCTACTCATGCCATCAGTTTAGGTATAGTGGGAGTTTTAACTGGTCTGCTCCAGAAACAGCGTTTTATCGAAGAAGATTTTATTTCCATTGCTGTAATTGTCTTTGGTATGGCAGTTTTGGCAGAAGCTATCTTTGGGTTGCAATTAACTTTGCTCGGTGATGAGCGCAAAGTCGCAGATATTTGGATATATTATCAGCGTGTCGCTCTGGCTTCTGCCATTCTTAGTAGTTTATGGGCACCTGTGGTTTATTATCCCCTGAATCTTTGGTGGCAGCGAATGAAATCGTTAGAGCAATGGTAAAGGAAGTTAAGAGTTAAGAAGGGGAAAGGATATAGGTTACAGGGAACAGAAAACAAAACTAACCCCTAAATCTTGATCGAATTTGAGCAACTTCTGGCAATATGGATTCAAGCTACAGTGAATTGTCAATATTACAGACTGATGCAAGTTAAGGGACTGACAAGAAATAAATTACTCAAATAAACGAACCACAGAGGTACAGAGAACACAGAGGAATGAGGAGAAGAGAGTTTTTTGGGTATTTTTTTATTTGGAAGTCTCTAAGACAGCCAATAATAGCGCCTGGATTACTGTTTAATTATCAGGATCAAAGCGCGATTCTCTTGTGGAGAGGCTGCGCGATCGCGTGCAGAATATTTACACTAAAATTATGGATAATTCCCCAGTGTTCGCTCAAGCAGATGCATCCTTACCAAATTACACTCAGGAAAATATACGAATAGTGAAGTCAGCAGTTGGATCGAATTTACCACCAAAGGAAAAGGTAGGAAGTGACTTTGACTCTCGCATGATGCTCCGGTGTTTGGAACTTGCTCGGCGGGCTTTAGGGCGCACTTCGCCAAATCCGCTAGTGGGAGCGGTGATTGTCAAAGATGGCGAGATTGTCGGCGAAGGGTTTCATCCTCGTGCAGGTGAGCCTCATGCAGAAGTTTTTGCCTTAAAAGCAGCAGGCGTTGGCGCAGCCTCTCCCCAGGAGAATCGCGCTTGTGGTGCAACAATCTATGTCAACCTGGAACCTTGCAATCACTACGGGCGTACTCCCCCTTGTTCGGAAGGATTGATCCAAGCAGGAGTAGCAAAAGTCGTAGTGGGTATGGTTGACCCCAATCCCCTGGTAGCTGGAGGGGGTATTGCCCGTTTACGTGCGGCGGGGATCGAAGTGGTGGTAGGAGTAGAAGAGTCAGCTTGTCATCAACTAAATGAAGCTTTTGTGCATCGCATTCTCTACAAGCGACCTTTGGGAATTTTAAAATATGCCATGACTTTAGATGGCAAAATTGCTACTACTTCTGGTAACAGCACTTGGGTGACAAGCCAAGAAGCCCGCAGTGAAGTACACCAACTGCGGACGGCTTGTGATGCAATAATTGTTGGCGGCAATACACTCCGACAAGACAATCCTTACTTAACCAGTCATCAGGTTGGGGCACATAATCCCCTGCGCGTGGTGATGAGTCGCCATCTCAACTTACCGGAAAGTGCCCATCTCTGGGAAACTGCGGATGCTCCAACTTTGGTCTTAACACAGGAGGGTGCTAACCGCAATTTTCAAGAGATGTTGCGAAAACTTGGGGTTGAGGTGGTGGAATTAGCATTACTTACACCAGATCAGGCAATGGCCTACTTATATGAGCGGGGTTTTTGTAGCGTGTTGTGGGAGTGTGGTGGTACTTTAGCTGCAAGTGCGATCGCTCAAGGAGCAGTGCAAAAAATTCTGGCATTTATCGCCCCGAAAATCATTGGTGGTAGCATTGCTCCCACACCTGTGGGCGATTTAGGTTTTACTACCATGACTGAGGCGTTGTCTCTAGAACGTGTTCGTTGGCGTGTAGTCGGCTCTGACTGCTTAGTGGAAGGTTATTTGACTCAAAAAGTCAATAGTCAATAGTAATAACCTAAGTTGCTATAAGTAGAGCGACGCAAATAAAGCTAACTGGCTAAGGCTGTCATTTGTCACTTGTACTGAGCGACTTGTGCCGAGCGAAGTCGAGGTAAGTCGAAGTATTCGTCATTTATAAGGGTTTTTGTGAACCGTATTGTGCTATAGGACTCCTATTTAATTTTTGAACAAACTTAGTATATTTATACTTCCCTTCTTTCCTGTTTCCTGTTCCCTACCTACACAAATACGTTCAGTAATCAAACCGGATTCTTATAGTTATTGATTCAGGCGATCGCTTTGTGCAATAAAATCCCCAATTTCTGGATGAAAAGCACCCAGATTTTGATAACCCGCAACCTTGGTTAAGTAAGTCGGCGCAATTAAAGATAACTGGTGATGGCTGTCATTTGTCCTTAGTCATTCCTCCTTGGTAAGGGTTTCAAGCCTGTTTACGTTTCGTCACATAGTTTGATTTATTTTCACCGACTTA
>NZ_JAIVFV010000311.1 GCF_020829445.1 Nostoc sp. CHAB 5836
GTGTAAACTAATATAGTTTATGTAAATAAAATTACTTACCACTTAGATTTGATTTTTAGCGTAGGCGTAGCCCGCCGCAGGCATCGCACCTTTTTTTGCCTGACCTCACAAAATCGCATTGCTCCCGGTAGCACTCTAGATGTAATGTTGCGGGTTGCTGATCCCTATGGCGGTGTAGTGCTACAGCCTTTTCAAATCCAAGTAGTTGCCCCAAATACAGCACCAGTCTTTACTAATTTCCCTACAAATAAGTTAGAAGCAACTGTTAACTATCCAATACAGTATAAGTTCAAAGCCCAAGATGGTGAAGGCGATCCCATTACTTACAGTTTAGATGCATCAGCGCCAAATGGCGCAACTTTAAACCCAATTACAGGAGTACTATCTTGGAAACCTACTGCTGTCGGTAACAATACTTTTAATATCATTGCCAATGATAACAAGGGTGGTACAACTAGTACTAGCATCAACATTATCGTAAATGCTAATACTATCAATGCCAATCCTTCCATCCACTCTCAACCACCTAAAAATATTGCTTTAGGACAAACCTACCTTTACACAGTCCAAGCAAGCGACCCCAACTACGACCCCCTAACTATCTCCCTGGAAACTGCCCCCCAAGGTATGACCATTGACCAGCAGGGCAGAATCACATGGCAACCGGGAGCGACACAAATTGGTTCTAACCCTGTCAATATTAAAGTTAGTGATGACCGTGGTGGAGTAATAACTCAAGCTTTCAATATTGATGTTGTCAGTTCCACTATTGGCATTAACAATGCACCAAACATTACTTCCACTCCTAACCTGATTACCAATTTAGAACGGACTTACGCTTATAACCTTTCTGGCAGCGACTTAAATAACGATTTCCTCGTGTGGAGTTTGGACTCTTCTCCAGCCGGCATGGTTATCGATCCACAGTCTGGGGCGTTACGCTGGCAACCCAAAGCAGACCAGATTGGTGAGCATACGGTTACAGTCAGGCTCACTGATGCTTATGGTCTTTATGCTGCTCAAGAATTTACACTTGATGTCACAGGAACTAACATCCCTTCTGCAATTGTCTCCAACCCCATAACCAAAGCCGCGCAAAATCAGCTTTACACATACACAGTCATTGCCACTGATCCAGAAAACGACCCCCTTACCTTCAGCTTAGGCACTAAACCTGCGGGGATGATAATCGATCGCAACGGTACAATTCGCTGGACTCCCCAAGGGTCGCAAATCGGTTCTCAACAAGTTGAGGTCTTTGCACGCGATGCTCAAGGTGCTGTAACCACTCAAACTTATACCATAGAAGTGGGCACAACCGCTATCAACACTGCCCCAAGTATCACCTCTACTCCCGTATACTTAGCCGCAGTTGGTAGTCCTTACACTTATCAAGTGCGAGCTACTGACCCGGATGCTGGCGATCGCTTAACTTATCAACTACTCTCTGTACCTGCGGGTGTTACGGGTATCAGTATTGACCCAACAACTGGTTTGTTAACTTGGTTGTCTCCTGTTGCTGGTAATTATAAAGTAGTTGTTGGTGCGGTGGATGCTGCTGGTTTGGGCGCGGCTCAAGGATTTACTTTAACGGCACGGGTAAATAATGCCCCGGTGATTCAGTCTAATCCTAAATTAACTGCAACCCCTGGCAGTACTTACAGCTATGATGTAATCGCTAGTGATCCCGATGGCGATCGCTTAACCTACTCCTTGGATCAACCATCCCGCAACTTGGGCATGACCCTCGATGCGCTGGGTAGACTGCGCTGGACACCAACTACTAGTAATGTTGGCAGTCATACAGTTGTGCTGACAGTAAACGATGGCAATGGCAGTACTGGGCAACAACAGTATAATCTGTCGGTGGCGGGTGATACTGAAGCACCGAAAGTCAGGCTGATTGCCAACTATGACCTTGTTAACCTTGGTGAATCGGTAACTTTCCAGGCTAGAGCTACGGATAACACCAAGGTGGCAGGCTTGCAATTGTTGATTGATGGAACTGCGGTAGTGCTGGATGCAAACGGCATGGCCACATTCAAGCCTACCCAAGCCGGAACGATTACCGCAAAAGCGATCGCTACAGACACGGCTGGTAATCCTGGTGAAGCTACATTCAGCGTGGCTGTAATTGATAGCAGTGATGTTAGTGCGCCCGATGTCAGCTTGAACTTGGGTGCTTACGCTGGTGGTTTAATAACCGCACCTGTCGATATTTTGGGTAGCATTTCCGATGACGGCAACTGGATTCTACATAAATCTGGTAGCAATGAATACGTGGGGCTGAATGGTGGGCTGAATTATAATCCGGCTGATGTGAATTTTGGTAGCGTGGATGTTTTGAGCATATATGGAGCATTTTGACAACTAAAAACGCTGAAAGTATTCTATTTAGGTATTTATATGTTTCTAGTAACTGGAGCAACAGGAGGGATTGGTCGCAGAGTTGTGCGACTCATACGGCAACGAGAACAGTCTGTGCGGGCATTTGTGCGTCTGACTTCGCGCTTTGGCGAGTTAGAACACCGGGGTGCAGAAATCTTTATTGGTGACTTGCTAGAGGAAAGAGATATTCAGAAAGCTAGTCGGGGTGTCCGGTATATTATTAGCGCCCACGGTTCTGATAGCGATGCCCTATCTTTAGATTACCGTGCCAATATTGAACTAATAGACCAGGCGAAAGCCAATGGCGTAGAGCATTTTGTTTTCATTTCCGTATTGGGAGCCGATCGCGGATATGAAGACGCTCCTGTATTTAAAGCGAAAAGAGCAGTAGAGCGATATTTGTCAGGTAGTGGCTTAAATTACACTATTTTACGCCCATCTGGATTAGCATCTAACTTGCTGCCACTAGTAGAACGATTTCGGGAAACGGGATTGTATCTGCTGATTGGCGATCGCAAAAATCGCACCTCAATTATCAGTACCGACGATTTGGCAAGGATAGTGGTGGATTCAGTGACAGTTGAAGGCGCTCGCAACCAGATTTTACCAGTGGGAGGGCCGGAGATTTTATTAAGAGAGGATATTCCCCGGATTTTTGGTCGGATCTTCAACAAACAGCCAGTAATAATTAACTCACCACTATTTGCTGTTGATGGTTTACAGAGTGCATTGGGTTTAATTAATCCCCAAATCCAAAAAGCTTTGGCAACTTATCGCACATTACTAGCAAATGAATTTTTCTGTACAAAAGATGAAATTGCCAATTTAGAAGCGATCTATAACTTCCGGTTGGAGACATTAGAAAACTTTTTGCGGCGCTATTTAGCAGTTTGAAGAGTCATTGGTCATTAGTCATTGGTCATTAGTGAATAACCAAGGACAAATGACAAATGACAAATAACAAAGGACAAATGACAAATGACAAATGCCGCTCAAGCACGTCAGACAAAAGAGCGATTCGCCCAACCAGAGGAACAACTTACCTATGAATTGGGGAAAGCGGTACAGGAATTGCCACCCCTGTACACGAGATTATTAGCGGGAACTATGAGCGCCATCGTCTTTGGAGCGATCGCCTGGGCGTACTTCTCGCAAATAGATGAAGTCGCAACAGCACCAGGGGAATTAATTGCTTCCACACAGGTAAGACCGGTGACATCCTTGGGTGGAGGGTCAATAGTCGCTGTCAAAGTCAAAGAAGGCGATCGCGTTACTAAAGGTGAAGTTCTGATTCAAAAAGATCCAGACTTGCAAATAAGCGATGTTTCCCGCCTAGCCAAATCTAGTAGATTGATTCAGGATGATATGCAACGTTTGGATGCAGAACGCACCGGAGGCAAAACTACTGGGACGAAACTGCAAGATGAACTTTTAAGCTCTCGTCTGCAAGATTTCCAAGCACGTCAAGCGGCGGCGGAAGCAGAAGCAAATCGCCAAATAGCACTTATAGATCAAGCCAAAGTCCGCTTGAGTCGGTTGCAAGACAACTTAGTTAATGCCAAAAGCAGCGTTGCCAATTCTAAAACCAACCTTGCCAACGCAGATAGCATCCGAATTAAAATTGAAAGTAATTTGGCCCTTGCTGAACAAAGAGAAAAAAGCCTACGTACCCTCATGACTCCGGTGCGTTCT
>NZ_JAIVFV010000312.1 GCF_020829445.1 Nostoc sp. CHAB 5836
CGACAGAGCGAGGGACTGGCTGCGTATCCCAAGGTGTCGTGACTCAAATAACGGCTACCTATTTCTAGGTGGTCGGGTCAACATAGCTCTTACAGAGCTTCAGTCCCTTTAGGGCTGGGTTGTTGACTTTAAGTCTGTCTTGTAGAAACAAATAATTGCCCACCTAAACCTCATCTAAGTTGAGAACCGTAGTTTTTGCTCTCACCCTAAATCCCTCTCCCAGATATGGGAGAGAGACTTTGAAATTCTGGCTCCTCTTCTCCCATATATGGGAGAAGGGGTTGGGGGATGAGGGCAAATCCTTTTGAACTAGGAAGAACTACGGGTTTCAAGATCGACGTGGTTTAAGTTAGATAACTTGTGGTGGCAGTTAAAATTATGCCATGAAGGGCTGCACAGAATTAAACGGTTTTGTACTGAGACAATCCCACAAAACACAATTCTAAAGGAAACCCAACGCTAAGCATTTTAAGGTTATGTAAGCGTTATCTTAAGAATAAGTACAAGTTGTGCTACTAAATAAAAAGTATTTTTTAGATATTTCTAGGAAACTAGTAAATAATTATATAATGAGAAACTTTCAGGAGGAGCGGTAGTGAGCCTACAAACTCTCGTTGAACAAGCCACCATCCCCCCAGATTCCGGGTCAGCATCTAGTCCCTTTGATGCAGATAGCTTTAATGAAGCTGTCATGTCTACCTACGGCCGGTTTCCTTTAGCCTTAGAACGGGGTGCTGGATGCCGGGTTTGGGATACACAGGGGCGGGAATATCTGGACTTTGTGGCGGGAATTGCTACTTGTACTTTAGGACACGCCCACCCAGTGATGGTAGAAGCGGTGACACGCCAAATGCAGAAGCTGCATCATGTCTCTAACTTGTACTACATTCCTGAGCAAGGTGAATTGGCAAAATGGCTTGTTGATCATTCCTGTGCCGATCGCGTATTTTTCTGCAACTCTGGAGCTGAAGCTAACGAAGCCGCAATTAAACTGGCGCGGAAATATGCCCATACAGTATTAGAAATTGAAAAACCAATTATTTTAACCGCCAATGCGAGTTTCCACGGGCGGACTTTGGCAACAGTTACCGCCACTGGGCAACCGAAGTATCAAAAATATTTTGATCCTTTAGTACCTGGATTTCACTACGTAAATTACAACGATATTAACGCTGTGGAAGTAGCGATTAGTGAGTTGGATGAAGGCGATTACCGTGTAGCGGCGATTCTGATTGAGCCATTGCAGGGAGAAGGCGGTGTACGTCCGGGAGATGTAGCCTATTTCAAAAAGCTCCGGCAGATTTGCGACGAAACTGGCGTTTTATTGATTTTTGATGAAGTGCAAGTTGGTATGGGGCGCAGTGGAAAATTATGGGGTTACGAACATCTCGGCGTTGAACCGGATATTTTCACCAGTGCTAAAGGCTTAGGTGGCGGTATCCCCATCGGTGCAATGATGAGCAAGAAATTCTCCGATGTTTTTCAACCAGGGGAACACGCCAGCACCTTTGGCGGCAATCCTTTTGTGTGTGGTGTAGCACTCAGTGTTTGCCAGACATTGGAACGGGAAAATATTTTGGAGAATGTGCAAGACAGGGGTGAACAATTGCGATGTGGATTGAGGGCGATCGCCGCAAAATATCCTCAGCACATTGGCGAAGTTCGGGGTTGGGGTTTAATTAACGGTTTGGAGTTGCGAGCCGACATTCAACTAACCGCAGCCGATGTTGTCAATGCTGCCATCAAAGAGGGTGTATTGCTTGTACCAGCTGGGCCAAAAGTAATCCGGTTTGTGCCACCGCTAATTGTCACAGAGGCAGAAGTCAACACTGCCTTGGAAGCTGTGGAAAAGGCGATCGCTACTGTCACCAAATTAACTTAACAGGACTTACGCAAAAACTCTCTGCAACTCTTATTTCTTGGCGTACTTGGCGTCCTTCTCCCTTGGCGCTAGCCTCTCCCTTTGGGAGAAGGGGAGACGCACTCGCGTTTGCGGTTCGTCTTTTCATGATTTTGCGTCGCTCTACTTAACCTTAAGTAGAGCGACGCAAATAAAGCTAACTGGCTAAGGCTGTCATTTGTCCTTCGTCATTTATAAGGCAATACAGTTCAGTTAAGGCTAAAAACTAAATCTGGTGTAGGTTGGGTTGAGGAACGAAACCCAACATTATCGAGACTTTGTTGGGTAACGCTTACGCTCAACCCAACCTACTATTCTCTTAACCCAAGCGTATTGATTTATAAGGGTTTAAGGTGTATTTACATTTCGTAATATAGTTTGGTTTATTTTTGCCGACTTGCTTAAAAGGGCGGTTAGAAACCGCTTCTACACGAGACTTTACCCGCCTACGCGAGTTAAAAACCTTAATTTTCTCTTAGCCTAGGTCGCTGGGCTTTGTTTGTATAGCCGTGAATTCTATTGGCCAGGGCTTTTTCATTCTTGAGAAATTTCTCGATAAGCTTGCCGACACTGCTCATAATTATCTGACAAAATCTCGGCATTACCAAAACATAATTGCTCGTGAGTGGTAATTAAAGTTTCATAAGGCTGTATAGCAGTCACAGACGATCGCAGTAATTGGAGATATTCACCATCTGTACGGCTGAGTTTGTGGGGTGCGTAGACGCCCTGCGGCTTGTCGTTAGACATCGAATTTTGATGCAACTGCTGCAACATTGCTAAATAAACACAACGGCAAGCTTCACGGTAATTACCTTGACGGTAAAATTCTTGCGATCGCTCCAACAAAAGGGTTATGGATGAATCATTAGAGCGAGTTTTTACACGAAAATCAGTGAGATTGCCAGTTCTATTCAGCCAAGAATATACATAAGGACTGAATTCTCGCCACAATCGCCAACCCACCCAAACTATAAATAAGCCTAGTACCAACCAAAACAGGAATTTCAGCAAGTCACCTAGCCAAGGGCTAATCGACCATCCAGTAGGCAATTCTCGTAGAGCTTTTTCGAGGCGGTAAAACTGGTATTCCCACCATTCTCCCGCTTGTTGTTGGAATTGAGACAATTGCCAACTCCAGCTAGTTTTTTCAAAAGTATCTGTCATAACGGGGAGTGGGGAACAGTGGAAGCAGTGGAAGCAGGGGAGCAGGGAAAAAAGAACTAACTATTTATTATTGACCAATGCCCAATGCCCCATGCCCAATGACTAATGACTAATGACTAATGACTAATGACTAATGACTAATGACTAATGACTAATGACTAATGACTAATGACTAATGACTAATGACTCTTGACTTTTTTATCATTATCCAGCCGATAATGACAAGTAGCGCACCGAATGCCAGAAATCCTAGATCCCAAGCTAACTGATTTGGGCCTGGTTTCACATGATGAACACCGAGAATTTGGTGGTCAATTAAACCTTCAACCAAATCGAACAACCCAGTACCAATAAGTATTGACCCAATAAAGGTCTGTGATGACCAAGGAACATCATCACGCCCTCCCGCACGCCATAGTAACACAAGTCCGATCACGGTGAATACCCAATCCAAGGCATGAAATAACCCGTCCCATACCATGTTCAAATCTATATTCGCTGTGTTTGTCAGAGGTCGAATGTTACTGAGCATATGATGCCACTGGAGGATCTGATGCAGTAAAATTCCATCAATAAACCCTCCAAGACCAACACCAAGAAAAATTCCAGCAGTAATTAGTGGTGTGCGTCGGTTGAGGGTTTCATTCTTTGCCTCCATTGTCAACCTCATAGATAGGCTTTTTCACCAAAATACAACTCTTTTAGGAAAAATATCTTCTATCTTGAGGCAAGTACGATTATTAAACTTAAATATGCGTAATCCAGAACTCTTGTAGAGACGTAGCACTGCTACGTCTCTACATTCTCACCAGATGTCTTTTAGACAGCAGTCTCAACTAAGGTAGTAGATATATCGGGAGAGACGCGATTAAT
>NZ_JAIVFV010000313.1:2500-3916 GCF_020829445.1 Nostoc sp. CHAB 5836
CGCGACAGCGTGTTGCCGAGTGGCGTGCTGAACTTGTTTCAGTACAACACCAGCGCTGTCGTTGGTGGTGCGGACTCTCAAGCGTGAGGTAAGGGCATTTCGTGGATGCCTTGGCATGCACAGGCGATGAAGGACGTGGCACGCTGCGATAAGCGTCGGTGAGGTGTGAGCAACCTTTGACCCGACGATTTCCGAATGGGGAAACCCACCCTTACCATTTAATCCCGCAGTCGATCTTTGGATCGGTCGCCGGGTTAAATGGAACGAGGGTATTACCGAAGTGAATACATAGCTTTGGTAAAGCGAACCCGGGGAACTGAAACATCTCAGTACCTGGAGGAAAAGACATCAACCGAGATTCCGTTAGTAGTGGCGAGCGAACGCGGACCAGGCCAGTGCCTGAAGTTTAACAAGCAGAACGGTTTGGAAAGGCCGACCATAGCGGGTGACAGTCCCGTATGCGAAAGTGAAACTTCAGGACTTGAGTAGGGCGGGACACGTGTAATCCTGTCTGAATATAGGGGGACCACCCTCTAAGCCTAAATACTCGTGCATGACCGATAGCGAACTAGTACCGTGAGGGAAAGGTGAAAAGCACCCCGATTAGGGGAGTGAAACAGTACCTGAAACGGAATGCCTACAATCAGTTGGAGCCTCTTTAAGGGGTGACAGCGTACCTCTTGTATAATGGGTCTGTGACTTAATGTATGAAGCAAGCTTAAGCCGTTAGGTGTAGGCGCAGCGAAAGCGAGTCTGAATAGGGCGACCATAGTTTCATGCATTAGACCCGAACCCCGGCGATCTAGGCATGGCCAGGATGAAGGTGCGGTAACACGCACTGGAGGTCCGAACCGATCAACGTTGAAAAGTTGTCGGATGAGCTGTGTTTAGGGGTGAAAGGCCAATCAAGCCGGGAAATAGCTGGTTCTCCGCGAAAACTATTGAGGTAGTGCCTCGTATGTTTACCGATGGGGGTAGAGCACTGGATGGATGCGGGGGTCGCGAGATCTACCAACTCTAACCAAACTCCGAATACCATCGAGTATAGTACGGGAGACAGACGGCGGGTGCTAAGGTCCGTCGTCGAGAGGGAAACAGCCCTGACCAACAGCTAAGGTCCCCAAATCGTATCTAAGTGGGAAAGCATGTGGGATTTCCAAAACAGCCAGGAGGTTGGCTTAGAAGCAGCCATCCTTTAAAGAAAGCGTAACAGCTCACTGGTCTAAATAAGGGGTCCTGCGCCGAAAATGTAACGGGGCTCAAGCCACGAGCCGAAGCTTCGGGTGTGTACATCTGTACACGCGGTAGCGGAGCGTTCCCTAGGCCTGCGAAGGGAGACCCGTGAGGGCTCCTGGAGGTATGGGAAGTGCGAATGCTGACATGAGTAACGACAAAGAGTGTGAAAGACACAGATCG
>NZ_JAIVFV010000314.1 GCF_020829445.1 Nostoc sp. CHAB 5836
AAAAGCAAACTGAAATCTATACGATAAAACAAATAGCTCAAGTTCTTCGATTGAATTTGTCAACTGTTTGTAGGTGGGTAAATCGCGGATGGCTCAAAGCTACAAGACGCTCTGCTAAACATTACCAAATCCGCAGATGGCATCTTAAACAATTTCTTGAGCATCCACCTCAATCAATTAAAAAACGTATTACCTCTCTTGATCCGGAAGCCATTAATTACTTATTGGGGAGACGTGCATGATTGACCAAATCACTCCCTTTAAAACTCAAAAAGTTCTTGACATCTGCTCTGGTATTGGCGGCTTCACCCTCGGTCATCTGATTAGCGGCGGTTTCGAGACTGTAGCTTTTTGCGAGATTAATCAATACTGCCAACAAGTTCTAAACCTGCGCTTCCCACAAATTCCAATTATCGGGGACATCCATGACATTACAGTTGAGTCTTTGGCAAGAGTCGGAGTTACAGAAGTTGACGGCATCATCGCCGGACTGCCTTGCCCCCCCTTCAGCCTCGCGGGGAAACAAAAAGCATCGCAGGATGAACGCAATCTGTTTGGGGAATTCAAGAGAATCATTTGCGAGATTCGACCAGACTGGGCAATTGTGGAAAACGTTCCCGGACTGCTCACTGCTGAAGGAAGTGAATTTTTCCGTTCGGTACTCTGGGAGTTTGCCGAGATCGGGTTTGATGTTGAATGGGGAATTGTTTCGGCTGCCCAAGTGGGGGCTGTCCACAAACGAGAAAGAGTGTGGATTATTGCCTACTCCCAAAGCGACCGACGGGATACATCCTGGAATCAGTACTCACCGTCCGGGACAAACCCTGCATCTGTCGGCGGCGGTGATGCTGGCAACTTCCAGAAACACAGACTTACCAACTCAGTTTACGGGGCGTTCCCTAAACCCGCATCTAGTAGAGGCGATGATCGGTGTACCACAGGGCTGGACGGATGTCTGCTTAAAAGAGCAGGACTTGATTATTGGCTCACCTCTGCCACAGTCCCCAGTTTTAATCGGCTCACTTGTACTGAAGTTGCAGCGCTTACGCTCTCTTGCCAACGAGAATATCACCAACTCTGGGCAGAATACCAAGCCATTAGAAGACAACACAAACAACAGTTGATGGCTTTAGGTAATGCCATTGTCCCCCAATGCGCTGCACTAATTTTTGACCAACTGAAAATAATTTTATCTCAACAAAGGAAAAACTCATGATTGACAACGTTAACGTGCTTAAAACTAGCTGGTATCTCTCTCCTCCTTGGGGGAAAACAATGCCACCTGTTGAAGTCAATTTACTAGAAAGAGTCTACCTCCGAACCACGAGAACATTCGGTTACTGCTGCGGTGTTCAGTGGAAACATGAAACTTGGTTTTACTCAATTGATTGTCGTAATGAAATTGTTCACGCCACACAACATCAAATCATTGGCACTGGAGAATTAGTAACTCTGCCCGTGTCAAAACCCGCTTTTACTTTGGGGCAGAAAGTAATCCTATGTTCTTACGGCAATGACGCAAAACAACGGCTGATTTTGGGAATAGCTCTGGTAAATAATTCCTGGTTCTACCTTGTTGAATTGGTGTCGCCAACCTTAACTCAATCAGCGATTGTATGGAATCGTTTCTCGCTGGTCGGTGAAAAAAGTTTGGTTCGCGTAAATCTTTGATTCTCTCTAATAACAGAACTGAAAATTATGTCTCAAATCGAAATCTCCGAAATCATCAAGCAAATCTCTCAAGAGATTGAAGTTGACTCCAATGGTCATGGTAAAGCCAGTATCAAAGCCACTGCACGACTAGCTGGGGTGAGTGATATGGCAATTATCAAAGCATTAGAGAGCGCAAACCTAGAACCTTCAAAACTAGCTCAAATGCTTATGCACCAAGGCTTTAATGCCGCAAACCTCACAGAGTGGCGTACACTTGGCATCCCCGACATTGCGATCGCTATTATCTTAGACTACTACGCTCACGAGGCGGGAAGATACTGTACTAAACAAGCCAGATTAGTTTGCAAAGCATTTAATACCATTGGCGTTAGAGCATGGATTCAAGACGTCTTAGGCTGGGTGAAACCACCAACTGTTCAACAGCCACAATCACCAATAGAAATCATTCTTCAAAATGCGCAGAATCTAGTTGCAATTGCCCAACAACTGTTTGAACAAGACTGCCGTCAGCGCGAACTAGAGCAAGCTATTCTTGCCCAACAAAATCTCAATCAACAACTACAGCACCGTCTCAAAGCTGTTGAAGTTGAACAAGACAGAGTAAACACCCCATGCGGTCACAAATACAGTGTTGTCGGTTTCGCCAATCTTCAAGGTTTGGAAATATCGGTTAAAGAAGCCAGCGTCAAAGGTAGAAAAGCCAGCGCATTGTGTCGTCAACAAGGAATAGAAATAGAACGCATTCATGATCCACGGTTTGGACGAGTAGGCTTGTATCCAGAGAGTGTGTTGATTGAGGTTTTTAAAGCTGAACAGAACTAACAGCAGTTTCAAAAGTTAAGAGAACTACCATGCAACAACTTAATTTGTTTGGTGAATCAGCACCAGTTTTACCCATCACTTATTACCCCGATTTCTTAAGTCAGGAACTTGCCAACTCGCTCTACCAACACTGCTTGAAATTGGAGTGGCAGCAAAATCAAATACGTATGGCGGGTAAAACAATGCCCGTCCCCCGCCTCGAATGCCTGTACGGTGACAAAGGCTGTGATTACCTATACTCCAATAGCGTGTTTTTGAAACCCCTGATTTGGACAGAAGCTCTGCAAGTAATGCGCGACTCCATTACTGCGTTCACAGGTTACAAGTTTCGTATCGTCATTGGGAATCAGTACCGAACAGGTATGGATTCAATCGGGTGGCACGCTGATACTGATTCTTCAATGGGACTATCGCCAGCAATTGCTTCAGTCAGCCTGGGGTCTGTTCGCAAGTTTCAAATCAAACCGAGAAATGGCAGACCAACGGACTTCTGGCTTGAACACGGGAGCTTACTTGTGATGCACCCTGGCTGTCAGTCTACGCATCTGCATCAAGTCCCCAAAACCAACAAAGTGGTTAGCACCCGTATTAATCTGACGTTTCGACCACACACTTGTGTTGAGCATCACGCCTGGGCTCGTTGGCGTAGCCTCTCGTAGAGATGGAACCGGAGTCGAAACACCGGGGGGAAATAATTGTGATTCTCTTTCATCGTGTATAATTCCGTGAATTAGTTCTTTTGTACTACTAAAACTCAAAGAAGAGGCTCTTGGTAGGGGGCAGGGAGAAGGAGGAGTACCGAACCTCCCCTGACTCAACCAAGAAATTCCTTAAATCCCCCTCCGTTTTACCAATACCTCTTCTTCATCAAGATTTTTGTCCTGTCCGTCCTTTGAAAATATCAGATCAATTCGATTCAAATTCAGTCACTTTCTAGGAGTAAATGCTGTATGGGAGAAGCAAAACGCCGTCGCTTACTAGATGCCAATTACGGCAAATCTAAACAACCCTATGCTGGTCAAAAAATCACTTGTGAAATTCTCAACAAGCAAACTGTTGCATCTGTTTTTGATTTGATCATTGACGATTACGAATTGACAAAACATCATCTAATTTCGCCTCCGCTATCAGACCCAAGTGATGCAGCTGATGTGATCAACATAATTGATACACTTGAAAAGTCAGAGCTTGGGGCAGTTCTTCCTAAAAACTCTCTACCCCTTACCCGAATGGCACTAAGAAAAGCTGAAACGCTTGTGGTTTAAGCCGTTTGCAAAAGATTTTGTAATTCGTGCCGAGGTTTGGTCATTAAGGGGTAAGCTTTGGGGCGACGTTTGCGGACTCGTGGTTCACT
>NZ_JAIVFV010000315.1 GCF_020829445.1 Nostoc sp. CHAB 5836
CGCGGGGAAACAAAAAGCATCGCAGGATGAACGCAATCTGTTTGGGGAATTCAAGAGAATCATTTGCGAGATTCGACCAGACTGGGCAATTGTGGAAAAGTCTTATTGCTAACTGCCCAAGCATTGAGGTCTGTGAAATTGTTCAATCTTCTTCGATGACTCTATTACACCCCTACCTGATTTTAAAAGATGTTGGTAATGACAAGGGTTTATAACCCCAGGCTGGCTGGCGCTTGAGGATCTCAATGAGAATATTGAGTGTTTAATCCCTTCTTGAGAGCGATTTCACGCCCTCACCTGACTTTTGTGGACTTGCTGCAATAAATGCTCTACACTTTCTGCTGGTGCAAGACATTTCAAACCTTGGCAAACTAACCCAACGCTTCCCTCTGGTAAATCAGATGTTATGGCAAACACAGCCGTTGGTAGAAACTTGGGGATCAGCGAGTTTATTTGCTCAGTGCTGCTGCGAATCAAAGTAGAATTACGATACCAATCCAAAGCTGTAAACAAGCTGGGACAAGCTTGGGGAGCGCGATGCATTACACTCTTAAAAGCTTTCAAACCAAGTTCCGCTAAATCCAAATAATCTAGATTATCGGTGAGTAGGGCGAGACGGACAAGGTTAGCGATCGCTATTCCATTGGCTGATGGTGTAGCATTATCGGCGTAACTACGTTCTCTGACAATTAAATCTTGACTAGTATCGCTTGATGTGTTATGATAACCACCTAACTCTACACTCCAGAGAAAATTGTTGAATTCATTTTGGATAGCGATCGCATTTTCTAACCATTGGTTCTGCTCAGGGTTGGAAGCTTGTAAATCCAAAAGAGCTTTAATAAAAAAGGCGTAATCTTCAGACTGCGCTGAAACAGTTGGTTCTCCTTGATAGTTGAGTCGGTGGAAACGCCCATCAACGAACTGATTTTCCAAAATAAAATTCGCCGCTCGTGCTGCTAATTCCAGGTATAATGGTTGTTGGAACACCGTAGCAGCCCTAGCCAGCCCGGAAATCATCAAACTATTCCAGGCGACAATCATTTTCGTATCTGTCACCGAAGGAATGCGACCTGGCCAGTTAGTGGTTTTTGCTTCCTGGTTGTTACGAGCAGGAGGAAAAGTTTCTAGTGACTTAGAACTAACGCCATAGCGAACTCCAAACAACTTGCTCAGTGATGTTTCTAGCGTTGCAGTCAATTGCCCTAAATTTCGTCTTTGTAAAACATTACGTCCTTCAAAGTTACCGTTAGGGGTAACAGTAAATTGCTGTTGTAATTCCGTTAATTCTTCAGGTGTTAAAAGTTGTTGTAGTTCGGTGTAACTCCAGACATAAAAACTTCCTTCTTCTGGTTCTACCGCCGTGGATTCAGTGAAACTATCGGCATCTTGAGCAGCATAGAAGTAACCTTCAGGCGCGGTCATTTCCCGCTTCAACCATTGTACAGTACCAGCGATCGCCCTTTCAAAAGCTGGTTCTTGTATTCCTGCACTCCACAAACTAGCTAAATACTCCACAATCTGTCCATTATCGTAGAGCATCTTTTCAAAGTGGGGTACTGTCCAAGTTGGGTCAACAGTATAGCGATGAAAACCACCGCCTACATGGTCATAAATGCCTCCCAGCGCTAACTCTAGTCCCCGTTGGGTACAAACTTCCTTGCCATTATGGCGAGATTCAAAATTAAATCGAGTTCCCCGCAGTGCTAATTCTGTGTAGGGAATCATCGGAAAACTGTTGCCAGATTGACTAGGAGTAATTATACCCGTACTGGTTTCCCAACCTTGGCGGAGTAATTCATGGTCTTCAAGCTCAGTTGTTGTACCATCTTGTAATACCGCAGAGGTGAGCAGAGACTCAATAATTAAAGCTTTGCGTTGCTGTAAATCCTGTTTTTCTGTATCGTAATAACGGCGAAGGGATTGCAACACCTGGAAAAATCCGGGACGACCATAGCGCGGGTCTACAGGGAAATAAGTACCAGCATAAAACGGCACTAAATCTTCTGGGGAGAGAAAAATATTCAAAGGCCAACCTCCTTGACCGCTCATCATCTGCAAAGCTTGCATATAGATGCTATCAAGGTCAGGTCTTTCTTCCCTGTCTACTTTGATGGGAAGATAATTAGCATTCATGTAGTCAGCGATCGCAATATCAGAAAAAGCCTCGCCTTCCATCACAGTACACCAGTGGCAACTAGAGTAGCCAATGGAGAGAAAAATCGGTTTATTTTGCGCCCTTGCAGTTGCAAGTGCTTCATCACACCAAGGCCACCAATCAATGGGGTTTTCGGCGTGTTTGCGGAGATAGAGGCTCTTAGCTTCAGCAAGGCGATTAGTCATGATCCAATGCAAGTAGTTGCCTTCTTTGCTCAGTCTACCCTGTTCTCAGCAGTGTTAACCTTTGGGTTCCCCAGTTGCGTCTACTTTTGATTTTGCGATCGCTTGACTTATCCTAACCCTCCCCGAAATCGGGGAGGGAACTGGATTTTCCCCTCTTTGGTCTTCCTTCGGCGACTTTGGGGATCCAGTGCAAACGTAAATAAGCTTAAAACCCTTACTAATGCAAAATGACAAATGACAAATGACAAATGAAAAACGACAAATGACAAATGACAAACGACAAATGACAAATGACAGCCAGTTAACTTTAATTGCGCCGACCTACTTACTCCTGATTTAAATGTTTGAGAATTAACGAGCAAACATCTGTCGCCTCAATTGTGTTTTCATTAACTAGATGAGTTTGCTCGGTGATCAATAGAGGCCCTTGATCTGGAGAAGTTGTAATATGACCGTGAGATCCACGTACTAGGGAAGCATCCAGAGGAATCACATCCATGAGGTAGCGAAAACCTAGTTGTTTCTTAAGTAACTTGAGAGCAATTTTTCCTTGAGGAAATTTAATTTGCGGATCAAGGAAAAGTTCTACAGGATCGTAACCAGGTTTACGGTGGATATCTACAGTTCTAGCAAAATCAGGGGCTTTTGCATCATCCAGCCAATAATAATAGGTAAACCAAGCATCAGGTTGAGCGATCGCCACCAACTCTCCCGATCTAGGATGAGTAAGATGGTAGGCTTGTTTACCTTCTTCATCCAATACCTGCGCTACGCCTTCAGTCGCTTCTAAAAGCGATCGCACTTTCGGGATGTACGCCGGATCATTCACATATACATGAGCAATTTGGTGATCTGCCACAGCGAAGGCAATACTAGCACCAAAATCGAGCAATTCTCGCCCCAATTCTTCTCGCACAGCAATTAAACCATTATTCCGTAATATCCGGTTGAGATCCACTGCTTTAGAAACTGGAGTAATTCCGTACTCAGAAAGAATAATTACCTGAATATTACGTGCTTGATAATATTTAATTAGATCGCCACAAACAGCATCAATTTCTCGCAAATCTGCTTGGATGTGTTTTTGATCATCACCGAATCGTTGCAGACAGTAATCTAAATGTGGGAGATAAACTAGTGATAATGTAGGGCTGTAACGTTCCTCAATCCATTTTGCCGAATTGGCAATCCATTGGCTAGAACTAATGGAAGTTTTTGGCCCCCAAAAATCGAACAGAGGGAAGTTTCCTAAATCAGATTGAATTTGCGATCGCACATCAGCAGGATGAGTGTAAATATCAGGTAATTTTCTACCATCTGCGGGATACATTGGGCGCGGCGTAATGGCATAATCTACTGAAGAATACAAGCGATCGTCACCAATACCACCAAAGAGGGAGTCATTTCCCGTATAACCTCTTGGTATATATCTATACTTGTAGTAGGGATCTGCGAAGTAGTCAACCCCCGTATAACCCCTCAATGTATCA
>NZ_JAIVFV010000316.1 GCF_020829445.1 Nostoc sp. CHAB 5836
AGAGAGAGAAGCGCCGGCGCCGCAACCGCCAGCCACGCTTCCGGCGACGCAGAAGCGAGCCTCCCGGCCATACTTGTCGCGCTGCTCATGCCACCAGCCACCAGCATCACCATCATCAGAGCAGAGGCGAGCGCCGCCACCAGCATGCCCACTCGCGGCGGCAAGATCCTCCGACTGTTGACCAGCTCCTTGATATATTCCAGACCATTCGCCCGGCACAGTGCAATGGGGACGCGCCAGCTCGAAGCAATCGCCAGCCACAGTGCGTTGGCGACTTCGCCGAAGAGATCGTCCGCACGTTCAATCACCCACAGCTTTTCCTGTCGAGCCGGAGCACTCGCGGGCTTGGACGCTTCAGCTTGTCTTGGTGCTTTCGCGGGTTCGGTATCGCTCATGCACGCTACCTGTAGTGGATGTGGAAGGGTATTCGATGATCCATCGTTCTGGATGGATGCGAAGCCCACAAAGAAGGCGGCTGTGGAGCTTTGCCGGACGATGGGATGGAAAGTCGCAGCCTAGCGGCGCTGGGTACGCAGGTCGCATAAACGGGACGCCTACACCTGTTGTCGAGTTGATAAGACAGTCAGGTCTGCGATTGGCTACCATCGAAGCGGCAGCCAGGTCCCGTGGAACGAGAAGCGCGCAGAGGCAAGAGTTTTGAGCGAATCCCGGCGGCTGAGGTTGAGTAGTTGACCGCAGCAAAGCAGTCGGTCGCGAGCGTCGCCATATGGCCGGCTGCGAACATCCGCCTCGGCCGTGGAATCAGATTGGGATCTGAACAGGATCACGAGCCGAACGACCGCTCGCCGTCGTGGCGCCGTACTGGCGCTACCGGCCAGTTCCTGACGTTCGATCCGCCTGATTGGGTGGCAGCTTCGAGCCCAAAGCCGAAGTTCATCGAAACTCAGCACCAGACTGATTGCGGCCATCACGAATGAATTTCAGAAAAACTGCGGCCGTCATCGCAGAAACAGATCTCAGGCAAATCTTCGCCTCTGGGTATACAACGCCGTAGTGAAAGTGAGTGCGCTAAAGAACAATATGCCGTCGGTATTTTTCATCTAGTTTTTTTCGTCGTCGGAACATCGGCATTTCCAAGCTCGTCAAGCTCCCGTTCAGCAATAGTCAATAGGTCGTCACACGCAATACGGCAGCGATCAAGCTCCTTGCTAGGAACGGGCGTAAAATGCGCACGATCATTTCGCACCGGCATAATGCAAGCGAGCTTATCCTCAAGCTCCCGCTTGTCACGAAAACTATTCTTAAATAGATCCCAAGTTGCACCATTCGTCATTAACATGCCTAGTTGCCCTAAATACATGCATGACATTAAGTCGCGCTGGCTAGATTCACGCGCATATCGGTATTGATGCTTGGACTTCTCTTGGGTCGCGACAATCTGCTCCCACGACTTATCTCCAAGTACTTTTCTCATTCGGTCGTCTGTCGTTTGGCCGAATCTTGTGTTTAGTCTTTGTAGGACCAACTGCCTGAGCGCCAGTTCTGTTCTTTCGATGAGAGACCAAACCGTCTCCGCATCAGAAGCGCGCACATCCTCAACTTTAAATACTTGCGCGTAATCCCAGAATAGAGAATTACATGCGATCAATTCATCACCTACTCGCAGTCCAATACCAGTGTATTCGTATTCGTCGAAAACTCTTCGCGCCAAATATTTGTTTAAGTTGCGCTTGGCCAATCGGTCAGCAAGCTGCGGGACCGTTATTGATTTGGTTGTCGCAAAATAGGCGATGAGTTCGCGAGCCTCAGGACTCATGACCAATATCCAATTTTCGAAGAGTACTTCGCTATTCGACGCCAGCTCTCCCGCGAAGCTGTCTGGTTCGGAGGCATGAATACCAGCGAATGCACGTTCCACGAGGCGCGCAGTGAGGCCGGCATGCCCGCCAGTAAGTGGAATTATTTTTTCCGACAGTGCAACAACATCCACGCTACGGACCAACTCTTGGTTCACACGGGCTATCAATTCTTGAACGTCGCACTTCGCCAGATTCGAGAGCGAGACTGATAAAGATCGACTCCCAATTGGTGACGTGTCGTCCTTC
This sequence comes from Nostoc sp. CHAB 5836, assembly GCF_020829445.1. GTDB lineage: Bacteria > Cyanobacteriota > Cyanobacteriia > Cyanobacteriales > Nostocaceae > Nostoc. The sequence continues at coordinate 2,067 of NZ_JAIVFV010000316.1, forward strand.
AAGAACTCGTCAAGATGTTGATTTCCCGCAAACACCATCGCAATCTTCAATTGTTCGCCCGCCTCCCCGAAGAGCAGCGAAAAGAGATTGTCCTGAAAGCCTCTGGGGAAGCGGGTTCCGAGTACCCGCTTGGCCTCGTCGAGCAAAAAAATAAACCGTACATCCACTTGACGACATGCTGTGGCAATTCCTAAGAGCGCAATTACAAAGGAGTCCAGGTCATCAGGTGAGTGTTCGTCCGTCTGAACGAAACCAATAACTCGCGTTTTACAGGCGACAAGGGTTTTGGAATACAAAAGTCGGTAGAAATCCGCAGGTGTGGCGTCGTAAAGAAGTCGTGATAAGTCAACGTAAATAAATAGTTCGTAGCTAGATAGATCCGCAACATTAGCGGGCTGGGCTAAGCTGAAATCGTGCAATCGACGAAGAAATGCCGTCTTTCCTGCTTGCCTCCCACCGTATAGCAAGACGGCGTTAGACCGTTTTAGCGCGTACTCCGTGTGACGTAGCGCGCTGGATCTGTCAGCAAAGTACGGTGAGCCAGGGCAAATACGGATACTCATTTAGCAGACCTCATCGCAGCTGACTTTATGAGCCATCGCCGCATTAGGCCCATCGATAAGCTAGCCTTAGATTCGCTTAAATTGACCAGTTGATAACCCAAAAGATGTTTAATGCTAAGTGCGCCTTGCTCCGCGCCCACCAGATCATCAAGTTTAATCGTCCCGCCACCATTGGCTATGGCTTGACATACTTCAAGTTCCTGCGGGTAGTCTCGGGCAAATCGATCAATAATTTCTTGGAAGTCTTTGCTTGCGACTTCTAGGTATTGGTCGATAACGGCCTCAACCATCGGGGCGGCAATTTGCACTGGCCTACCGGGATATCGATCACTCAGAAAACTGCAGAACTGACGAGAAAAGAATGGGTGTCCTCCCGTTAGGTCATGAATAAATTCACAAGCTTGCGGGTTGAAGTGCATTCCCATCCCCCGCCCAAGAATGCGCACCATCTGAGTCGTCTCTTCGACCTGAAGCATAGGCAAATAGATCTCTTTGAAGAAATTGAAGACGGGGTTATCCTTCCCCGAAAACTGAGCTGCTTCGGCGACAGATGCATTTGCGCCCGTTACGATGACAACGAAGTCATCTGATTCTTGGGCAACACCTCGGAGGTAGCTAAAGAGATCAAAGAATCCGCTAAAACCCTCCTTTCCAATATTGCTCGGCAGCACGCGCTCGATTTCATCCAACATCAGAACCACTTTTGGTCGTGGCGTGACATTTGCCGACCTTACCAATCGAAGTGTCTGCGTAACCTCTGAGTCAAAAGCCGTCGCTACCGGATAGTCGCTGGGAATATCGAGAAAGTCAGCGAACTTTCCCCCTAAGCGTGAACTTGGGATTCGATGGCCCGTCCTGCCAAGGCGTTCAGCAAGTTCAACTGCGATTTTCCAATAGATCCACCTCGCATCTGATACATCTGCGGGAACACGGAGGAGATCTATGTAGACGACAACATCCCCGTTTTCACTCGCACGTCGTTCAATTTCTTTCAGAAGAGATGTCTTGCCTACCTTTCGAAGACCGAATATTCCTGCAGCAGCCCCGGATGATATTGCATCCTTTAGTTCAGACATCGAGCGATGTCGGCCAAAGAATCGTCTTCCAGAAACAGGGAAATTTTGCGCAAATAGATCCCTTCTGTGAAGCCATCGGTCAAGCACGAATCGTAGAGCGCTTAGGGCATCATCTGCTGTCTCGATCT
>NZ_JAIVFV010000317.1 GCF_020829445.1 Nostoc sp. CHAB 5836
AAGTATATTGAAGATCCTCACCACGCATCAAACTAAAAAGAAAATGCCACGGTGGTTAAAACCACCCGTGCCGCTTCCCTCTCAGCTTTAAAAAGCTGAGTTTCCCGCATCCCGCGTATTTCTATGAGGGCAAATCCTTTTGAAAAGGGTTGAACTAGAGGTTTCAAGATCGACGTCGTTTAAATGTAATTCTGTCATTTAGCACAGGTTGTGATATTCTTAAATTTACGATGCTATTTTAATGGCGGGATGTGGCGCAGCTTGGTAGCGCACTTCGTTCGGGACGAAGGGGCCGCTGGTTCGAATCCAGTCATCCCGATTTGTACATTGGCTCAAAAGAGCATGAACTGCGGCGCTGTTATAAAAATATAATATTTTCAAGGTTCGGATTAGTGAATTAAATTTAAGCGGCTTGACGTTCTTGGTAAGCAAAGACGGCTAAATTTCCCGCTTTTTCTTATCAACTACCTTTGATTTGCTGTGTACCAATTTCATTAGAAATTCCGACTTTTGCAGCTTGGAATTTAACGTGTCGCCCAAGTCCCCACCCTCAACTCTTAGTAGGGTGGGGTTCTTCGGGTTTAGTAGGTAATCAACCGGACATGATATTATACAATACCACCTTCGGGTAGGCGATCGCGTACAATAGTGGTTCGCTAAGTTTTGTGTTGCGGTTATATTTCGACTTACTTCGGCTGCGCGGTTCCTGAGTTTACGGTCACTTGTACTGAGCGTAGTCGAAGTAGCGCAGTCGAACTGCGTAGTCGTTCGCCAGTGCGTCTCGCTCTTAAGGGCACTACAATTCAGGGCGAGTCGAAGGGAGTCGAGGTATTACGAATTATTTTAATTGCGCCAACCTACTCTACTTCGCCTGAATTGGTGTTAAGGCTACACCTCGATAATAATGCCCCAAAATTTGCAGGTGGTTGACTCCCTGCCGAGCCAGGTTGTACGCGCCCCATTGACTCATGCCCAAACCATGACCAAAGCCAAGCCCTTGGAGTACAAAACTACCATCGGCTCCCTTCGTGACGGTAAAGCGCGTACTTCTTAACTTGAGGGCTGTTCGCACTTGCTCACCCTGTAGTACCTTTGTGCCCTTGTTACCGACAATTTTCAAGACTTTAACACTGCCGAAAGGCGAGAATGTTTCTGGAATCATGGCCGTCACACTGCCAAGTTGAGAAAATTTAGCGCTAATTTCATTGGGTGAGAAGGATTTGACCCAATTACACTCACGGATATTTTGATCATAGTCTTGAACAGCACGCAGGTAAGGGAGAGTATTTCCCCAAACATCTTCTACGTTTTCAGTATGTCCTCCAGAACAAGCGTGGAAGACTGAGAGAATAATTCGGTTTTTGTAAGTTAGTACCTGCCCCAGAGTGGAATCCACTGCGGCGTAAGTAGCAGGAGATTCACTAATCACACCTTTGTAAATTTGCCAACGATCGGGGGTATTGCCTAAATCGTAAACGGGATTATTCCGTTGTTTTTCTCGTTCGTAAAGAGCGTAGGTGCGGGCTGCGATCGCTTGGGCTTTTAAAGCTTCTTGAGGCCAGCTGGCATCCATTTCGCCACCGAGAACGCTGTAGAGATACTCTTGGTCATCAACCCAGTTAACAGCAGTTAAGCCTTTCTCTGTGGGGACAACCAGAGTTCTACCCCGATACCAGCGATCGCCAATATAAACGAACCCTTTACCAGTTGGCTCAATCCAAAATAAACCAGACTGCCACTTATCTAAAGCAACTCCGCCAGGAATGGCTTGGGCATAATATGCACTCATGGCTGGTAACTGTCCAAGAGTCCGTCCAGTACTATCCTTGACGATCCCAGTAGTGGAACTGCCCACTTTTACCTGATTAACCCCTCTTTCAATTGCCACGCGCAGGATTACAGAGGCTTGCGCTGGGGCAACCAAAGCTATCCACAAAAGGATACTTACCCACCAATGACGTACTTTTATCTGGGAAAATAAAGAGCCTAAGTAAAGTTGGAATTTCATGCTGATCATCTAATCACACTAGTATCTAATTGACGCTCCGAATTATTACGTCTACTACTTTAAGATGAGACAGTTCTCCAACGCAGGAGGTTGCCACCTCCCACTAATTATGCATTTTGCTTTAGCTATAGAGTAGAAATCAGTTAATCTGGCAGTTTAGCCCCCTAGTGGGAGCGATCGCGCATACTACAAGTTCTCACCCATGCTTCATCCTACAAATATTAGCGCGATCGCATTTAAAAACCGTCCAAAAGAGGACGCGGGGAAATTAGTCTTTGCGTCTTTTTCAATCTACGATGCCAATACCTTTTGAGAATTGCTCACTTCATTTGCGATAATTCCAATTAAATTCAACTTACTCAAAATTTCTGTAGCTTGAGTCAGTTCAGTTCGGGTCACTTTACCCATACGCTCTACCATCACAATTCCATTACAAAAAGATGCCACAATTCTGGCATCAACCGTGCCTAAAATAGGTGGAGCATCTATAAGTACTAGGTCATAACTTTGCTCAAATAACTCTATTAGTTCTTTCATCCGTTGAGAACTGAGCAACTTCACTGTGTCTTCTGGTTCTGGGCCAGCAGTTAAAATATCAATGGAGGGGTGAATGGGTTGAATGTAATCTTGAAAATGAGTAGTTGTCTCATCAACTAATAACAGAGATAGTCCCCAGTCATTGGAAAGTTCCAGGATTTTGTGCAGGCTAGGATTATGTAGGTTAGCATCAATAACTAATACCCGTCGATGCATCCGGGTAGCGCTAGCCACAAGCCCTAATACCAAGGTTGTTTTCCCTTCCCCTGGTAGCGCTGAAGTAAACATCAGCGACTTGAAAGGCAAGGGATATTTTAATATTTGAATATTTTGGTAGATCATGTCCAAGGTTTCATGAACGGGCAATCTAGTAGTGACTTCTATTACAGACAAATCTGAGCTTGACTGCCCATTCCAAGGCAGACCTAACCGCCGCTTTTTCACATCACTTGATGGTAGTTTTGGTACTGACCCTAGTACACGTAGGTTCGTCAGTTTCTTTAAATCTGCCACACAATAAATAGCATCATTAAACTTTTCCAAAATTAGGGCTGCTAAGATACCTAAAATCGGCCCAATTAACGCTCCCCCAACCAAAAGTAATAATCTCTTGTTTCCCATATAAGTACCGAGAGCAGGTTCTGTTAAAACTTGCCAGTTGTATCCTTCCTGAGCAATTTTCAGTCCCAAGGACTGTTGTGTCTGGAGTAGTTGCTCAAGGGTTTTGCGACTAGTTTCTACCTTGGGTAGCAGACGGTTATACTCTGCTATTAAGCTTGGGTATTTGTTTAGCTCAGAACGCAGTCTCTGTTCTGACTGGGCTAGATTCTTTTCATTTGCAGTTAGTCCTAAGACAGTTGTTTGCACCAGAATCAACTCGTCTACTAGTATTGGATCAACCCCTAGTATTTGCCCTTTTAAGAGTGGTTTTGCCTGACTGCTAGTAATAGCTTTCACTTCTTGTCGTAATAGCGAAAGTTGACTTTGGCGTTGCTGTTTTAGCTTTTGTACTGAGGGGTAATCGTCTGTATAGCGGAGGCGCTCCTTAGCCAATGCTAGTTCAGTTTTTTGAATTTCACTCAATAGTGCTTGGTAGCGGGTTGACTGATTTAAACGAGAAGAAATTAGTTCATTGTGCTGGGATGAAGACGCTATTTGTTGCTCTAGGTTATCGTAACGAGCGTTTGCATCTTGAAGATTGGCACGAGCAGTTTGTAGCTGTTGTTGAATATCGGCTAAAGATTCTAG
>NZ_JAIVFV010000318.1 GCF_020829445.1 Nostoc sp. CHAB 5836
ATTGAGAATAAGATTCGTGCCACTTTTATTCCTCAAATATCCTTTTATGTATTATTTTATTCTTGTGATTTTCATTTATTACCGTAATAACCGCTTATGACAGTAAGGGGTGCGGAATGTGGGTTAGACGCTTTCGCGCCGCGTCTGGTAGGGAAACGGCTTCTTGCAGGGTAGTGCCTCTAAGAAGAAAATTATTCTTAGAGACCATTGTTTGCGTAAGTCATGGAAGTTAGAAACTGCAAGGGTTAGCGGTGATGAAATTCGATCTCTCTCTCCAGAATTTTAATATCATAGTTGCCAAAGAAATCGTGGCCGAGTAACCCGATGCTTGCTTTTGGTGCGATCGCTACCTGAAGATTATTGGCTGTAATTCCAGCTACTGCAATAGATTGTACCTTAGTGGTTGGGAATTCTACTTGACTACCATCAGCTATTTGGGCTTGCATTGTTCCTATAGTCTGGAGTTGAAGTGTATTCGCCATGCTGAGAGTGAGAATGGTTTCACTCGCACCTGTATCTACAATCATTTCAAAGGTTTTTTTGTCATTAAAAGTGACATCAACCACAGGAGTTCCACCAAGGCGGCGTTTGATTGGGACTCGAAAAACTCTCTTGTCTGAAGGTGTGACTATATTGCCACAAAGCCTTCCCAATCCAACGGTTTTACCAGAGGAGGTTATCATGTAACATCCTCCTGGATCGTCAGCTGTTGCCCGATGAGAGAATGCTAAAAATATCAGCGTCAGCATGAGTGCGTAGGCGTAGCTTGTTGTAGACATCCCAGCTAGATTAACGGTCGTAATCCAACGCCTCCAAGCATTCTTCATGTTAGATTTATCTCCAATTTGGCTGATATTTTTTAATAACTAAATTACTCAATTTTTGGGCAACAAGTTGGGGAGCATCCCAGCAAATACCTTCTCCTTCTCATCAACAGATTCTCAATACATCTTCAGGACTATTTCATTCTCCTCTAGCCCACCTCAGAATGAATTCTGAGTCTAATAACGAAAGTCGTCTCAAGACGACTGAGAAAAGGTTGTAGTCCGTTTTAACGGACTTTAGCTATGAGCCAGGAACTTCAGTTCCGGGTGGTTTATGTCTAGAATGAAATACCCCTGATACATCTTACCTATAATTACTGATTCAAAAATTAAAGATTAGGTAAAGACATGATAAAACTACTCAAATCCGATTTCTATATAAGAAGTTAGATAAGAGAAATTTGTGAGCTTATTCAAGGGTTGCTGCTGCATTTACAGCAGTTGCCATCGCATTTCTAATGGCAATATTTTTTTGTTCTAAGATAATATTTTCACTAACACTACGCCCAGCAACTACACCGCAAACAGCAGCAGCAGCAAAATTATACACTCCTGCCATTTTGAATAGTGTGCCGCATTCCATCTCGTAATTCAAGATATTCAAGCGCCGATATTCTTCTGTAATGCCATGCAGCGATCGCATTAAATTTGGATTCGCTGAATCAGTGCGTTCTTGTCCTTCGTAAAAAGTATCAACTGATGCCGTAATTCCGATATAATGTTCAACCTCTAATTCTCGTGCTGCTTTAACCAAAGCAACTGTCAGAAAAGGATCGGCTGCGGCTGGATACTCCACAGGCGCAATGTCATTTGCTGCACCTTGGCGACACAATGCTGCACTGCTAATAACAATGCTACCGACTGGTATGTAAGGTTGAATTGATCCGCAAGTTCCAATGCGAATAATTTGCCGGATTCCTACTTGTATTAGCTCATTGACCACAATACTTAATGAAGACGCACCCATACCACTCGTAGCTGCTAAGATACTTTTACCATTAAGTAAGTATCCTACATAGCTATTGAGTCCGCGATTTTCTGACAACAAGCGTACATCTTGTAAATAAGTTTCGGCAATTAGATGCGATCGCTCTGGATCGCCAGATAACAGGGCAATACTGGGAGGCGATGAACCTAAATCATTTTGTCCAAAACCAATGTGATAAAAGCGTTTATTTGGCATTCAATTTTGGATTTTAAATTTTAGATTTGGGATTATCTTACCGGAAATCAAAGGGTTTAAGTAGGTCGGCGCAATTCAAGTTAACTGGCTAAGGCTGTCATTCGTCATTTGTCATTTGTCATTAGTAAGGGTTTTAAGCTTATTTACGTTTCGTAACATATTTGATATTTGAGTTTTTTCGCACCAACGTACTTAAGACCCCTCTGTTACAAAATTGTATAAGCAGTCCTAAATAATTTATAATTATCTTTTTAATGATGGGCAATATCTCAAACGTCAGCGTTATGAGTTACCAGCAGTAAAAAACAACCTTCTTCCTGGCTAACTGAAATTGCTTAAACAAGCTAATATGTATACCGTAATTACAGCAGAAAAAATCGACTTACCACCTGGGGCGGTATTGAAACTTTTAGGAAACTGGCAAGACTATCAAGTATTGAGTCAGCAACTAGGCGATCGCTCCTCACCTCGCATTAAATATCGAAGAGGGGAAATTTTACTGATGGCACCGCTACCAGAGCATGGAAGAGATGCGAGTTTGTTGGCATTGATAGTAATAGCTCTACTTGACCACTTAAACCGCATATACGAGTCATTTACGCCCATCACCATGAGCTTACCAGAATTTAGTGGTATTGAACCAGATTATTGCTTTTACATTGAAAATTGCAGAGCAGTAGTGGGCAAAAAAAGAATTAATTGGGAGTCAGATCCACCACCAGATTTAGCAATTGAAATAGATGTGACAAGCTACACAGACATTAATGATTTCTTGCCTTATCGAGTACCAGAAGTTTGGATATTAAAAAATAATCGGTTATTAATTTATCGATTGCAAGAAGAAAGTTATGTGCTTACAGAAAGCAGCTACTTTCCTAACGTCAGAGAAATTGTGCAGCAATGTTTGCAAAAGGCCAATGAGCAATCAACAAGTGAAGTCATTAGCTGGTTAAAAAACTTTTTACGTGAACAAAAGTAGTTACGGCTTCTGTAACCCACTATTTCAGGTTTTTGGTAGGTTACACTAACCCTTAATTACGAATTATTTTAACTGCTGTCCGTGGGTTTAAGTAACTCGGCAAGAATAAACCAAACTATATTACGAAACGTAAATACACCTTAAACCCTTATAAATGACGAAGGACAAATGACAAATGACAGCCCTAGCTAGTTAGCTTTATTTGCGTCGCTCTACTTACAGCGATTTTCAGGTAAATGAACCACAAATAGATCTCTCTCCAAACTTAATACTCCACCCTTTGTGAATATTCGTAGGTTGGGTTGGGCCTTTGCGTTACCCAACAAACCGAGGAAAATGTTGGGTTTCGTTCCTCAACCCAACCTTGTATTTGATGGTACTACGAAGCATTCCAAAACCAACATCAAGAATAGACTCATTTAGTCCAGCTTTTTGTTTTTTGCCCTTGCCAGTTTTGGCTTTTCGGGTCATGTTCTTTTGTTATTCTCGCCGAGAGTACGGCACCGTCAGACATTTGGGTGCGTTAGGACTAAAATCCATAACGCACCCTACCAAATTAAAGCTAAATTGATTAACTGACTCTAGTCAAGTAGCCACATCTCATTAGAACTATCAGGATACTCGTTTGGTTGATTTTGAGGTTGATTTTGAGCTAGTGTTTCTGATGACCGATGTGATTTTTTGTAGTTAAGTGGATTGTAGTGTTCTTTTACGGGTTTTATTGCACTAGTTTCTTTTACAGCTACAGCAAGTTTAGACTTATCTTCTGCTA
>NZ_JAIVFV010000031.1 GCF_020829445.1 Nostoc sp. CHAB 5836
AGATCAACTTTGTACCTACGATCCGCAAACAGAAGTTTTGTACTCAGATAAGTTATTTGGGGCCCATGTTTGCGGAGATCAGGTATTTGATGAGGGCTGGGAAGTATATAACGAAGATCGGCGTTATTACTTTGATTGCCTCATGGCTCCCCACGCCCGTCAAGTTGAAACAGCACTGGATAAACTTGTCGATTTTCCCGTCAGAATGTATGCCACTGGACACGGTCCTTTGGTACGCTATGGTTTAATCGACCTAACTAAAGCTTATCGGGAATGGAGTCAACAGCAAACTTCTGCTGACTTGACAGTAGCGTTGATTTATGCATCAGCTTACGGAAATACAGCCACATTAGCTCAAGCGATCGCTCGTGGCATTACCAAAGCTGGTGTTGCTGTAGAATCGATTAACTGCGAATTTACTGAACCAGAAGAAATCCGGGCGGCTGTGGAAAAAGCTGGTGGTTTCATCATCGGTTCTCCTACCCTTGGCGGTCATGCACCGACACCTGTACAAACAGCTTTAGGAATTGTGCTATCCACCGCTACTAACAATAAACTCGCTGGTGTTTTTGGTTCCTTTGGCTGGAGTGGGGAAGCGGTTGATTTAATTGAGGGTAAATTAAAAGATGCTGGCTATCGGTTTGGTTTTGATACCATCCGCGTCAAATTCAAACCCAACGATGCCACCTTACAATTGTGTGAAGAAGCTGGAACCGACTTTGCCCAAGCACTGAAGAAAGCGAGAAAAGTGCGATCGCAAAGTCTTCCTGCAACAACTGTAGAACAAGCAGTTGGGCGGATTGTCGGTTCTTTGTGCGTTTTGACTGCCAAAGAAGGCGATCGCTCCAGTGCCATGTTAGCCTCTTGGGTATCTCAAGCCAGCTTTAATCCACCTGGTTTAACTATCGCCGTAGCCAAAGACCGCGCAGTAGAAACACTGACGCATACAGGAAACAAATTTGTCCTCAACATTCTTAAAGAAGGGAATCACTTGGGATTGATGAAGCACTTCCTCAAACCTTTTGGCCCAGGACAAGACCGATTTGCTGATGTCGCCGCCCAAGAAACAGAAAGCGGTTCTCCTATACTTACGGATGCCCTAGCATATCTCGAATGTTCCGTACAAAACCGGATGGAATCTAGCGACCACTGGCTAGTTTATGCCACTGTCGAGAATGGCAAATTGCTAGATAATGATAGCGTCACAGCTGTGCATCATCGCAAGTCGGCAACTCATTATTAATTGGGAATGGGGCACTTGTACTGAGCGACTCGTGCTGAGGTAAGCCGAAGTATCGGTACTCAAACGATCGCACTCTTATAACAATTGGCAATTCCAACCATCGGCGGCGGCAAGCTGCCGAGCAGATATTCGTGCGTGACTCTATTTAAACTATAATTTTGCCTTGAGTTCAAAATTTAGGTAAAAGCTTGCCGTTTGTCCTTAAAAATCTTTAAGTAATTATGCTTATTTTGACGGCATTGCATATAAACTCCAGTTTTTATCTCCTAAACTACCAGTCTGCTGTTTCAAGTATCAACAAGCTGGAGTCTAATTAAAGGAATTGCTTGCCGTTGCGGCAAACAATTCCTTTAAGTCACACTGAGAACTATAGAAAGAGCTAGTTGATAGAGTTGGCGACGGGGAAGGAAAGTGGCTTTTGCTAACTGACGGCTAGCTTGCGATCGCGATATCCCCTGACTAATTAACTGTTTTAATTCAGCTTTCAATTCCTCTTGTGTTAGTTGGGGCTGACTAAGTGAAATTCCTGCCACCACTAATGTATATTCACCTTGGGGTTCTCGTTGGTTGTAGTGAGCGATCGCTTCGGCAATTGTCCCTCGCCAAAATTCCTCATACAATTTAGTTAACTCCCGTCCTAGGACAATTTGGCGATCGCTTCCCCAAATTTCTGCTAAGTCTTGCAAAGTATCTCGCAAACGGTGGGGCGATTCGTAGAAAATCAATGTGCGAGATTCTGTTTGCAGAGATTCTAAATGTTCTTGTCTGTGTTGACTTTTAGCTGGAAGAAAGCCTTCAAAGACAAACCGATCCGTTGGTAGTCCAGCTGCACTCAAAGCGGTAATTGCTGCACTAGCGCCAGGAATGGGAACTACTGAAATTCCCGCCTGAATACAGGCTTTCACCAGTTCATATCCAGGATCGGAAATACCTGGCATTCCAGCATCACTCACCAGAGCGATCGCTTTATGATTAACTAAATGCTCTAATAATTCTGGGATGCGGCTGGTACGATTGTGTTCGTGGTAACTCACCTGGGGTGTTTTAACTTGAAAATGTTGTAGCAGTTTCCCAGTATGGCGCGTGTCTTCGGCAGCAATGATATCCACAGTTTGCAAAATTCGCACCGCCCGAAAGGTCATATCTTCTAAGTTGCCAATTGGTGTGCCGACGACGTAAAGTGTTCCTGGTTTTGGATCGGTTTGCATGAGGAAAAAGTTAGGAGTTAGGAGTTGGGAGTTGGGAGTTAGGAGTTGGGAGTTAGGAGTTGGGAGTTAAAAATAATAATTTCTGTACCTGTACGAATATATATAGCAGTTCTAAGTACGTCGGTGCGAAAAAATCAAGTATGTTACCAAACGTAAATAAGCTTAAAACCCTTACTAATGACAAATGACAAATGACAAATGACAAATGACAAATGACAAATGACTAATCTAAAATCCCAAATCCCAAATCTCAAATCGAATCATGGTTTATTTGTGGGTTTAGTAACCTTAGATTTGATTTACCTTGCTGACTGTACCCCTAAGAATAATCAGAAGATTGTTGCTACTGACTATACTGTGGCAGCAGGTGGCCCAGCAACAAACGCGGCTGTGACTTTCAATTATTTAGCTAATCAAGCTACAGTCTTGGGTGTGGTGGGTTGTCATCCCATGACGCAGCTAATTCGAGGTGATTTGGCAAATTACAAAGTTGCGATCGCAGACCTTGAGCCTACCACTGATTTAGCACCCCCTGTCTCTTCAATTATTGTCACTCAAGCCACGGGTGAACGAGCTGTAGTTTCCATCAATGCTGTCAAAACTCAAGCCAGCAACGCATCTATCCCGCCAGATATTTTGCAAAATGTCGATATAGTACTGATTGATGGACACCAAATGACGGTTAGTTATTCCATAGCCCAAATGGCTAAAGCCAAGAATATCCCAGTAGTAATTGATGGTGGTAGTTGGAAGCCGGGATTTGAGCAAATTCTGCCATTTGTGGATTATGCCATCTGTTCGGCTAATTTTTATCCCCCCAACTGCCACACTGGAGAAGACGTTTTTGCGTATCTGGGCGGATTTGACATTCGTCACATCGCCATTACCCACGGACAAAAACCAATTGAATACTTGAGTTGCACTAAAACTGGTATGGTAAATGTGCCGCAGATTCAAGTGGTTGATACTTTAGGGGCTGGAGATATTTTCCACGGTGCTTTCTGTGATTACATTTTAAAGGAAAGTTTTACTGATGCACTGGCACTGGCAGCTAATATTGCTGCTGATTCCTGTAAATTTTTTGGTACCCGGCGCTGGATGGATTTAAAGTAAGGATGCACGGATGTGCGCCCCTAATCACGTTATCGATAATTTTTAGATCAGGCTAAATTAATGAAAGACTTACAAGAAATATTAGCGATCGCTCGTGAGGTAGGTTGGGGCGCAGCAGATATACTGCGATCCTATTACCACGGCACTGCAAAAGACCCTAACTTAGAAGTACAATATAAACGAAATGAGCCTGTCACCGTTGCCGATGTAGCTGTGAGTCAATACATCTTGCAGAGGTTACAAGCAGCTTTGGGTAACGAAGATTTTGCTTACATCAGTGAAGAAACTTATGAATCGCCGAGTGGTATACCATACCCTTCGACGCCTTGGGTATGGATAATAGACCCTTTAGATGGCACACGAGACTTTATCGAAAAAACTGGCGACTATGCAGTTCACATTGCTTTAGTCAACCAAACACGCCCAGTGTTGGCAGTAGTGGCAGTACCAGAGGCTCAAAAGTTATATTACGCTATCAAAGGTGGGGGTACATTTGTCGAAACCCGTGATCAATGTGTTACTCTACAAGTGTCTTCAGGTAAACGAGTTGAAGATTTAACCTTAGTTGTTAGTCGGTCTCACCGCAACCAACCCTTAGATTACTTACTACAAAATTTACTTTGTCAAAATCAGAAATCTGTGGGTAGTGTAGGCTGCAAAATTGCCACCATTGTCGAGAAACAGGCAGATATCTACATTTCCCTTTCTGGTAAGTCTGCGCCCAAAGACTGGGATATGGCAGCGCCAGAACTAATTTTAACAGAAGCTGGTGGTAAGTTTACCCACTTCGACGGCACTCCGTTGCAGTATAACACCGGTGATATCAATCAATGGGGAGGTCTGCTAGCGAGTAATGGTGAGTACCACGAGTTGCTGTGTCAGGAAGCAGAAAGGATTTTAGCGCAGTTTGAGCATAGCTAAGTAGAGCGACGCAAATAAAGCTAACTGGCTAAGGCTGTCACTTGTACTGAGCGACTTGCCCTGAGCGTAGCCGAAGGGAGTCGAAGTATTTGTCATTTGTCCTTCGTCATTTGTAAGGGTTTAAGGTGTATTTACGTTTCGTAACATAGTTTGGTTTATTCTTGCCGACTTACTTAATGAGAGAGCATTTATAAACTAAACCTTAAATTGTCGCGTGCGTTAAAGCTCTCGTGTACGGCACCTGGAAATATGGTGCCCTGCGGCTAAATTGGACTTTCTCAAATTCTCAAATTTCTACACAGCCGTAACACACCCTACTTAATATTTACTTTATAAATAGGCTCTGAAGCATTTGAAGATGAATATTTTTTAATTTGCTTTTAAGACATTCAGTCATAGTCTAATTGTCTCCACTACCGATAATAATCTTTACCCCTTAGTCCGCAGTTCAATTTTCCAAACACTAAATACCTGAGCGATCGCTAGTTAGTTACGATTTCGTGTTAAAAATATAACCTTTTATAATACAAGCAACAAAAGCTGTGGTTGGAAGATATACAAACTTGCTCTAAAGGTATTATTTGTCAATAAAATTCACTATCAGACGATATTCAAAGGCTGAAGGCTGTGTTAAACTCATGGACATAAAGATTATTTTCGGTTGAGTAACTCGTTTTGATTTCTAAAAAGTGTCTCTCCGAATTTAACTCTCTACACTCCCTGAATTCGGAGATTTCTATGTCAATTTACGTCGGAAACCTGTCCTATCAGGTTACAGAAGATGACCTCAAGCAGGCTTTTGCAGAATACGGAACAGTGAATCGTGTTCAACTACCCACAGATCGGGAAACAGGCCGGCCGCGTGGGTTCGCTTTTGTGGAAATGGAATCAGACACACAAGAACAAGCTGCCATTGATGCACTTGATGGTGCTGAGTGGATGGGACGTGATTTGAAAGTGAACAAAGCTAAACCTCGTGAGGAAAGAAGCAACTCCTCTCGTGGTAGCTGGGGTGGCGGTAATGCTCGCCGTAACAATAATCGCTACTAAAGTCGATTCGGGAAAATTTCACATTAGACATCTGCTAAAAATAATTGTTTTGACGTAGCACTGCTACGTCTCTACAAGAGTTCTGGATAATGCATATTTAATTTATACCAGATGTCTATTTAGAGTCTCCAGCAGATAAAGTCAAAAACTCCATTCTGCTGGAATATTTTATTTTTAAGACTTACGCAACAACTCTCTGAAACTCTTATTCCTTTGCATCCTTCTCTAATGAGACGCACTCGCCTTTGCGGTTGGTTTTTTCATTATTTTGCGTAAGTCCTGA
Source organism: Nostoc sp. CHAB 5836 (assembly GCF_020829445.1). Classification (GTDB taxonomy): domain Bacteria; phylum Cyanobacteriota; class Cyanobacteriia; order Cyanobacteriales; family Nostocaceae; genus Nostoc. The sequence goes on from NZ_JAIVFV010000031.1 coordinate 5,819, forward strand.
TTTTGTATAGCAACGGACAGGAAGCTTAGGACAGCAATAAAATCACAAAGTGGGCTGTTGAAGGTGCGTTTACGCCAACTGTCCTAACGGCTTTGGCGACTGCTATATCTAGTCTTGAACTATTCATCCATATGAAGGAGGAATGAGAATGACACAAGTAGTTTTAGGGGAGAATGAAGGTATTGAATCAGCTTTGAGAAGATTTAAGCGGGAAGTTTCTAAAGCCGGAATTTTCCAAGATATGAGAAAAAAGCGTCACTTCGAGACACCGATAGAAAAAGAGAAGCGTAAAGCAATTGCTAGGCACAAGCAACGTCGTAATCAACGTTCTCGCTTCAATTAACAAGTCCAAGCAAATTTCCCCTTCGATTTTACATCCAGCCAGCATCTCTTCATTTCAAAAAGAAGCACTAAGTAGGTTGGTGCAATTAAAACTAGCTGGGTAAGGCTGTCACTTGTCATTTGTCAATTGGTAATTAGTAAGAGCAGGGCTATTTCATTCTCCTCTAGCCCGCCTCAGAATGAATTCTGAGTCTAATAGCGAAAGTCATCTAAAGACGACTGAGAAAAGGTTATAGTCCGTTTTAACGGACTTTAGCTATGAGCCAGGAACTTCAGTTCCGGGTAGGTTATGTGTAGAATGAAATAGCCCTGTTAGTAAGGGTTTTAATCATATTTACGTTTCGTAACATAATTGGATTTTTTCGCACCAACTTACTTATAGTTTGTTGAGTTCCATTTGCGGAACTCGCAGCAATATAAATGTATTCTTCCTCTATACCCCAATACAGTTCATTTAAGCATTTCCTCCTTCTCTTTCTCTCTTCTCTCTGTGTTCTCTGCGCCTCTGTGGTAGCCTGCGGCAAGCCGCAACTCTTGGAGACGCACTCGCGTTTGCGTCTACGTAAAAGAAAGAGTTTCAGCCCTTTTGTGAACCCTATTGCTCCATACCCATAAAATAGTCACTCTGCAATCCTTGGCTCTAGATTTTCAGGAAAATGTTACGACTTTATCATTTATTACTAGGTTCTATTTTGCTGGTGTCAATACCTCTGGGAGCAAAATTTATTTTCCCCCAATTTTCTCCACTCCCAGTGGTAAAATCCTCTCCTGTTGCCAAACTTCCCAACCCTAATCAGGGAAATATCTGGCAGAAAATCCTGGGAAATGCTGCTGCTCCAACTAATTGGCAAGTTGCTGCTTGTGAGGGAAATGCACCCTTATTATGTGTCTCCTCCAAAGGGAAACCTTTGGGTACAGTTGAAATTAACGTTTACCCACTAGCAAACAATGAGGATTTTCAAAAGAAACTGGTAGCAGCTGGTATTCCCAATGGTTCCCAAGGGGACTACCAAAGTTCCAAATATCAAACCCAAGTATTATCAGCACTCAAGGCTTGGGTTGAAGACCACTACGCTGCTTTTGGAAAAGACCGTCAGGGTAAATACGGAAAGGAGATTACTTTCTCACCCTACCCACCGCAAGCAGTACCCGTTGGTAAGCTTCAGGGAATCCGCTATGGGTTCGCCGGACTCAAGGAACAAGGTGGAGTACAAGAGCAACATATCGACCATGTTGCCTTTGATGGTAGTAAACTTTACGTAATTACCACTGGATTTGATCCAGATAGGCAAACAGGTAAGTTTGAAAAACTGGAAAACTTGGCTATTTTTCAACCTTACTTATATGCGATCGCAGCAGATTTGCGTTTACCCTAATGATTTAACAGAGGCGATTATGGCAACAGCCCCAACAAACTTTCTAATATTTTGTATCCCCATTTGAGTGTCAGCAATCCACAGAAAATTGCTAGTATCAAACTACCTATGATACCTGTGGTTATAGGTTCTGCATATCCAAACCAATCTGTATAACTCCAATACAATGCAGCAATCACTACTCCAGTTATTGCACCAACACCAAAACGCTTAATCAATGTACCGGTCTTTTCGGGTTTTAATTCAGGTGTATTGAGTTCAGGTGGTAATGGGTTCATAAAAAATCTTTGTATTTTTGAACAACAGCAAGCAGTCATGGTTACCATTTTACTGTTTATATCGTGCTGTTCGAGTTCATTATATTAGTAGATTATAAGTCAATACAGTTCAGTTAAGGCTAAAAACTAAATCTGGTGTAGGTTGGGTTGAGGAACGAAACCCAACATTATCGAGACTTTGTTGGGTAACGCTTACGCTCAACCCAACCTACTATTCTCTTAACCCAAGCGTATTGGATTATAAGTACAAAGCTACAAATGCACAGAAGCGGATTCCAGAAAATCCTAACAATTTACAGCAATTTTTAGCTAAATAGAACACGCGATAGGGTGTCTAAGTCTTCATTGGTGTCAACAAAACCCTAGAAATGCCTATCTGTTCGCTTCGTCACCCGCCTTGAACTAAAGTTCTTTGGCTTTTAAGTAAGTCGGCACTATAAAATCTAATACTCTTTCTAAAGCAAAGTTGACAGCGCCATCTGGGCGCATCTTAGTCATGTCTGTTACTGTTAAGATATTTGTGGTTCTTTCTGGACAAACTTTGACACCTTGATGCACTTAGGCAGGCCTCAGACACTCTCTACGAGACCCTGGGCGTAGCTTGATTCTTTGCAGGAATTACAGACTCGCGATCGCTTTTAGCGTCTTCCTCCTCCCGAAGGGAGAGGCTACGCCAAGACAGAAGGCCGCAGTGCCTCCCCTGAAAAAATATCATAATTAGAAAATGGAATGTCAATTCAAGAAATGGTTTGTTGGAAAATTTGGTATATCTGCTTGATTTCTACATCATTTATTCATGTAACTTAAAGGAGATTTTTCCATGCTTAAGTCATTCGAGTTTAGTGTAAAATCAGTTCCAACAATTGACTTACAACTTAGTGGTGACATTGTTTTATTTGAAAGTCCATCTGCAACTGAAATTTCTGTTCAAATCGAAGCAGATGATCAGACTTTAGAGGAATTCAATGTTGATCAACAGGAAGATACAATTTACATTAGTCAACAAAATAATCAAGCATCAAGCAGATTTAGCTTTTTTGAGAATGTTGGCGGCAATGTTCATATCTTTAGTAATTCCCGCACTGTAGTTATCAACGGTGGAAGAGTAGACATCGGTGTTTCAAACAGTAATGAATTCTTACCACCAAAGGTCAAAATTATAACCCCAACGGCTAATTTAGAAGCTAAATTAAACGGAATCTCTAACATTAGTTGCAGACTTAGACTCCATAATACTTATTTATCTATTCAAGGTAGTGTCAAAGCAGATATCATTACTCAAAGTCTGGAAATTGACTCTTCTGGTTCATCTAAGGTTAAGGCAATTCTAGAAGGAGGCAGACTAGAACTTGACGTTTCTGGCTCGTCCCAAATCGACGTTCAAGGAACATGGACAAAAGCTTCTATCAATCTCTCTGGAAGTGGAAAAATTAGTACTACCGGCGAATGCCAAGGCGACTATAAGGTTAATGCTAGTGGTACTGGGAGTGTGGTTCACTCTGGCAATGTTAGAGGCAGAATTCGAGAAAATACTTCTGGTTGTGCAAGGGTACGAATCGGATGAACTTTGTCATTTGTCATTTGTCATTTGTCATTGGTCATTTGTCATTAGTCATTAGTAAAGATTTTAAGTCTATTTACGTTTCGTAACATACTTTGATTTTTTCGCGCCAACTTACTTACTGCATCCTTGTCCTTATTCAAAGCCTCTCTCCTAAAAGGAGAGAGGTTTGGAGAGAGGTCAAAATTGTACTTCACGCTTGCCGATAACCGCTATAACCAATTACCCACAAGCACATAAGGTGCCCAAAAATATGGGCGATTTTCTTTAGCTAAAATCGCAAGTTGGGCGCGTTGTAGTGCTTGGGCTTTAGTTACCCCAGCATCTAACTGCCGGTATAATTCACCCATAAAGTCGCTACTAGATTGATCATCTACTGTCCACAAAGTTGCGATCGTACTGCGTGCGCCTGCTCGCACCGCAACTCCAGCTAATCCTAAAGCAGCTCGTTTGTCTCCTGTGGCAGTTTTACAGGCACTAAGGACGAGTAATTCAATTGTCTCTGGTCGGCTTTCACCCCTAGTTCGTAGTAAATTATCAAACTCTCTAACCTTCAGTAGAGCATCCCAGGTAATAATATAGGTTTGTTCAATGTCTGAACTAAATTGCCCATGAGTAGCCAAGTGTACTACTGAAAAGGGAGTAGATTGAATTTGCTTTTCCAGATTAGTTTCAGTGAAATCCTGATTTAAGAGTTGTTTACTTGTTTTAACTTCAGACTGGACTTGTTTTAATTCCTGTGTCACATTTGAGAGTTCGGCAAAGGATTTACCTTCAATCAAGCGTTCTTGCTCAACTCCCCCTACTAAAACGTTTAGCCGCACGTTTCGTAATGGTTTGGGATCAACAAGTTGCAAACCAGGGGTCAAAGAAATAGCATACTTTTCTATCAAATATTTCTGCTGTTGTTGATCGTAGAGAATCGCCATTGGGATATTTCGCAAAGAACCATCTAGAACAAACACTAAAGTTTTTATACCTTTGTTTGCTAAATCTGATTCAATAGGTTTAATTAACCAGTCATATAACTGTTGTGAGCGCTGCTTCACATCCGGCTGCCTACTAGCAACGGGTAAATCTTTCTGTAGTTGTTCTACAGTTTTTTCTAATACATCTTTAGGTATTTTAGTAGTGTTGCGGTAGATTGTATCTTGCTCTGGCAAACTAGTAATAATTTCCAATCGGTTATCTAAAATAATTGGATAGATAATAGCTGTCGATTTATCCTTTTGAACTAATTTATCAAGGTCAACTCTTGGTAGTAAACAGGGCGAACGAAAGAAGTTATCTAATTCCGCTAACTGGAGAGATTCGATTACCTGACGGGCTTGAATGAGATTATCTGGTTTTTGATTCGTATTTTCCTTAACTTGCAACAATAAATCAACGTACTCTCGATATACGGGTTCTATGCTCTCGCGGAAAGAAAATTGGACGTCAGGATTAATTGCAACTAAATCGTTACGAAGGGATTTGAGAGCGTTATAAGCTCGCTTATAAGCTGCTGTTGCTGCTAAGATATTAGATTCCTTTTGCAGTATCCGTCCCATTTGCCAATGCCATTGATAAGCAATGTCTTGAGCATCAATAGACTCAGCTCTCACCAATGCTTGCTGTATGAGGGTTTTGGCATCAGATAACTGTCCGGTTTGTTCGTACAGTTCGCCAAGAGTCCCAAGAGCATAAGATTCGGTTCGTTCATCTTTTAAACTCTTAGCTACTTGGACAGCTTCCGCTAGCATTTTAGCAACATCTTTTGGCTGAACTGAGTTCTGTGTCATTTTGCTCAGACTTTGGGCAAAGTTAATCCGGTAATTAACAGCCGTCCGACTTGGAGGTAAATTGTCTATCTGAGACTGAATTTCGGGAAATAATGCCTTTGCTGTGCTAAATTCCTTTTGCTCTACCAATAGTCTTAATAGATTCAGTTGACCCTGGAGGCGCACAGCAGGTATTGCAGATGCAATCTCCACTGCTTGTTGATAGTATTGAATTGCTGTTTTACTGTAATCCTTGGCGCTGCTTGAGTTACCCAAACTAAGTTGAGCGTATGTTTGAGCGCGAGCTGTATTACCTAAACTAAGTAAAGCATTACTTTGAGCGATCGCACTACCCACTCGTTTAGCCACAGAAGAACTTTCTTCTAAAATCTTCTGGGAGTCGCTTAAATAACCCAAACTTCGTAGGACATTCCCTAAGTTATACAATCCTGTGGCTTTAACAGAAGAATCTGCTTGTTTTTGGAGAATTTTTTCTACCGAAATCAACGTTTTCTCTGCTTGCAGATAATTCCCCAGAGCTTGCATTGCTTGGGTTTGATTAATGCGATTATGAATCAGTGCTGATATATCATCTAAGAGTTGATAAATTTTAGCTGCTTCTTGCCAAGTACTCAGGGCTACTTCGGTTTGCCCCTGTGCTAATTCCAGTCCACCCCGAACATCCAAAGCTTGGGCAAAGATTTGCGATTGCTCTTGTGAAGAATCGGAATTTTTGAGAGTTTGTAATAGTTTAATACTTTGTGCGATCGCTGAAGTTGCCTCTTGCCATTTTCCTAATTGCTGGTAAGCTAAAGAAAGATTGGTCAAAGTTATAGCTTCATTCAATACATCATTCTTAGCTTTAAATTCTGCTGCTGCTTTTTTGAGAAGTTCTACCCCTTGGGCAAACTGTCCCCCTTCATAAAGCGCTTGACTTTGCTGCACTAAGCTAGAAGTCTCGGTTGGGTTGACAACCGGCGTTGTTGCTGAAATCCGAAACGATAGGATTTTAGATTTTGCAAAAGCTGCTGTCAAGTAGTTAGATGAATCAAAATAACATGATAAACATATGCAGAGAAAGGCACTCAATAATAATAACAAGAAATATTTGAAAATTTTCATATAAACTTACAAGGCTGAATATTGATTTTAGATAAGTAATTAGGCGAGAATAAATCAAAGTAAGTAGGTTGGCGCAATTAAAGTTAACTGGCTAAGGCTGTCATTTGTCATTTGTCATTTGTCATTAGAGCTTATTTATAAAGTAAATATTAAGTAGGGTGTGTTACGGCTGTGTAGGAATTTGAGCATTTGAGAAAGTCCAATTTAGCGGTAACGCACCATATTTCCAGATGCGTTACGCGCTGCTTTAACGCACCCTACAATGTATCTATTCTAATTAGTTCTATAAAAACGGTTAAAAGGGGTTATATTGTACAAAAAAATACAAACCATTTTCTTGCCATGTATTGCCTTGAGTATCAACAGAAACTAAAGGAATACCCCACTCAACAGCAGCAGTAAAGTTATTACCCTGTAACCAACGCAAACCCAAACCAACGGAAGCTAAGGTGTTAGTATTATTTTCATTTCCACTCGACGAATTATTCCAAGCAGTACCAACATCAACAAATGGAGTAACTTGCAGAACTCCATCCCACGGAGACACACGCACAATTGGTAGTCTCAATTCAACCGAAGCGAGAGCGCCATTATCTGTCAATAGTAAATCTTGACGATACCCTCTTACGCTATTTATACCACCTAAACCAAATTGTTCGGAAGCTAAAAGCGTTGTAGAACCCAGTTGCACATCGCCACGAATTAATAGTAAAGTATCAGGAGCTAAGAGGCGTACCCATTGCGCCTGTCCTTGCCAAGCAAAAAAACGGCTATCAGGAGCCGTTTCATTGATTGTGGCATTGAATCCACCAATACCCAGACTAAATTGAGAGCGAGCAGCAATTACTTCTTGGCTATTGCGAGAAGTCCATTCTTGAAAAAATCGCAATGCAGATACTCTGGTGCGTCCTTCTTCGTCAGCCCCTGGTGAAAGTACAAAAAGGGGAACCTCATACTCTTCTACTAGAGAGGAGGAAATATCACTTTCTCTGCGAGAAGCAGTTATCCCAAAAGCGAACTCTTGGTTGAGAGTTTGCAATAAAGGCTGGCGAAATGTCAGTTCGTAATATTGGGAAGCTGATTCAATATCTAGTATATTGAATGGACGCTCAATCACATTGGCTGATGTATTACCATAGCTGAAGCTGAGAGTACCATTGCGAGGATTGACGGGAAAAGTGTAGCTGGCATCTATAGTATTACTACCATCAGTATTGCTATATCCTAACGATATACTATCTCCAAATCCGAGTAAATTGGCTTCATTTATTTGCAGCTGCCGTCGAAAGCTACCAACACTGGGGGAGCGGCCATTGTCCAGTATTGTTTGTATATTAAATGAATCTGCCTCAGTTACTTTGATAGCCAGCAAATTAGCACCAGCACGTGAGCCAGCAGACAGTTCAGCAGACAAGTTTTGAATTAAAGGATTGAGTTGCAATAATTGTAGGGACTCTAACAGGCGTTTTTGATTCAAAGGAGTGGATGCTCCTAAACCGATACGGCTACGGATATAATTTGGGTTTAGTCGCCTAGTACCAGTTATCTGGATATCTTCTAATGCGCCTTCGATTACCTGGATTCGCACAACACCGCCAGTCAGAGCTTGTTCAGGAATATAAGCTCCAGAAGTAATGTATCCCTCTTGAATATAAAGCTCGGTAATTTTAGAACGAGCTTCTAATAATTGTGCAAATGTTATGGGTTTGTTGAGAAAATCAGCAAGTATCTGATTTAATTTTTCTGGGCTGAATACCGTACTGCCAACAACTTGAAACTGTTTAACAGTGAAGATTTGTGATGTTTCGGGGAGTGGTTGATCTGGTGTGGGTAGTGGTTGATTAGGTTTGAGTAGTTCGGATGGAGGGGGTAGTTGCTGTGGTGGAGAAGGTGGTGTTGGTGGTGTTCTGGGTGAAGGTGGTTGGACATCCTGCGGCGGCGGGAGTTGCGGAAGCGAGGGAAAATTATTTTGAGGTAGTTGTACGCGATTTATTGTTTGCGCCCTGCTTGCTGATGTTATCAGACTACTGAACAACATCAGCAAGTAAGATGCTATAAAAATATGAGTAACTTTAGCTACCATAACATTGAACTGGCTTCTGTCTGGAAGTATGAGGTGTAACGGTGGATGAATTAGCACTGAGGATTATTTGTCCAAAAGCGTTTAGCGTTGCACCTGTGGCTTCAACAATACGACCGGGAGTGGAGGTAGTTGTTTTACTGGTAACAGGTGGTAGGGAGCGGTTATTGTTACGGGGTTTAAGAGACACCCAATCTATTTGTGGCGCATCAGGAGCGAGAATGTCTTTGGGATTGGGCGGTAAACCGCCACGTCCAGTGATCACAAACTTGCTTTGAGCGTAACCTGGACTATAGCAGCCTTGGGCTACCTGGGTGTCAACTGGTATTGTTGGCAACTCAACTAAGCCACTGTTGGGGTCAATATCGGGTGTGTTGATTTCTACAGAACCACTTAACTCAGGACTTGCTCCAGTAGCAGTGATGTCACTTGTCCTGTCAGATGCCACATTTTGAAACCGTGTACCAAAGATAACTTGAGCATTAATTCGGACGTTACCGCCACGGAAGTTAGCAGAATTGGCGCTGATATCGCTATTTTTAAAAGCAATGAGGAAATCTGTGTCAATATTGATGTTGCCGCCAGGAATACCAGAACCTTGGGCATTGGTGGTGATAGAACTTTGATTGCCTAGTAACATTAAAGGCGATCGCATAAAGATATTTCCACCTCCTCCTGTAGTGTCAGCAGTCATTTTGGCAGCGTTGTTGAGATATATCGAGTTAGCGTTAACTTTTAAGTCACCTGCACGCCCTAAGCCTGTACTACTTACAGTTATTTTCGCCCCATCCTGAAGCGCCAATTTTCCTGTTGTCAGTGTCAAGTCACCACCTGCTCCTTCTCCTGTGGTCTCAGCCGAAATCACTGAGCCGTTACCAGTGACGTTAATAGATTCAGGAGCATTGACACTCAGGGTTCCTCCTTTACCACTACCAGAGCTAGCAGCCGATACCGTTGCTCCTCCAGTCAAATTGACAGCTAAGGTTTGCCCATTGTCATTGGGTTGAATTGTCAAGTTCCCGCCTGGTGCAGTTCCTGTCGTCCCAGCTTCTAAACTGCTGCCGTTTGTCAAGTTCAATTGTGCAGCTTGCACGGTCAGATTCCCACCACTAGCTGCGGGGTTAGTAGAATGAGTAGCGGCTGAAACGCGCATTCCATTGGCGATAGTTAGTTTCTCAGTACCAAGAAGCACATCACCAGCTCGTCCACTACCAACACCTTCCGATGTCGCCGCCAAGATACCATTACCATTGAGGGTGATTGACTCAGGAGCGCTCAGAGTAAGGTTTCCTCCCTTACCGCTACCAGAGGTAGATGCTGATATCTGCGCTTGATCAGAGAAGTTAACCGTCAAGGTTTGTCCGTTCAAAGGTTGAAGCGTCAAGTTTCCAGCTGGGCCTGTACTGCTTGTCTGAGCAAAAACACCACTAGTGGAACCAGATAACTGTATTTCAGGAATATTTAGTGTGATGTCACCTGCTTGTGCGCTACCAAAGGTAGAGGTGCGCAGTTGCCCATCATTCAAAACACTCAAGGTATTGGCGCTAAGAGTGATGTCACCTGCATCCTTTTGCCCAGAAGTACTGGCTGTCAGTGCAGCACCATCGTTGATAGTTAGGGAGTTGGTGTTAACTGTTATATTGCCACCCTTTCCAGTTGAGCCTTCACCGACAGCAGTTGTCAACAGGCTCCGACCGACAATGTCGTTGGGTTTAGGATTTTCAAGGGAAGTCCCACTCAGTTCTATAGAAGAGGCGCGAACATTTAAGTCACCCGCATTTCCGGCATTAATTGTAGAAACCGATGCTTGCGCTCCACCCTGAATCAATAACCGTCCAGTTTCAATAGTCAAGTTTCCAGCATTTCCTGTATTTGCAGTCCCAGAAATTACACCGCTCGGAAATGGACGATCTTCTAGGAAGTCAGAGACTAAAGCTCCAGCAAATCCAATAAAATCTTGTATTTGAGAGGCGGACAACCCTTGTTTTGAAGTGCCAACAAGTTCTACTGAATCAGAGGCCTTAATGATCAATTCGCCTCCATTTCCAGAGCTAGAAGTACCCGCCGAGATAATTCCTCCATTGCTGACCATCAGTTTCTTAGTATTAATAACCAATTTTTTAGTATCTCCAGATCCCTGTGTTCCAGAAGCCAAAACGGTGGGAATATTTTCTGATGAGGTGCCACTAAGTTCTACAGATTCAGAGGCGTTCACAGTCAATTCCCCTCCTGGCATCTTGCCACCAGTACCAGTTGTCACCCATGCCCCATCACGGACAATTAACTGTCTAGTATCAATGGTCAAGTTGCCCCCTGCTCCCCGACCGACAGTTTCATTACGCAATCCACTAGGAATCTTACTTGTTGTAGTCAACAGATATGAAGGAGAATCATTAGCTGAGGTACCACTGAGTTCTATCAAGTCTGCTTTCACGCTTAAATTTCCTCCATGTCCTGCCGTAATTGTACCTGCCGATACCCCTGCCCCATCACGGACAATTAACCGCCCAGTTTCAATGGTCAGGTCTCCGGCATCTCCACTTGCAGTAGGTAAAAAACTTAAAAAACCAGAAACATTAGAAAGATTGTTGGCAAACCTCCGGGCATCAATTGAAGCGGAAAACAGACCAATAGGAACACGAAAATCGTCAGAAGATCCGGAGATATTTCCAGGAATATTAATAGCAACCGTGGCATCTGATGAGGGACTGCCAGTTAGTTCTACTGAGTCAGAAGCATTCACAATCAAATCCCCACCATCACCACCAGAAAAAGTAGCAGTCCCTACTACTCCATCTTGAACAATCAACTTCTCTGTATCCACAAACAAGTCTCCACCATTTCCCAAACCAAAAACGATATTGTAGATAGAGCTATTACTGATTTCTATGTCTTTTGCTTTTACGGTCAAATTTCCAGTACCCCCTGTGCTAGTACTGCCGACCGATACCCCTGCCCCATCACGGACAATTAACCGCCCAGTTTCAATAGTCAGGTCTCCGGCATCTCCACTTGTAGTAGGTAAAGAACTTAAAAAACCAGAAACATCAAGAAGACTCTGAGCATCAATGGAAGCGGAAAACAGCCCAATAGGAACAGGAACACCAACAGGAATATTTGAAATAAACAAGCCGAAATCAATAGGAACATCGATGCCAATGTTAATCGTGCCGTTTGATGAGGAAGAGCCAGTTAGTTCTATTGAGTCAGAGGCGTTCACAACCAGATCCCCAGCTTTCCCACTAGAAATCGTAGCAGTCGCTACTACTCCATCTTGAATAATCAATTTTCCTGCATCCACGCGCAAGGAACCACCATTTCCCAAACCAAAAACGGCATTGTAGATAGAGCTATCTTCAATTCTGACTGTTCCTTTGGCGCTGAGGGTGACATCTCCCGCCTGAGCGCCATCAAATCCTGCTAATGGGCTGATGCCAGCACGTAAGCTACTTCCCTCCAAAATATTTATATTCTGCGCATTGACGGCAATACTGCCACCACCACCAGATGCAACATCCACTGTCGCACCGTTGGTAAGCGATACTGATGCTGGCAATCCATCAGACGGAAAATTTTTTAAGCTCAGATTATTACCATTTACATTTAGCCCAACTATTCCTTCTCCCGCTAAACCTCCTAACTCCACTCGTCCACCAGGAGCCTTTAAGGAGCCACCATTTATGTCTACATTGCCACCAACTTGCAGCAAACTAAGATTATTTCCGACACTTAGATTAGCTGAATTATTTTGAATCGGGGCAGTAGCAATTTGATTAAATAGTAAAGCGGAAGGATTGATTGTTAGCAGAGATGAAGAACTTTCTGTCTTTGAAGCACTAAAAAAACCTCGATCGCCAAACCCAATTGCATTAGCTGTACTCGCAACAAAAGAACCTTTAACATCCAGTCTGGCATTTGCACCAAAAATAATCCCCGACGGATTTATCAAAAATAAATTAGCAGTACCCAACGTGCCAATTAACCCATCAATATTAGAAACTGATCCACCCGTAACTCGACTAATAATATTTTGAATATTTACAGTATTATTAAAATAAGCAGTACCACCAGTAGGAACAGAAAATTCGCTAAAGCTGTGAAATAAATTACTTCCTGCTTGCGTTCCTCCAGTAATATTGAAGATGTTCCCATCCCTAGTCACGCCAGAGTTATTTGGTAAGCTGTTATCAGAGGTGATTTGGGCAATAACACGCTCTGGCAAAGAAGTAATTAATACACTCCCCACTACCAAGCAACTTCCTAATGTCAGAAACCGACTACACCAGCACCACCAATCTTGAGTTTTCCTTGATCTCGTAGCTGAATTTTCGAGATACTGTGATATGTGTGGTTGATTAGTGGGCGATCGCCAATATATGCTTGAAGAAGAATTTTTTAACCCTGCTTTTCCCTGAACGCAGTTGAAGGCAATCTCCTTTCTGTAAGTTTGCCCATAGGATGTATTTGGCGATCGCTTGATTTTATTTCCCCAAACCCTAATCTTTCTGTGAACCATTTTCTTTTATATGACTACTAAGTACAGCATTTCATAAATCCGTGACGAATTGACCGATGCTCCAGTAAGGCTTTGCGAAATTTAATAACGCTAGGAACTTGTGAAATCCTGTACTAGACATCTCCTAAGTTGAAATTGGTTGGTAACCAAGTTCTTCGTAAGGGAGCATCCCAAATGTGCCATTCCCTTCATAGCCCTCATCCCCTAACCCCCTCTCCCAAACATGGGAGAGGGGGTGAGGGAAAAGATTTAAGCTTGCATTGGGATGCTCCCCGTAGTCTATTTACCTGAAAATAGCTGTAAATCAATTCAGACGACTATAGTACCATTATTAACTGCCTCAGCCAAAGCTGAAGGAAAAGAATTTTCCGACTCAGGGTCAAATATGCTGCCAAGACCAGAAACGATCTGTCCATAGTTGAATGCACTGCCACTAGTACTGACTCTCTGAGCAGAGTTAGCACCGATCCCCTGAGTAAAGTTAAGATTGATCCCCTCAGCAGGGTTAATGCGATTATCGCCTAAAGGCAGTCTTTCCCTAGTCACTAAATTATTAGTGATATCAACGGTGGGAATTAAACCAGGCTCGTCAATGCTGACAAAATCATTTGAACTGCCGATAAATTTTTGCAGTTTTCCGTTCTTGATATTAAGCTCGGCCAACCAACCGTCCACAGCCGAGGTATTAACGCCATTAGTCTTCCCTAATAAGCCATCAGTAAATCCAGTGACGTAAAGCTTACCAGCGCTGTCAGTAGTAACACCTGTAGGGTAGTCAAGATTCTTTCTGCTGCCAAATTGTTGAATCCACTTGTTATTGCCATCAGTGTCAAACCTCGCCACCCAGGTATTATAAGATTCGTCTTTTTGACCTTTTCCTAACTTGCCATTAGAATGTCCGATCAGAAAGATATTGTCTTGTTGATCGATCTCCACGTCGGATAAGAACATACCATCATCATCTGGAGAGCCAAACTGTTTAGCCCACACTTGAGAGCCATCTGGACGGAGTTTGCTAATCCAAATATCGCGATCGCCGATTCCTCTTGTTCCCACCTGTGTGCCAATATCCCCTGTAGTCCATCCTGTAACGTAAATATTGCCCTGGCTGTCAGTATCAACGCCCCAGGCAAAATCAAGTCCCTGATTTGTACTTCCAAGCTGTTGAACCCACTGTACCTGCCCTGCTGTATTCACCTTTGATACCCAGACATCGTACTTCAAAAGTTGTCGCGATGGGTCTGATTCTCTGACTAGGCCTTGAGTCCAGCCTACAGCTATGCTGTTGCCATCCTTATCAACTGCAAGGTCGTAAGATTCGTCAAAAAAGGGAGTGATATCAAAAGGGAAAGTTGCGGAAGGATCTTTAATCGGGGTAATCCACTGCTGGTTGCCATTGGTGTCAAACTTAGAGACCCAGGAATCATCCTGAACCGCAAAATTGAAAATGTCTGTTCTTGTATTGTTCTTAATTGCGATTCCTGATAAGTAGACATTGCCTGCTGGATCTAGATCTATGCTAAAGGCTCCACTACTAAAACCACCAGCAGTAAACTGCCTACCCCAAACCTGATTGCCATTGGTGTCATATTTAGCCACCCAAACATCAGCTTCTGTTTGTTTGGTTCCAAACAAGTTACCCGATGTGCCACCCGCTAGGTACGTGTTACCATCTTTGTCTGCAACCATTGCAAAGTTAGACTCATCACCAGAAGAGCCAAACTGCCTACCCCAGACCTGGTTACCATTGCTGTCATATTTCGCTATCCAAGCATCTGTAAAACCTTGATTGGTTCCAAACAATGGCCCGGTGGTAGATCCTGATATATAAATATTGCCAGCAGAATCTTTACTTGCAGCAAGACTGAGATCGAGACCCGTAGTCCCTAATTGCTGAATCTTATTGTTTCGTGCTGGTTTTTTTGGTGGTTTTTCACCCACAAACCGGAAATTATTCGATTTTAAATCTAAATTAACTTCCGGCTTTGCAACCACAAAAGTCACGAGGTCAGGCGCTCCCTGTTGCAGTGAAAAGATCGCTTGTCCAGAAATCGGTTGTGCGACTCCTTGAACCTGTAATCCATTAATTTTTACGATTCGATAGTCTTTCGGTTTACCATTTAGCTGGATGACATCATTATTGACGCCGAAATCATAAATGACAGCAAACTCGTTCAAACCAAGGAAGTTTGTAGTTAGTAGGGTATCTGGGTTAGAAGTAGTATAGTAAGGCTGATTTGTATCACCAAGAACAAATCTGTCTGCCCCTACAGATGGGATATTTCTGTTTAGGATCAGAAATGGATTACCACCTTGCTGGGCATTCTGAATATTCAGAATAATCTCAAATTCTTCAGCAGAGTTGTCAAATAGATCCCCGAACAAATAATCTACATTTGTTGCTTGAGTGGCGCTTGCAACCGGATTGTCAGGATAAATGGTATCGTTTCCGGCACGACCGAAAAGGGCTTCAGGAGCATTTGTACCCCCTGCGACAACTAGATCGCTGGCAGGTGTCAATAATGAAATTGCTAGTTGTTCATCAGCCATTTTATTTAAATCCCTTATTTCAGAAGCAATTTAGATTTTTTCGAGATCTAGTTTCGGACTTGTGACTAATTTCCGTCTATTGGTGTCGAAAGTCTTGGGCATCTAAAGGAGAATAATCCTCTTACAGCAAGTGTTTCAGGTTTTACGTGCCTTTGCCCCTGCTGGTGTCGATGCTCTGAATGATTATATTTTTGTCCAAGAATAATAATATCCAACAGTTTAGACCAAATAGTAAAGTATTTATTTTTTAGTAAATAATTTATTTTTTCCAAGCTCCTTATTTGTCGTGTTTTACCATTTAGACGTGTGATTGCCAGCCAAAATCTGAGATGCTGATTAAGTAAGTTGGTGCGAAAAAATTCAATTATTTTACGAAACGTAAATACGATTAAAAACCTTACTAATAAACAATGACAAAAGGCAAATGACAGCCTTAGCCAGTTAACTTTAATTGCACCAACCTACTTAGATGACTCAATTTACCTCATCTAAACTATGTCGATCTTGAAACCTGTAGTTCAACGCTTTTCAAAAGGATTTGCCCTCATCCCTCAACCCTGAATCCCAGATATGGGATTCGGGGAGCTAGAATTTCAAAGTCCCTCTCCCAGATCTGGGAGAGGGATTTAGGGTGAGGGCGAAAACTCGGTTCTCAACTTAGATCAGGTTTAACTCGACCCCAAAGCCAATCCCGTAGCAATACTGCCTAGGTTTTTAATATTTTAGGACTTACGCTGTCTACGCCGGGCTGCGCCTACGCTAAATCCTGTTATCAGTAAATAAAAATATTTATACAAAGTAGACCGTATTAATACATAACAATAGAGATAAGTTAAGCCAACAGTTACTCGGGATAAGAAACCGCAACCCAGAGCCGGTCGTTTAGAAACTTCCAATAATTGAAGGAGGCAGGAGGCAGGAGGCAGGAGGCAGAAGGAGTTTTTCAGTTGGGGATTCGACCCCAACTGAAAAAGAGCCACTGAACGAGAGTTCAGTGGGGGTCTTAAACCCCTGTTCCCTCTGGTCACAGCAGGAGTTAGGGGTCAGTTTTCCTCCTGCCTCCTGCCTCCTAACTCCTGCCTCCGATAAATTATTCAATCTTGTGGGGTGGGCGATGTCTCGCCCACCCCACAAGAAGTAGTTGAGTATTTTTTAAATTGGAAGTCCCTTACCTATTTATTTTTCTTCCTCTTACTTGGTGTCCTTCCCCCTTGGCGCTAGTCTCTCCCTTTGGGAGAAGGGGAGACGCACTCGCGTTGGCCGTTCGTAAAAAAAATTTAGGTATTCTTCTGGCGGGAAGGGAGTAATCATTTCAAATCACTAGACTGCCATTATTAACTGCCTGAGTCAAACTTGAAGAAAAAGCAGGTCTCAACCCAGAGTCAAATATGCCGTCAAGACTAGAAATGAACTGTCCATAGTTGAATGTACTACTAGTAGAAGGACTAGTGGTTCTCTGACCAAAGTTAAGATTGATCCCCTCAGCAGGGTTAATCAGGTTATCGCCTTGAGGCAGCTTTTCGCTAGTTACAAGACTATTAGTGATATCAGTGGTGGAAATGCGAGTAGGAGCGGCAATACTGAAGACATCATTTAAACTACTGAGACTATCAGTTGAAGTGCTGAGACTATCAGTTGAAGGGCTGAGAATATCAGTTGAAGGGCTGAGACTATCAGTTGAAGGGCTGAGACTATCAGTTGAAGTGGTGAGACTATCAGTTGAAGTGGTGAGACTATCAGTTAAAGTGCTGAGAGCATTAATTGATGTGCCGATAAATTTTTGCAGGGTTCCGGTGCTGGCATTAAGTTGAGCCAACCAACCGTCCACAGCTGAGCTAGTGACGCCAGTAGGGTTCGTTAATGAGCTGTCAGTAAATCCAGTCACGTAAAGCCTACCCGTTCCATCAGTAGTGACTCCTGTAGGGTAGTCCAGATTATTTAGTCTTCCAAATTGTTGAATCCAGTTGTTGTTGCCATTAGTGTCGAACTTCGCCACCCAGGCATTATAAGATGGGTCTTTTGTGCCATTTCCCAAGACGCCGTTAGTATGTCCGATGATAAAGATGTTGTCATTTTGATCGATCTGCATATCCGATAGGAACATACCATCATCATCTGGAGAGCCAAACTGTTTAGCCCACACTTGAGAGCCATCTGGACGAAGTTTAGTAATCCAAATATCGCGAGCGCCAGTTTGTCCGTTGCTTACGCCAATACTCCCTGTAGTCCATCCTGTAACGTAAATATTGCCCTGGCTGTCAGTATCAACGCCCCAGGCAAAATCAAGTCCCTGATTTGTACTTCCAAGCTGTTGAACCCACTGTACCTGCCCTGCTGTGTTCACCTTTGACACCCAAGCATCGTACTTCAAAAGTTGTCGCGATGGGTCTGATTCTCTGACTAAGCCCTGAGTCCAGCCTACAGCTATGCTGTTGGCATCCTTATCAACTGTAAGGTCGTAAGATTCGTCAAAAAAGGGAGTGATATCAAAAGGGAAAGTTGCTCCCGGATTCTTAATCTGGGTAATCCACTGTTGGTTGCCATTGGTGTCAAACTTAGACACCCAAGAATCATCCTGAACCGCAAAATTGAAAATGTCTGTTCTTGTATTGTTTTTAATTGCGATTCCTGATAAGTAGACATTGCCTGCTGGATCTAGATCAATGCTAAAGGCTCCACTACTAAAACCACCAGCAGTAAACTGCCTACCCCAAACACGATTGCCATTGGTATCATATTTTGCCACCCAAACATCCGTTTCTGTTTGCTTGGTTCCAAACAAGTTACCCGATGTGCCACCCGCTAGGTATGTGTTACCATTCCTGTCTGTGGCGCTCGCAAAGTTAGACTCATCACCAGAGGAGCCAAACTGCCTACCCCAGACTAGGCTGCCATTGGTGTTATATTTCTCTACCCAAGCATCTCCCAAACCTTGATTGGTTCCAAACAATGTCCCGGTGGTAGTTCCTGATATATAAACATTACCAGGAGAATCTGTATTCGCAGCAAGACTGAGATCGTTACCAGTAGTCGATAATTGATTAATCTTCCGGTACGATGTTGGTTTTATTAGTGGTTTTTGACCGATAAACCGAAAATTATTCGAGTTCAAATTTAAATTGACTTCCGGCTTTGCAACCACAAAAGTTACTAAGTCAGGTAGTCCCTGTTGCACTGAAAAGATCGCTTGTCCAGAAAGAGGTTGTGCGACTCCTGCAACCTGTAATCCAGTAACTTTTACGATTCGATAGTCTTGCGGTCTACCATTTAGCTGGATGACATCATTATTAACGCCGAAATCATAAATGACAGCAAACTCGTTCAAACCAAGGAAGTTTGTAGTTAGTAGGGTTGCTGGGTTAGAGGTAGTATAGTAGGGCTGAGTTCGATCACCAAGAACAAATCTGTCTGCTCCTACAGATGGGATATTTCTGTTTAGAATTAGAAATGGATTACCACCTTGCTGAGAATTCTGAATATTCAGAATAATCTCAAATTCTTCAGCAGAGTTATCAAATAAATCGCCGAACAAATAATCTACATTTGTTGCCTGAGTGGCGCTTACAACCGGATTGTCAGGATAAATTGTATCGTTTCCAGCACGAGCGAAAAGGGCTTCAGAATCAGTTGTACCCGATGCGAGAACTAGATCGCTGGCAGGTGTTAATAATGAGATTCCTAATTGGTTATTGGCCATTTTGTTCAAATCCTTTATTTCAGAAACGATTCAGATTTTCTCGATACTCAGTTTCAGACTTCTGACTAATTTCCCTTGGCTGGTGGTTGTGTAGGAATCCTACTTGAATCTTGCTCAGTATACTGAGAAGTCAAGGTTTGTATGTCAAGCTTCTAGGCAGCTTGATTGTTCAAAAATCAAATAGGAGTCCTATACTTAGGTATCTCCAAAGATTAATATCCAACAATTAGGCCAAATAGTAAAGTATTTCTTTTTTGCAAGCTCCTGATTTTTGGACTTGGGACAAAAAAGAATTGTTCGCATATATTTACATGAACAACACTAATGATTAATCTTGTTTATAGTTTTTTGCCTCTTATATCAAATCTACTGATCTTCTAGTATAAATTGGCAAAAATCATCTTAAGTTGGGAAACTCGCCCACGGGGCTGGCTTCCCTACATATACTTCAATACGGTTCACAAAAGGGCTGAAACTCTTTTTTTTTTACGTAGACGCAAAGCGGCTTGCCGCAGGCTACCACTCCAGGCGCAGAGAACACAGAGAGAAGAGAGAAAGAGAAGGGGGAAATGCTTAACTGAACTGTATTGACATATACTTATGAGATATTTTAAAAGTCGTAAAATATACTATTACGATTACGATGTTTAAGTACGGCTTTGCGTAAAATCGTGGCGAATTGAGGGTTGAAATTTAAACGCATAGGCGCTTCTCTACGAGACGCTACGCGAACGCCTTCCCGCAGGGTAGGGGCGCAAAGGGAAGCGCAAAGGTTCGCAGAGAATTCGCTACGAGTTAATGAAATGTTGTACTAAGTTAGTTTTGAGGGTTTGTAGTAAGCACAAAGTGTGCTAAGGAAATAAGGACTTCAGTCCTGACTAGGGGGAGCATCCTAATTTTGCTTAAATCTTTTCCCTCACTTTCAGCCCCTCTCCCAAAGATGGGAGAGGGGAGACATAATTCTAGTTCCCCATGAAGCGTTTGCGGTAGCGTCTCCAAGAGTTGCGGAATAGTTTAAATTATTTCAAATCACTATCTATAGTGCCATTATTAACTCCCTGAGCGAAAGCTGAAGGAAAAGAATTTTCAGACTGAGGGGCAAATAAGCTAATAAGATCAGAAATGAACTGTCCATAGTTGAATGTACTATTAGTGTTGTTAGTACTGATTCCCTGAGTAAAATTAAGATTGATCCCCTCAGCAGGGTCAATGCGATTATCGCCTTGAGGCAGCTTTTCACTGGTTACAAAATCATTAGTGATATCAATGGTGGAAATTGATTTCGGATTGGCAATACTGACGAAATCATTTGAACTTCCAGGAAATTCTTGCAGTTTTTCGTTGTTGACATCAAGCTCGGGTAACCAACTGTCTACAGGTGAGGTATTAACGCCATTAGTGTTCCCTAATAAACCATCAGTAGATCCAGTCTCGTAAAGCTTACCAATTTCTTCGTTCATAGATAAATCATCTTTTTGTAAAGTCTAATTTTAGATGCGCTTACCGTGCTTCTTGTGTTTACTAGCAAAAGGAGAATTCTTAGTGACTTGGTTAAAAGTTGGCTGAACAAACACCAGAATCAAAAATGCCCCACCTAGCAGGGTAATACTAGCTAGAAGCACAGTTGCGTGCAGACCAGACACAAATGCATTGCTAATTGCCTGATGCATAGCTTGGGTCGAAATGTTGACTGGTAGGTCACTTGGAACTTGAAATCCACCACGCAAAACATCAGCCATGAGGCGATCTTGAAGGTTTGAGGGTAGACCCCAAGCAGAGAGCGATCGCGCCAAATTCGAGGATAGCTGTTGGGTGAGAATTGTTCCTTGTATACCAACTCCTAACATATTGCCGAAACGATTACTAGCGTTGATGACTGCTGAGGCAATTCCCACTTTCGTGGAAGGTGCAGAACTCATACCTACTGCTGCTAAGGGTGCGAGTGTCAAGCCGCTACCAAACCCTGAAACAATCAGGCTCCACAAAATCACTCCATACTCTGTATCGACAGTGATTCGTACAAAGGAAAACGTAGCTATGCTTGCTAGGAGCAATCCTGTGGCGATCGCAAAGCGCCACCCTAAGCGAGCAGCAAACCACCCAGAAAATATAGATGCAATTACAAAAGCTCCATTCATTGGTAGGAAGCGTAAGCCCGCCGCCGTTGCCGAGTACCCCTGCACTTGCTGGAAAAACAGGCTGAAGATAAAAAGTAAGCTGACAACAGTGAAGAATACCAAAACCTCAACGATACTGACTACAGTAAACGTTGAATTTTGAAACAAGGATAATGGTAGCATTGGGTGGCTACTGCGGGACTCAACAAATAAAAATGTCACAAAGCTAAGTCCGGCAACTATCAACAGGAACACAATTAGTGGCGATCGCCACAGCCCAGCATTCCCTTGAGTAAGTGCATAGGTAAGTGAAGCCAGAAAGATGACACTGAGCAGTAAACCAGGCACATCGAGACGTTGCTTGCTGGGATCCTTGCTTTCCTTAACAACACGCGAAGTCACCCAAAAAGCGATCGCGCCCAGTGGTAAGTTGAGAAAGAATACGCTCTGCCATCCCAAAGTATCCACTAGTAGTCCGCCTAGCACTGGGCCAGCAACGAGGGCGAGTCCTGACACCGCAGCCCAAATACCAAGGGCTTTAGATTTTTCCTTCGGTTCGGGAAAGGTCTCAGCAATGATCGACAGAGAACCAGTCACTAAGGCAGCAGCTCCAATTCCTTGAAGGGTTCGCCCAGTAATCAAGATACTCAAACTGGGAGCCAGACCGCAAATTAAAGAAGCGATCGTAAAGATGACTAGCCCTGTGAGGAAGACTCGCTTACGTCCATAAATGTCTCCTAAGGTTCCGCTTGGCAGCACTAGACTAGTGGCAGACAAACTGTAAGCGTTGAGAATCCACTGTAATCCCGACACGCTAGAGTTTAGACTTATCTGAATCTGGGGAAGTGCCAAATTGATCACAGTGTCATCGAGATTGGCCATGAAGAGGGCGAAACACATTGCCGCCAGCGTAACTGATTTAACACGATCTCGATTCATCGTTGTCACCTCTGCTGGAGTGGTTCTGCCACTGTTTTTTGATAATTAGTAGCGAGAATTCTCTGTAAAATATCGGGTATTTCAAATACGGCTCTATTGTTGATCGCAGTGACATTTGCACGGTAGCGGGCAAAATTTTCTGGTTGAAGAAACTGCTCAACTGCTCCATCGATATCCTGAAAACTGGGGATAACCAGACCCACCTGCTGCTGTTGAATCCACTCAGTGTTGTATTGTTCCTGCGGCATTGTCTTAGCACTGCGTTCCACAATCACTGGTAGCTTCATGACTAGTGCCTCGCTGATGCTACCGGGGCCTGGTTTACCAATCATAAAATCACAAAGATGCATATAGTAAGGAATGTCTTTTGTAAAGGTGGTGACAAACCTCTTTTGAAGACCTTGGCTTTCACGTAAAGCTACAGCTAGTTCTTCATTGCGTCCGCAGATAAAGATCAGTTGTAGCTTTTGTTGAAAACGCTCCAGACCCTTGGCAATTTCCAGCATGACTTTGGAGCCATTACCACCGAATAACACAAGTCCAGTCAGACAGTCTGGATCTAAACCCAAGCGTTGCCTTTCTTGGGCGCGATCGCTCACAATTGGTTCATAAAAGCGAGGGTTAATTACCATTCCCGAAGTTTTGACGATCAGATCCTCCTTTACTCCTAGAGAACGAGCTTGTTCCACTGCTTTTTGGGTGCCACAAACAACATAACTTCCCGTTTCTGGTTCTATCCAATAGGCCGATGGAAAATCAGCAAAATCTATCAGAACTGTTACTAAAGGTGTGCCTGGTTTTACTCTCTGTAAACTTTCCCAGATCATTTTATTAAACAACGGCACTACAGAAACTACTATATCTGGCTGTTCCTCGCGCCAATGTTCCTCGAATATCTTCACACCAGCATCGTGATTTAGTTTGATCAGTAGTTTATTAAAGGGCATGGTCAGATGGTGAATCCATGTCCAACCGCTTTGCATGATCTGGTTGAGAACTTGATCTGCACTAGTTCCGAATAGCCTGTAGATATCCAGTGTCTTTTGTCCTTGTGCTAAACGCTGTGCTAATACGTCTACGTCGGTAACACTAGTTTGACAGACGAGTTGTTGCTCAATGATTGAAGATATGGCATTAGAAGTGGCGATATGCCCTCCACCACTATTTCCGGTGACAACATTGATCAAAAACTTTTTTTTGGGATATGAGGGTGATTGCATTGTTTCCATAAATACAAAATTTTTCTTAAAAACCAAACTTTTTTGGTAATAGACTTCCAATAAATAAATTATTCAATCTTGTGGAGTATTTTTTAAATTGGAAGTCCACCTAACCGCTCAATAATCCGGGGTAAATCCCTCAGGGACAAGGCTCAAATTGCCTAAAATCGTTCCTGATCTGGTAAGTAAGTTGGCGCAAATAAAGCTAACTAGCTAAGGCTGTCATTTGTCCTTTGTCGTTGGTCATTAGTAAAGGTTTTAAGCTTATTTACGTTTTGTAACATACTTAACTTTTTTCGCACCAACGTACTTAGTTCGCCACGATTTATTGAGCGGATACCTTTTTAGTGACAATGCTGTGCCAATTCTATTGGGCTGAGTTCTTTAGCGACTCCATAAGGAAGGCGATCGCTAGATTAAGTTCTTTTGCGGAACATGATGCTCATCCCAGAATGGAAACTCAGCCAATAACCGAAAATAGCGTAGAAGAGGAATTTATAAGAGGACAACGCTTTTCCTAGTTTCAACGGCTCAACAAAAACGTCTGGTGAGTTGTCAAAGAGGCTCATGTAAACGTTATAAACTCGATTATTGAAACCGAACCAGGGTGTATCATCATATTTTCGGTCAAAGAAATCTACAGGCTCCCATTCCTGATATCTCCCTAATGATTCGAGGGTTTCACGCGTGTATACATGAAGGTGGTAGGGGATATGCATACAGTTAAAGTGATCGGGTAAGTCGGGTCGCGTGAGGTCGATATTAGCGGCGTTAGGTGTACTGATTAGAATGTAACCACCAGGGGACAGCATATTGTTTAACTTAGTTAATAGATCATTAGGATCTTCAACATGTTCAATGACATCTTGGAGCGAGATGTAATCAAATGGTCTACGCTGGAGGGTTGTTGGATCCCCAAAGCCGTCCTCTGGCCCATAAGGGTCATATCCATAGGAATTGGCAAAACCACGTTCTTGCAGATATTCTACAAACAGACCGTTAGCACCACAGCCATAATCGAGCAACGAGTGAGTCTTGGAAAACCCATGCTTCGTCAACTGGCGGTACAGATTGCCATAGATAAATCGATATGACCATGTGAGTGTTGCCTTAGCAGTCGGGTATTGGGCGTAGTAGTGGTCAAGCTCTACGACATCTAAACAATGTATCGTCTTGCAATCGGGACAACGCCAAACCTGAAACTTTTCGCCTATAAAGGCTCTGACACTACAAGGAAACGTAGAAAATGCAGATTCATCATTCGGATTGACGCGATAATTGCAAATGGAACAGTCAAGGCGTTGCTTAGTTGTACTAACGAGTTGTTGTTGCGTCATAATCTTTTTGTGAGAAAATATTAACCATTTTTTAGTCAGAACTTGAAAGAAAGAGTTCTATGTTTTTATCCATCAGAAGTGCGATCGCATCCTTTTGGCACTTTCTAAGTAAGTTGGCGCGAAAAATCAAAGTATGTTACGAAACGTAAATAGGCTTAAAATCTTTACTAATGACCAATGACAAAGGACAGCCTTAGCCAGTTAGCTTTAATTGCGCCAACCTACTTACATAGAATTTGCTACTTCTTTCTCAAACAAACCAAGTGCCCGAAGCACTGCATGATCCATGTCATAGTATTTGTAGTCTCCAAGTCGTCCAGCAAATAGTACTGTACCATTGAGTTTCTCTGCTTCTTTAAGGTATAGGCTCAGGCGATCGCGACTTTCTTCATTGAGAATAGGATAATAAGGGTCATTTTTTCCTGGTACATAAGCCTGGGGATATTCCATCACCAAGGTAGTTTTAGGAGAAGTTTGTCCTGACAAATACTTCTGTTCAGTGATGCGAGTGATATCGTAATCGTTGGGATAATTAACTGTACCCACCTCTTGATACTGTTCTTGATCTAAAGTGTCGAATTGAAAGCGCAGACTCCGATAGGGCAATTCACCATACATATAATCAAAAAAGGTGTCAATCGGCGCAGTGCAAAGTAGTCGGTGAAACTTAACATCTTTGATAATTTCGCGGTAATCTGCGTTTAACATTACCTTAATATTGGGATGAGCCAGCATTCGCCGGAACATTTCTGTATAGCCCAGCTTAGGCATAGCCTGATAGGGGTCTTGAAAGTAACGGTCATCCCGGCTGATATAAACTGGAACACGTCCCGTTACTCCCTTATCCAGATCCTCTGGTTTCATTCCCCACTGCTTGATTGTGTAACGGAGAAAAACATTTTCATAAATGTAATCAGCTAAAAAGCTGAGATCACCACTAGCACTCTCCCGCAGTTTCAAAATGGGTACTTTTACTCCAAAACCGAAGTTTTCTAGAAGCAAATTCTCCAGCTTCTCTGCATATTTTTCAGGAAAAAGTGCATGGAGAGAATTGAGATTAAAAGGAATAGGGACTTTCTTGCCCTCCAAGACTCCCAGTACATGATGATAGTAATGCCTCCATTCTGTAAATTGAGAGAGATAATCCCATACTTTCTTAGACTTAGTATGAAAGATATGAGGCCCATATTTATGAACAAGAATGCCATGCTCGTTGTAATAATCGTAGGCATTACCCCCAATGTGGTCTCGCTGCTCTACAATCAGCACCCTCTGTCCAAGCTGAGTTGCTAGCCGTTCAGCCATTACACAGCCTGAGTATCCCGCTCCTATAATTAGCCAATCAAATAGCATTTAATTTCACTCCGGTTAGTTTGTGGACAGCGCAAAAAAGGATATGATATTTTTGTTTCATCTATGAGATTTTCCTGTTGAATTCAAATTAAAATCCGAGTTCAACAAAGCAATATAAAAGGATTTGATTTGTATTTTGGTTAGGAAAAATCTGGGCTTTGATCATCAGTATGGTAATTTACTTCGATGTTTTAGCTCGTTGAATGAGTTATCGTAGTCTTTCAAGTAAATGCTCTCCAACCCGCAAAGCGTTAGCCATCATCGTTAAAGTTGGGTTCACAGCGCCACTAGACGGGAAAAAGCTACCATCAACAACGTACAAATTATCAATATCGTGGGTACGACAATTGAGATCGAGTACAGAAGTTTTAGGATCTTCACCAAAACGACAAGTACCGCACTGATACCCAAAGGGCATTTTTGTAGTCACATAAATTGAAAATGAGCTAATACTGGGTGGCTGAATGGACTTTAATACTTGAATCCAACGCTTGATGAAACGATTAAATGCTTCTTCATTGTTATTTGTATATTCGAGAAAAACTTTATCATCCTTGACATGGACACGATTGTTAGGATTTGGCAAGTCTTCACCCATCAAAAACCAACCAGTAGTCCGATCTGATACTGCCTTATATACTCCCCTGGGAAGAATTCCTTTAGGAATAAAAGGTGGTGCATTAGCGGCAGCCCTATCTTCATTGATGTCGCCGAGTGTCTGTACGTGTCCCATTGGGTAAGGAAAATCTTTCTCTCCCCAATAAAAATCGTTAACAGCAAGTGTCTTGGAATAAACTGTCGGATTAGGTTTTACAGATAAACCCACGATCGCTGCAATATTATGCTTAATATAGTTGCGTCCGACAAGATCAGAACTATTCGCTAGTCCGTTTGGGTGTTGTTCATTAGCAGATTTAAGCAATAATGCTGCTGAGTTGATTGCACCACAAGCAACAACAACTAGATCTCCAGAAAAAATTTGGCGATTACCTGCGATTTCTGCTTCCACGCCAGTAACTTCACGACCCGATGGACTGGTATGCAAACGTAAAACTTTGGCTTCGGTGAGCAAAGTCAGATTAGGATAGACCATTCCCGGACGTACACCATTAATGTCAGCATCGGCTTTGGCGTTGACCAAACATGGAAAGCCATCACATGTGTTGCAACGAATACACGCACTTAAAAAACGATTGACTTCATTGAGTTTCACCGCTAGGGGTTGGTAAGAAGGATGAAACCCTTTATCCTTGAGAGTAGAGCAGATTTGTTCAATGTATGGTTCATGGCTGATGGCTGGATAGGGATAGTCTTCGCTGCTTGGGGGTTCAGTCGAGTCAAGACCTCGCATACCGTGTACTTCGTAAAGCCTTTCAGCTTGAGCGTAGTAGGGGGCAAAATCTTGATACTTCAACGGCCATTCTGGAGAAATACCATCTTTATGAGTGACTTTTTCAAAATCCCGCTCACGGAACCTGTACAATGTAGCACCGTAAAATTTGGTATTGCCGCCGACGTAATAGTATGTTGGCACATCCATTGGCTTACCATCCTTGTCATACCACACTTCGGAACTGCGGTAGCGACCTTTTCCATAGATTTCTTGAGAATCCCAATTGGCTTTTTCTTTAGCAAGAAAAGGGCCTCGCTCTAAAACTAAAATTTTCTTTCCACTTGGTGCCAAGGCATGTGCTAGAGTTCCACCACCTGCACCTGTACCAATAATTATCACATCGTAATGTTGATTAACCATTTGCTTAATTCCTAATTCTTAATTCTGAATTACACTTGCAGACTTGCTAGGGTAATTCATAATTAAGAAAGCCAGATTTAATCTGTCTTGATTAGCAAAATTGGTGTAACTTAATTTTTAACCAGATTCCTCACTTGCATTTGCGTTTCTGCACACCTTCGATTCAGTTCTAGCAAACCAGCTCGCCGAATAATTGCATCCCCAAGTTGTGGAGAAAGTTGTGAAATAGCAAAGAATATCTTAGAGGTCAGTCCATCAAGTATCACTTCTTTGTGATTGTGCTGAATCGCTTGAAGCACTACATTTGCTACTTCTGTTGGATGGGCAAGGTGGGCTACACTGGGTGCTGTTATGCCAAGAGCATGAAACATTCCAGCATCGGTAACTCCAGGACAAATTACCGAAACCCCGACATTGGTATTAGCTAATTCTTGGCGGATCGCATCTGACCACATAATTAAACCAGCTTTACTGGCTGAATAAATGCTGTTATAAGTCGCTCCCTTTTTGCCAGCTGTAGAGGAAATATTTACAATATGACCACTATTGCACTCTAGCATACTTGGTAGTACCAAACGAGCTAACTCCATTGGTGCTAAAAGATTGGTCGTCGATATCGATTGGATATCTTCTAAGGTGTAATTCTGGAAAGGTCGGAATTTTTCTATGGCCGCATTATTGATCAAAATATCAATGGGGCCAGCAAGTTGTTCAATCTTCTGCACTAGGGAGGGTAATTCTTCCAATCGTCTGATGTCAAAGGGAATACTTATCGCTTTACCACCCTCAGCTTCAATCTCAGCACATATTTGCTCTAGACCTTCTTGAGAACGAGAAACGGCAACTACGGTTGCTTGCTCTTTTGCTAAAGCACGAGCAATAAATACTCCAATCCCACCGGAAGCACCAGTCAAAAGTGCTGTTTTACCTGCTATTGTTTTCACATTTACCCTCCAAAAACTTTTTTATACAGCAGTCTTTTATACATCGATCAAAATTTCGAGGATAACTGCTTATTTGTCTCAACCGTTGGAGAAGACGCAACAGAGAAGGAGTTTTCCAGCATTTGTTCCAAAATATCAACAACTTCAAATACTCCTTGATTGTTGATCGCAGCAGTATTGGCACGGTACTGAGCTAGATTTTCCGGTTGGATTAACTTTGCTACAGCTTGGTCAATATCCCGAAAATTGCGGACTACAATCCCAATCTCATTTTCTGCAATCCACTCAGCCGAGGGTCGTTCTTGAAACATACTTAAGGCGTTGGAATCAGTAATTACTGGCAAGTTCATTGCTACAGCCTCGCTGACACCTACAGAGCCGGATTTACCAATAAAGAAATCCGACAGATGCATATAGTAGGGAATTTCACTAGTAAAAGTTTCAATGAACCTTGGTAAACGACTCTGTTGACGGCGCAAAGTATTTGCTATTTCTTCATTGCGTCCGCAGATAAAAATGAGTTGTAGATTCAGTGACGATTTCTCTAGAGAATCGGCAATTTCTAGCATTGCATTTGATCCCTGACTACCAAAAGTGATTAAACCTGTAGGTAAATTTGGATCTAAACCTAAGCGTTCTCTTTCAATTTGGCGATCGCTATTCACCGGTTCAGAGAATCGAGGATGAATTACCACTCCGGAAGTGCAGAAGATTCGCTCTTGCGCATAACCCAAATTTTTCGCTTGTTCAACTGCTCTTTGAGTAGGACAAATTAAATATTGTGCTTGTGGATCAATCCAGAAGTGGGGTGGGCAATCGGCATGATCGGTGATTACGGTTGCAAAAGGCACACTGGGCGCTACGGATTGCAAGCTTTGATTAATCAGTCCGTTGATATAGGGCAATAATGAAACCACCATATCAGGTTGATGCTGCTGCCAATATCTCTTAAAACGTCCTAGCCAAGCAAAACGAGAAAGGCGTATTTGTAATTTGAATGAGGGAACTAAGAAAGGGTTATTAATAATTTTCGCCCAGTTTTTTTTGAGGATCAGCTGATTGTAAACGTAGTGTGGAGCAGTGGTGCCAATGATTTCTTTGAAAGCATCAACTATGTGAATTTCCCAAGGCAATTGCCGCTTCTCGATCACTTTTTGCAAAGCATTGGCTGTGCTACGATGGCCTGCGCCTAAATCGTAAATCATCAAATATACTTTTTTCATGGCTTTTTTGATTCGGTTTGTATTTGGGCTAAGAACGATCTTTTTTAAATTAGGAGATCAAACGAACCACAGAGAACGCAGAGGTCACTGAGAAATGAGAGTTTGAGAGGGGTTTTGCGTAAGTCCTATAAATTTCATATCTAAATTCAGCGATGTCATCTTTGAGTGGTTTTGTCTGATGTTGCTGTTACCATTGATTTGCTTTCACTAGATTTCAACGCAACGCGCTTTTGATTTTCGATGCGGAGTTGATTGAGTTTACCTACTCCCATCCAGTGGTAAACTGTGTCTCCAAATCTGGGAAAAATTTGCCACAGGGCCATCAACAGCTTTGATA
Organism: Nostoc sp. CHAB 5836; assembly: GCF_020829445.1. Taxonomy (GTDB): domain Bacteria; phylum Cyanobacteriota; class Cyanobacteriia; order Cyanobacteriales; family Nostocaceae; genus Nostoc. Next base: position 36,324 of record NZ_JAIVFV010000031.1, read on the forward strand.
TAGTTGCTGTGATCAAATCTTGATTGACAATCACTTCTGCCTGATTCTGCTTAATAGCGCGGATGACGGCTTTTGCTACATCATCTGGTTTAGATGTACCTGCTAACTTTGGTATGGGTACGCCAGTATCGGCAATCATTCCCTCACCAGAAACATATCCCGGACAGATTGCAGAAGTTCTCACGCCAGTGTTTGCTAACTCTTGTCTGAGTGCATCAGTCCATATAACGACACCAGCTTTGCTAGCAGAGTAAACACTGTTGTATGGGTTTCCCTTTTTACCAGCCAGAGAAGCAATATTAACAATGTGACCCCTCTTTTGAGCTAACATCGTTGGCAGTACCAAACGACTTAATTCCATCCCCGATAGCAAGTTAATTGTTAATATTGACTGCAACTCGGCGGTAGAATAATCTTGGAATTCTCTGTATATCTCTATACCTGCGTTGTTAATCAAAATGTCAATTGGCCCTGCAAACTGGTTAATTTGCTGAATCAGGTTCGGCAGATTTTCTAGTTGAGTAAGGTCATATCTAATACCTAACCAGCGACCTCCTAAAGCTTTGACTTCCATCGCTACTTGATCCAGTGCCTCTTGCGATCGCGCAACACCGACTATAATCGCCTTTTCTTTTGCCAAAGCACGAGCAATAAATACCCCAATGCCCCGTGAGGCTCCTGTCAAAAGTACTGTCTGACCTGCAATAATTGACATGATTTTACATCCTCTTTCATTCAGTACCAACCGAGTAGTTCGCCAAGTCAACCTTCCTCAGTAAACCAAATTTTAAAATCTTTCCCTCTTTCTCTCTGTGTTCTCTGCGCCTTTGCGGTTCGTCATTTAACCCCACAAACTTCCCTTGACAGACCAGTAGTTCAGCAGTTAAGTAAGTTGGCGCGAAAAAATCAAAGTATGTTACAAAACGTAAATAGCCTTAAAATCTTTACTAGTGACCAATGACAAAGGACAAATGACAGCCTTAGCCAGTTAGCTTTAATTGCGCCGACCTACTTAATGCTCTCTTTGAGAGAAGGGAAATGTTTGCCACCCAGTTCAATTTGTTCCTGTTCAACTCCAGTTTTGATTCTGGCGAGTAAATATTCCCAGTCAGAGGCGATGATATTTGTGCCATGATCTGGTTCGATCAGACTTGCTAAGGCAATATTGCTGCCATATTTATTCACTAAATTGTATATACCTAAGAAATTAAAAACCCCTGATTCATAAGTTCCACAAGGAACTGAGGGATTTTGAACTCCAGTGCAGTATTCATGGGGTTGCAACCACTCTTTTGAAGGATATCCGTGGAAATGAACCATTGGCATTCCATTTTTAATTAACTGTGGTGCATATAAAGCAGCAGCCAGAGCGATCGCCACCATCACATAGATATCGTAAGATGGTTTAATCTCACCCGCTCCAGAATCAAGTCCTTTTGGTAACTGGAGTAATAATCTGTCTTGTAATCCAATCCTAAATACGTCTGTTTCTAAATTCAGGTTGGTTTTATTTGAGCCGGAACGAGAACTAGCAAGCCAGATGTCTGGTATTTGTTTAAATAGGTATTCTCCTGCAATCTGGGTTTTAATATACCTTCTACCAATTTCATTCTGACGCAGTTCATCAGGGCCGAATCCGGCGATTGTTGATAAGCTTTCCCACTCCCTCTCGGATATTTCTAGATCACCTATATATTGTGGTGGTTCGGCATAAGCAACAAAACCGTAAGAAACTCCTGTTCTACCATTTATCATCCAGTCTACAATATCTCGATGGGACTTTCTTTTCATCACATCGTTAATTTTAAAACCAGAGGGTAGTAAGTCTGTTGATGCTAACTCTTTACCCAACTTGACTAGTTGAGCAGCATATACAGATGTTTGAGCGTCATATTCACCAATCTCAAATCGACTTAAAGGTAATGGTTGAATTGGGACAAATATTTTCGGAATTAATGACTTAGAAACGAACTCGTCAAGTAACTCTGTAGAAAATACCGAGTCGGAAAGGTTCATGTTTAAGATTGATATATTGCTGCTGTCAACCCCAATCACAATTTCCGAAAAGTTTTTAATTAGGGTATTTACACCAATGGGAATTTTTTGTTGATAAGGTATTTTGGGATCAACTAGCTTGGGATTCAGTTTGGTTAAAACGATCGCTTGAGTATTTGTCGGGTCTTCAAGTGGTTGGACGCTCTCTTCAGCCCAACTGATAAATTGCATGATTTTGGAAGCAGATATCGGGTTTTTGTTGAAAACAAAATGAGAATATAATCGATAGAGTAATTCTGCTAGAAGTATCTTGGCTTTCCCAAATAAAGAAGGATGTTTTTCAACGTCTACGACAGCATTAACACCTGATTTAACTACCCTTGTGGTGATATTTTTTTTCCAGTTAACCAAAGGAATAGTAATTTCGTAGTTAAACTCTTTAGTTGCTTCTTCCCAAGATATAATCTGAACTCCGTTTTCTTGCAGTTTATGTTCTAACTCTTTTCTAAATTGTAAAACTGTTTCTTCTTTGTAACCGTTAGGCAAAGGTCTAAAGGTAACTTTTAGCCTATTTGCCATCATTTTTGGATCGATGACAGGAGGGATAAAGCCTGTAATTTTCCGACAATAACCACCAATCAAACGACCAATTGTTTGCAAACTCAGGTCTTGAGTTTTGTTTGTATAACTATCACTGATGGCATCGGTACTTTTTTGGAGAAAGGCGAGAATTTCTGTTTTGCGTTCAGCTAGTTCTGTGCGAATTTCTGGTGTTAGTAATCCTTTGGGTGAATTAATCTTGAGTTTATCATCATCGGCCCACAACTGAACGCCTTGATGATTAAGATTTTCCAAAAGTTCTGATACGTTCATAGATTCACCATTTTTGTTGTTATTTAAATAGAATTCTGGAGTCGGAATGAATTATGTGTCAGTAGGCTTGGCTAAAAGTAATTTTTTTGAACGAACCGCAAAGGACGCAAAGGACGCAAAGAAAGAAAGAGAGAAAGAGAGTAAGAAATGCTTAACTTAAATTTCAAAGGTTTCTGATTCTGAAGCTTCTACTTCTTTGGCTAAGTGCTGTGAAGGTGACTCTATTGTGGGATAATGCACTAACAGAAGTGGGGACATATCAAGTCCGAGGAATTGTTTTCCAGCACTAGCGATCGCGATCGCTAGGACGGAATCTAATCCGTAACTGTCAAAAGGTATGCGGACATTGATTTCATCGGGTTTTACTCCCAGTTCTTGGGCAATTTGGCTAACTAACCAAGCTTGAATGTCTTCTGCTGTCAAAGATTTAAGATTTAATTGCTGTAATGTGATGTTAGTTTCCTCCTCAGTTTTGGTCTGTTGCTTTTCTAATAGTTCAATCAGTCTCGGCAGCAAATTCAACTCTGCTTGTGAAAGTTCTGCGGTCATTTCTAACTGCTTGACTAATTGTTTGAAGTCTCCATGATTGAGAGATTTATTCGGGGAGATGCTCTCAACTTTCTTTTGCTCATTACGATTAGCTCTAAACCAGTGGCGCTTTCGCTGCCAGGGATAGGTTGGTAATTGCAGACGTTGATGTGAGTAATGGCGATCGAAAGCTAACCAGTCTACTTTTGCTCCATGTACATATAAACTCCCCAAGTTTTCTAGTAGCTGTTGCCAATCTTGTTTTTCTGGATGCAGACTTGGAAGGGAAACTTTTTCATTCTTAGACAAGCGATCGCTACCTATTTCTACAAATATTTCATAGCCCTGTTGAACTAAAATATTCACACTAGCGGCGTTCACGGGTTGTCGTACTTGCTGACACCAATACTCAGGGGTAGCTATTTCACCAGTTAGATGAGAAACTACGGAAATTCGTGGTTGGGAGTAGGTTATTTCTCTAGCGATTTGCTGAAAATCATCCTCTTGGGACTTGACAACTAACTTCAAGCCATCTTCCAAGCTGAAAACTCCAGCTACACAGGCGGCAACGTATTCCCCAATATTGTTACCCATAACTGTGGTGGGTTCTATACCCCAGGATTTCCATAATTGGAAAAGGGCATACTCTAGGGAAAAGAGGGCAGGGGGAGATTTAGAGGAAAGTATCTCTAGTAATGGTTGCTCTATGTAAGTACGGAGGATTTGATCGCAATGGTCGAGGGCAGCCCGGAAGGTAGGTTGAGTTTCGTAGAGTTGACGCCCCATTTCTAAATCCTGGGAGCTAAAATCTGTGAAAATAAAGGCGATTTTCGGAGAACCTGCCACTTTTTGTTTAAATAACCCTGCGACTTCTTGCCCAGCGCGGAAGGCGGCTAACTTTTCATAAAGTTCGGTAGATGAAGATGCTACCACACTTAACCGATGCTGAAAGTGCGATCGCCCGCTATTGGCACTAAAGCAGATATCTCCTAAAGCTAAGTCTGGGTTAGCAACCAAGTGCTTCTCGTACCGCTCGGCTAACTGGATTAGAGCTTCCTCTGTCTTGGCTGATAGTGCTAGTAGGTGTAGGGGGCGTTCTATTGATCTTGGCGCTGCTTCGGAAATCGGAGCTTCTTCGACGATTACGTGAGCGTTCGTGCCGCTAAAACCAAAGGTATTCACTCCCGCCAGTCGCTGCTTTGCTCCTACATTCCAGGGCATCCGCTCAGTGGGAACTTTTAGGCTGTATTCATCCCATTTTATGTGAGGATTAGGCTGCTGAAAGTGCAGATGGGGTGGAATTTCTCCATGTTGCAGAGCCAGCACTACTTTAATTAAACTGGCGATGCCAGAAGCGGGTTCTAAGTGACCAATGTTGGTTTTTACTGAACCAATAACCAAAGGTTTGTCTTCAGGACGATTTTTACCAAACACTGCCCCCAAAGCTGCCACTTCAATCGGTTCTCCAACTGATGTCCCAGTACCCTGAACTTCTACATAGTCAATCTGGGCTGAGTCTACGCCACTATTTTCTAAAGCTTGGCGAATGGTAGCTTGCTGAGACATCCCATTGGGAGCAATCAAGCTACTACTGCGACCATTGTGGTTCACCGCAGAACCCCGAATCAAGGCTAAAATATTGTCCCCATCAGCCAAAGCATCTTTGAGACGCTTCAAGACGATGACACCACACCCTTCTCCTTTCACAAAGCCATTAGCAGCCGCATCAAAGGTTTGACAGCAACCGTTAGGATTTAGCATATGCGACTTGGAAAGAGCAATGCTGGTGTCTGGGACGAGATTTAAGCCAACTCCGCCAGCGAGGGCTACATGGCACTCTCCCAACCGCAAACTTTGACAAGCTAAATGTACTGAAACTAATGAAGAAGAACAAGAAGTATCGATCGCCATACTCGGGCCTTTTAGCCCTAAAATATACGACAAGCGCCCAGCCGCTACGCTCAAGGAGTTACCGATCGCACTAAAAGCGTCGATTTGGGTTGAGTCTCCTGCTGCCGACATTACCTTGCTGTAATCGTTGAGGTAAATGCCGACAAATACTCCTGTAGAACTGTTATACAAATGCTCCGGTGCAAGAGTTGCATTTTCTAAAGCCTCCCAACCAACCTCTAATAAGAGTCGTTGTTGAGGATCTATACTTGCTGCTTCCCTAGCTGAAATCCCAAAAAATTCTGGGTTAAAGCCATCTACCTGAGTCAAAAAACCGCCTTTGCGGGTACACACTTTGCCGGGAGCATCAGGATCTGGGTCATAGAATTTTTCCAGATCCCAGCGATCGGCAGGAACATCAGTAATGGCATCAACTCCGTTGCGTAACAGTTGCCAGAATGCCTCTGGATTGTCAGCACCGGGAAATCGGCAACCCATGCCAATGATGGCAATTGGTTCTCGTTTGGCGTACTCCAACTGGTCAACTTTGGCTTGCAGGTCTTCAATCGCCCGAAGTGCCCGCTTAATGGGTGATACAGTATTTTCTTGTTCTGAATTCATTTGTTCAGTACCTCATGCTATTTAATTTACCAAGCAGCAGTGCTTCGGCCTCGCTGTCTGATAAATCGTCTAAATATGACTCATTTCCAACTTGCTCCTCATGGTTGTTTTGTTGTGAATCTACGGCAGATTCATCAGAAATTAAAGATGCGTTAGCGTTCGCGGAGCGTCTCGTAGAGAAGCTTACCGTTCGCGTAGCGTTTTGCAGGAAAGGTATCGCTTCTTTAAGTAGATAATCGACCAGCGCTTCGATTGTGGGATAGTCAAAAACTAAAGTTGCAGGTAGAGAACAACTCAGAGTGCTTTCCAAACGGTTCTTCAACTCCACCGCCATCAGAGAATCCATTCCGAGATCAAGAAAACCTTGTTGCGGCTCTAATTCCGATGCATCAATCCCTAAAAGCTTAACAAGTTCAGTTTGGATGTGAGCAAATAAAACAGTTTGCCGCCCATTAACAGGGGTTGTCTCCAACTGCTGTAAAAATTTTGTTTGCTGCAACGATGGTTTTTGATCTATGGCAATGAAAGATTGCAGAAATGGTGAAACCACACCTTCAGGAAATTGTTGACAGAACTTAGACCAGTTGACTGGCAATACTCCTACTTGAGTTCTATTTTGTCCTAGCAAAGTTCCTAATATCTGCAATCCCGACTCTAGTGGTATTGACTCCATTCCTTGAGCAGCTAATCTGGCTTGGTCGCGGTTTCCCAGACTTGTAGCCATGCCAGCATCTTTCCAAAGTCCCCAGTTGATGCTCAATCCTGGCAGTCCCGACCCTCGGCGATAATCGACTAACGCATCCATGAAAGCGTTAGCGGCTGCATAATTTCCTTGACCTGGGGAACCTAGTAAGGCCGCAGCCGAGGAAAATGTGACAAAGAAATCCAGTTGTAACTGCTGACTCAAGGTGTGCAGAATCCAAGTTCCTTTGACCTTTGCTGCCATAACTTGCTCGAAGGATTTCCACTCCTGCTGTCGGAGGATGCCATCGTGGAGCATACCAGCAGCGTGTATAATTCCTGCCAGAGGCGGCATCGAGGTTTTAATATCCTCGAATACTCTAACCATATCGCTCCATTGGGCGACATCAGCTTGGGCGATCGCTATCTTAGCTCCCATGTCTTCCATCTGAGCGATCGCTTGGAGGGCTTCAGCAGATGCCTGTTTGCGTCCAGTCAGCATTAAGTGCCGCGCCCCTTGCTCTACCATCCACTGTGCTACTTTTAGACCTAATGCTCCTAACCCCCCGGTAACCAGATATGTGCTATCTGATCGCAGAGATATTGAACGAGCCTCTGGAACTTCGCTGCGGATGAGGCGAGCCACATAACGCCTTCCTTCTCGGAAGGCAATTTGGTCTTCCCCTTGAGAATCCCAAATCTCTGCTAACAGATTTCCTGCTTCATCTTTTGGAGCATCGGGAGCCAAATCTAGTAGTCCTCCCCACAACTTGGGATGTTCCAAGGCAATAACTTTACCCAATCCCCACAAAGAAGCCTGGGCTGGTGCTTGCAATGAGGATACTGCTGGTACTGCTCCTCTGGTTACTAACCACAAACGGGGCGAAGCTAGGCGTGAGGCCAGAGCTTGTACTAGATGCAAGGTACTGGCACAACCAAGAACCTGAATGTTTTGTATTGAAGGGATGGTTAATTCTGAAGCTAATCCTGCTTCTAAACTCCACAGGTGAACAACTCCTTTTAAGGGTAACTTGTTAGTTCCCACTACCTCTTGGAAAAGCCGCTCAAAATCGGCTGGGTTCGATGGATTAACACTCCAAATTCCAGACTCTTGGACTTGATAGCTGTCCCCAGGATAGACCAGAAAACAACTTTCACCCCGCTCTTGTAAAAGATCGGCTAGGGCTTGTCCAACACCCCAGCCGTCAGCCAAAATCATCCAGCTACCAGGTTCCTGAGCGCTGATTTGTGCCAACTGACGTGACTTGGGCTGCCAACTAACTTCATAGAGCCAATCTTTGTAAGATGCTGCTGTTAATTGTTGTTGATGTTGCTTGGCTAATATTTCTAGCAGTTTAGGCAGTACTTTAATTTCTTCTTGAGAGAATTGTGTTGCACTTTGTAAGTATTTTGCTAGTTGTTGAGTCTCCCCTTGATGCAAAAGATTGAAGATTTGAGTCTGGATCCGATCTGGGGATAAAGACTCTATTTTTGAATGTCCATGATTAACTGCTTCAAACCAATAGCGCTGGTGTTGAAATGGATAATTTGGTAACACCACTCGATGACGGGCATAGTCTCGATCAAAGCCATTCCAGTCTACCATCGCCCCACTGCTGTATAACACCGCCAAGCTGTCAAGAATTTGTTGCCAATCTTCACGTCCCGGACGCAAGCTAGGTAGCCAAACTCCCTCTGCTTCTGGTAAACAATAACGACCCATTCCCATGAGTATTGGCTTGGGGCCGATCTCGACAAATATCTTGTAGCCCCTTTGATACACCGCTTCCATACTGTCTGCAAATCGTACTGGCTGGCGCACATGATTGCACCAATACTCAGGGGTAGCGATGTCATCTGTAATTGGTTGACCAGTGAGATTGGAAATTAGGCTAATTTTAGGTGAAGAGTAGGTAATATTTTTGGCTACTTGCTCAAACTCACCTAGCATTGGCTCCATTAAAGGAGAGTGGAAGGCATGAGAAACTTGTAACTTTTTGGTCGTGATTCCTTGGGCGCAAAGGATGTTGGTGACTATTTCGATCACGTGGCGATCGCCAGAAATTACAATATTCTTCGGGCCATTAATCGCAGCAATCGTCACTTGGTCATAAGGTTGAATAATTGACGTTACTAAAGCTTCCGACGCAATTACCGCCACCATTTCACCACCTTGGGGCAACGCCTGCATCAGACGAGCGCGTTCGGCAATCAGCTTTAGACCATCTTCTAAACTAAATATCCCGGCGACACAAGCAGCTGCATATTCACCGACGCTATGCCCCATGACTGCATCTGGTTTGATCCCCCAAGATTGCCATAACTGAAACAGAGCATATTCCAGAGCAAACAAGGCTGGTTGAGTGTAAGCAGTTTCATCTAAAGACGAAGATTTGCCGGCTTGGGGATAGAGAATCTCAAGTAAAGGCTGGTTAAGATAGGGGTGCAGAATTTCGGCACATTTGTCAATCGCTTGCCGAAAAATCGGTTGAGTATCGTAGAGTTGGCGACCCATACCGACATACTGCGATCCCTGACCGGTGAATAAAAATGCTAGCTTCGGTAACTTCTTTTTAGTTAGTTGCTGACTTTTCAGGCCGGGAGTATGTTCTCCAGCAGCAAAAGCACTCAATTGCTGAGAAATTTGTTCAGCAGATGCACTAACAACAGCTAGACGATGTTCAAAATGCGATCGCCCTGTATTGGCACTGAAGCAGACATCCCCCAAAGATACTTCTGGATGAGACGCGAAGAAATCTTGATACTTTTGTGCTAATTCCGTTAGAGCCGGAGCAGTTTTTGCTGATAGGGTGAGGATGTGGTGAGGGCGTTCTGCTTGACTCGTGACTGGGGTTGCGATCGGGGCTTCTTCTAAAATTATGTGGCAATTGGTGCCACCGAAGCTGAAAGCACTCACCCCTGCCAAACGACTTCCAGAGTAAGACCAAGGCTGGCGCTCAACAGGGATGCTAAAAGGTGTCCCTTCCAGAGAAATATAAGGATTAAGCTGTTTGAGGTGGAGATGGGGGGCAATTTCCCGTTGTTGCATTTGTAAGATCACCTTGATCAGGCCAGCCATGCCAGCAGCACCTTCCAAATGACCAATGTTGGTCTTGACTGAGCCAATCCAACAGGGTTGATCTGGGGAACGACCTTCCATCAGTACGGCTTTCAGGGATTTGACCTCAATTGGATCTCCTAAAGAGGTGCCAGTGCCATGAGCTTCTACATAGCTAATCTGCGCTGGAGCCACTCCAGCCTGTTCCAACGCTTGACGAATAACTGCTTGCTGGGAAGGGCCATTTGGAGCTGTCAGTCCATTACTCGTACCATCTTGGTTGACTGCCGAGCCTCTGATCAGCGCTAAAATGTTGTCTCCATCACCCACGGCATCCTCTAGACGCTTAAGGACGATTACGCCGCAACCCTCTCCTCTGCTATAACCATCAGCACTAGCGTCAAAGGTCTTACACCGACCATCAGGAGCCATCATCTGAGCTTGGGAGCAAGAAATCGCAGGTTCGGGAGCCAACATCAAGTTAACTCCTCCAGCAATGCAGAGATTCGACTCTCCGTTTCGCAAACTCTGGCAAGCTAAATGAATTGCTACTAATGACGAAGAACAAGCCGTATCTATGGCCATACTGGGGCCACGCAGATTTAGCAAGTAGGATAGACGATTGGCGGCAATGCAAGGGGTGGTACCTGTGGCACTATATGCACCGATCTGGGAAGAGTCTTTGTAGATAATTTTGTGGTAGTCAGCGTTAGTAAGACCGATGAACACCCCAGTTTGGCTACCCGCGAGAGTTTTTGGTACAAGTCCAGTATTTTCTAAAGCTTCCCAAGCTACTTCCAATACTAATCTTTGTTGGGGATCCATGTGTTCTGCCTCGCGGGCAGAAATTCCAAAAAAGCTGGGATCAAACAAATCTACCTGATCCAAAAAACCGCCCGATCGGGAACTCATTTTTCCTGGTGTCGCTGGCTGAGACTCATAAAAGGCCTCTATATCCCATCGTTCTGATGGTACTTGGGCGATCGCATCTACTCCATCACGCAATAAATGCCAAAAGGACTCAGGATTTTTAGCTTTGGGAAAACGGCAACCAATGCCAACAATTGCTATGGGTTCTGTCAAAATACTATACCCCTCTTTAACTAATTACTAATTCGTACTTGAGAATTGAATTACGAATTGCGAATTAGGGATTTCCAAGAAATAAATTACCCAAATAAACGAACCACAGAGACGCCAAGAAGACAGAGAACACACAGGAATCAGGAACAGAGAGTTTTTGGGATATTTTTATATTTGGAAGTCCCGTTAGTACAATATTTGATAAATTCGTAGCGAATTCTCTTTGCGTTCCTACCCTACGGGAAGGCGAACGCGAGTGCGTCTCCAAGAGTTGCGCCTATGCGCTTCCCTTTGCGCCCCTACCCTACGGGAAGGCGAACGCGAGTGCGTCTGGTAGAGTTGCGCCTATGCGTTTAAATTTCAACCCTCAATTCGCCACGATTTTATGCTGCATCTGTACTTAGGAATTGTTTTAACTGTCTTGAGCTAAAACCGATTTGGAGAACTCTTTAAAGACGGGAATATTGTTTTGAATTGCTTTCTCAATAGAAGCTCCAGCAGCCATAATTCCCATGTCACGGTTGACAGACCACTGATAGTCTAGGCGGCTAAATAATCTCCGCATCAATTCCAAAAGACTTTGATGATATTTCAGTCCAGTTTGAAAACCTTCGTGTTCTTGACAGAAACATTTTTCCATCCAATTGAGTGCTTCTTTGGTTTCCATGTTGAATAAGGGAGACTTTAAAAGCTTGTAGTAAAAGAGCATTAACATCTCGTCATCGTAAACACAACGACCAGGTAAGACTCCAGAAAGTCCGCTCAAAAGGTTGCGTTGGATTTGATAGACTATCAACCCAGAGATAAATTTTTCGTAAGCAGTTGGCTTCGGAAAGTCCTTATACATATCTCTAGCAATGGTTTGAGAGATGGTGGTATGGAAAGCCTCGTCCAATAAGTGGTAATAAGAAACAGCTGTTGGGGTGGGAATATACTCGCCTTTTTGCTCTAACTCTCGGTAATATCTGACGTAGGGATACTCTTGATTTTTGAGAATTGCATTAGCGGTGTAGCGCAAGGAATAGTACTGACACGCCATAAAGGGCGACATACCCCAGTGAACAGTGAAAAACCGTAACCAGTAGCGGGGTGCGATTCGCCCTGCTAGTCCATCTGCTGGTGCGGGAATCGGCTGACCTTTTTCTTCTAAATTCCTCAAATATTGAGAGTAATATTGCTTTTTATCGCTCAACATTGTCTTAGCGATCGCGCTTAAGGTATTGTCTCGCTGGATCGAAAAGGGAGAACTTCCTTGACTAGAGGTGAAATAGTCCCGCACAGGTTGAGGGATCAAAAGACTAAGCCAATTATTGTCTTTTTCTGTTTTGCTATAGAGGGAATTACCTAATATGGTTTTACCGACAATAGCCATTTTCGATTTGTAACCAATCTTTTGAAAGGCACGAATGTGGTGGCTTTCCTGATCGGTTTCAAAGTCCAGTTCATCACAAAGTGTTTCATAACCACCAACGGCACGAAAAACACCAGATGTGACCATGTTGTAGATACTTGTACTTGCTTCGCTAACAGCAGTATGGTTATAGTTTCCAACCCAATAAAGATGGTTAAGTGCTAGTTTTTGGGTGTCAGAAGCAGCATCATAAAGAGGAGTCCCATAGAGAAGCGAAAGGTCAGGTTTACTCCAATAACAATTGCTGTTTTTGGCGTAATTAAATTCATGACCCAGTTCTTGAATTTTTTCAGTATAATCTGAGTCTTGATTATTTTGGTAAGTTTTTTCGATGCGATGGAAGTGAGTTGGCTCTTGGACTTGTAATGGTTCGAGAGTCTTGTTTATAGTTACCATGATTTTCTCCTGAATGACACTAAATATGAAGAGAATGAGATTAATTTTCAGCTTTTAACTCTGAGACTAAATGCTTAACTAGAGCCTCAACAGTTGGGTAATCGTATAGTAGGGTTGGATCAAGTTCACATCCCAACCAGTCTTCTAAGTCACCTGTCAAACCCACTGCTGCTGAAGAGTCTAAACCATAGCGGTCAAAAGGGATTGTGACTTCGATTTCATCTGAATCGACTTCCAACAAGTCAGCTAGATAAGAGACTATCCATGCTTGAATATTTGCTGCTGTTGGCATCTGCTTGAGTGCAGGTGTAGATGTGGTATTCAATTCAATATTTTGCGTTGTCATAGTTTAAGTCCTTATCTACTAGATGTTTCAACAATCAAATGGGTTTAATTTTGATGCTACCCAATTTTTTCACTGCAACCATGCCTGTCTTGAGAAGCTACTACAGCTTGGCAAAAATAAGCAGACCATTAAAAGCTAGGAAAATTTGGCTGCTCCAAAGGCTTAGAGATGGTATGTGTATTTACACCGCACGGTACTAGGGTGTACACACAGGAGAGACGCTGCGCCTAGCAAGATCCCCGAAGGGTACAAGTCTCTTAACCGCAAGGATGCACTGGCTTCTGGAGCGGACTCTGTGGTTGGTTTGACCTTACCTTTGCGTCAGTCCTGTCCCAGTATCTATAGCTGCTTAGTAGGTGTTAACTGCTTGAGAACAGAATCAACCTCTGCTTCTAGATCCCTAAACTTAGCTTTGTTCCCAGGATTTTCACTCCAATCCTCTAAAACATCTAAAGTACCGGCAAGAAATGCCGTTCGACAAGCTTGACGGCGAATTTTGCCACTAGAGGTTTTGGGAATACTTCCAGTCTTGATGAGTACAGTAGCGAATATATCCAGTCCATGCTGTGCAATCACTGCTTGTCTGACATTTCCGACAATTTCTTGAACGTTTAACTTGCGCAAGTAACTCCGCTCTACTTCCTGAACAATAACTAGTCGTTCGGAACCTTTAAAATCGATGGAAAATGCTGCTCCGGAATCAGATTTCAAGGCTGGATGGCTTTTCTCAACAGTCAGTTCAATATCTTGTGGATAATGATTTTGCCCTCTAATGATAATTACATCTTTGAGTCTCCCTGTGATAAACAACTCCCCATTTAGCATAAATCCTAAGTCTCCAGTACGAAGATATGGGCCTGATGGAATGGCACTATCGCTAACATCTGCATCTGCTAAATAAGCATGGAAAGTTTTCTCTGTCTGTTCAGGTTGATTCCAATAACCTTGAGCAACACTCGGGCCTGCTACCCAGATTTCTCCCACTTGTTCAGGAGTACACATCGTTAAAGATTGGGGATCAGCAATAACGACCTTCTGATCAGCAGGACTTTGCCCACAACCGACTATCGTCAGGGTATCTCCGTGACTCTGATGCTGCTTGAGAATTCGGTTTTGCTCTAATGCTGCTTTTTCTACGTTGCAAGTGATTGGTAAAGCTGTTTTTTCACCCCCAGTTACTATCAGAGTGGTTTCTGCCATCCCATAGCAGGGGTAAAATGCTTCTTTGCGAAAGCCACAAGGCGCAAAAGTAGCAGCAAACTGCTCCAAAGTCTCAGCACGGACGGGTTCCGCACCAGTAAAAGCAACCTCCCAACTGCTGAGATCGAGAGCCGCTAATTGTTCGGGTGTTGCCTTGCGAATGCACAGATCATAAGCAAAGTTTGGGCCGCCACTAGTTGTAGCTTTGTAGTGAGATATTGCTTGCAACCAGCGAATTGGTTTTTGGAGAAACTCTACTGGTGACATCAGAATGCAAGGAACGCCTAAATATAAGGGTTGCAAGACGTTTCCAATGAGTCCCATGTCATGGAAAACAGGTAACCAACCAACAACGATAGTTTTGTTTGTATGTCCGAAGGCTTTCTCGATCATCCGCTCGTTATGCAGGAGATTCCCATGAGTGATCATCACACCCTTTGGTGTCCCTGTAGAGCCAGATGTGTACTGGAGGAAAGCTAAGGTATCACCGCTCAATTCTTGCGGTTGCCATGCTTGTGCTAGATCGTTACTCAACTCATCGGTAGCTAGCCAATGTAATCCAGAAATTTCTAAATCTTCTTGATTGGAGCTAGTTTGGAGGCTATCTAAAATAGATTTAGAAGTCAGTACAATCTTGGCTTGGGCATCTACGGCTATTGCCTGCAACCTGGACAATTTTTGATTTCGTCTGGGTGGATATGCAGGAACAGCAATAACACCTGCATATAAACATCCAAAGAAAGCAGCAATGAAATCTAGACCCGGTTGATATAAGAGCAAAGCACGTTCACCGACAAGATTTAGAGCCTGGAGACTAGCAGCGATCGCTTGTGCTTGCGTATGCAACTCTTTATAAGTCAACGATGCTGCTTCTGCCTCTGTACTTTGTAAAAAAGTATAAGCTTTCTGTTCAGATTGATTTTGCGCTCTGTAAAGCAGCAATTCAACTAACGTTGAAAAATCGTGCTGAGTTATCAAGCTATCGAAATAAGTATTCATTCAATTTGCCTCTATTGAGTTACAGCTATTTATTGACACAGAGATATTGAATCTGTGTCAATAAACTTAGAATGATCACAGGATGTTCTTAGTAATTGTGAAAATCTTTATGCCTCTAGAAGTATTGATATTACCTGTAAATTTTATTTCGCTGCTTCGGCGATGTTACAAAAACTATTCTTTTGTCTTACAAACTTAATGTACAGTTAATTGAATGATAAGTCAATATCTTTAGAAAAAAAAATCAACATCTAATTATCATGTCTGTATACAACTGGATATACCGAATTCTAAAAAATAGGATCTGGGACTTAAAACAATTCACACGAACGTTTTTTTCGGATCTAAATACCCGAAAAAAGCGTTATACTCCTAAAGGCATAAGACTTACAGCCCCCAGATATGTTAAAGAGAAGAACCTATTCCGGTTATTATTCCAGATATGTTTTTCTCATCCTTCGAGATATTTCTAAGTTAGCAAATTACAATGATTACAGCCTAAGAACTATCATTATAATCTATTGTTTCTATAGGAATTATATATGAATAAACTCCAAATGTATTGCATATTTTAGCTGCTATTTTATTCCAGGAACACTTTCTTGCCATTCCATAATTTATTTGAGAATGATCACATATAGCAGTTCTGTATGAGTCTATATTAACTTGCGCTTTATTCAGGTAAGGAAAATTCATGAATTGGCTATACAGAATATAGTTTTGCATAAATTCTAGAGGGGAATCTTCGCAAATAATTGGTACTAAAAAGTATTTCAGTTCCAAGAGTTGTATTGCTCATTATTAAGGGTTTTAAGTTTCTTTACGTTTCGTAACATACTTATGTTTTTTCGCACCAGCTTACTTAAACCTACTATTTCATTACAGCCAGAAAGGGCAGAATTAAATCACGGGTAACTTTTGACTTGCGACACTAGTGTGGATTTGTAAGTGAACAATATTAGTGGGTGTTGCATCCAACTTTGTGAATAATGTTCATTTCATCCAATGTTGCAGTGTTGGCTTTCCTTCAAGGTGGAGAATAGGCAACTAACGGAGTGCCTCCCTATGGCGACTGGCGTAGGTTGGAGGATCGAACCCTATTGGATGATGATTGGAGAATGCTTGCTATGCTTGGCTGGCGCCAATTGCCACAATAAGACACCTAAGAGAGAATCCGAAAGTTTGGCGGCAAATAAGCGATCGCAAACAGGACTTACGCAAAATAATGAAAAAACGAACCCCATTTGCCTTAGCGTCTCCCCCTGGGAGAAGGACGCATTCGGGAGGCGTCTCGTAAGAGTTGGACACAAAGGAATAAGAGTTTCAGAGAGTTATTGCGTAAGTCCTAGCAAATACATTGATACATAGATAAGTAACTCGGCATGATAAAACCTATGTATGTTTAGTTTTATAAAAACTGTAGAACAACGAATTTATAGGTTGTTTACTGATTTTACATTTTGTCACATAGGTTAGTTTTTTGAAGCCGACTCACTTAGCATCTGCTCACCTCCAAAAACGCACTACAGAATTAAAAACTTTGATCTCTGCTTTCTATGCACCTATGCTGTTTTGGATATAACTATCCGCTTTGACTCCAAATAAATAATCAATGCTGAACAAGCAATTCCCACATCTGTTTATTTATTTTGATAAGAGGTGTATAAGTGATTGATGATTGCTAGAAGAATCCTCTGATTACCTAAGCAAAGTTGCTAGTTGCTGAATTTCGCATCTTTAGCAAAATTATCTGGCCATAGATAAATCTAGCTTGGCTGATCTAGTGTCTTAAAATCCAAAATTTGCCCATTTTTGGGATTTTTAAAGATTTTCTTCTGACAACTTTGTGGTTAATTGATAACCTGCTAGAAAACAGAGAAAAAATTTATATTTAGCAAAAATTTGGTTTATAAGCCAAATTTTTGGCTGTGGTGGTGGATTGTCCGAATAACTTCATCTTGTAAGCCTTAAAGCTTACAAAAAAATGCTTGATTACAACTTGATTTTGACGAAGAGTTAGTGTCATAATTGTTCTTAAGTTGTGATTCATGGTAAAAAGAGGTAGCACAAAAGTGCCGCAGATGATTCTGAATTTCTCTTGCCCGAGATTTTGCAGAAAAATGCACCTAAAGTTAGCCCACAAAGGTTAACGTTTTAAAAGCCTGATAAACAACTAAAACTGGGATAATCCCTCTGGACTTTTGCGAGACTGGGGGGTTAACTCCCGGTTTAAGTGAGAGCTTAGTTTTTACCTGAGAATATTTTGTGTGTTCAAAGGTAGATCCAAGCTTGCTATGGCTCTTAGTTTATTTTGGAAGTAAATCTGTTATTTGCAATAAACATCACACCCTTGCACTAGAAAAATAACATCGGTAAATGCAATTAAATTAAATGAG